>NZ_CP019343.1:638868-958302 GCF_002117105.1 Oceanicoccus sagamiensis | reverse complement strand
GTGTACAGTGTTGCATCTATTATCGGAATAATTCACACTTTTTGCCGCATTATCGTCGCTTTCTCACTATATAATGTTGGCATCTTTGAGATTAGCCCTAAAATAATAAGTATCGTTTTGTCAGGAGTAGTGTTGTGTTGAGATTTATCCCCTTGTTGGTAGCGGTTTCCCTGTCCCAGCTTAGTCAGGCCTCGGTGTTTGGTGAGCATAGCCGGGGTGCAGAGGTCTCCGACAATTATCCGGCCTCCTTGGCCGTGGGGCGGTTCTCAGAAGCTCTGGTCGATGGGAAAAGCTGCGACTGGGAGCATGCCGACGATATTCATCTTAAGACGGATCGCGGTAACTATAAGCTGAGCAGCTATACGGTGGCGCCTGATTCCATCAAAATACTGTGTGAGGGCAAGCGACCTTTTTATATGTTTAATATCCCTGCCAAATATCTGGGCCCCGCGGCCCAGCAAGGTGATGTGGCGGTTTGGTTTGGTAAGGAAAAGGATCGTGCGGGCTGTGAGGGTTATGTTGGCTGCGATAAAGTCCATGTTCTGGAGCTTTACCATACGGTTGTTGAGGGTAAAGAGGGTGCCGAAGAGCTGCAAGATTGGTAGCTAGATACTGCAATAGCCCTGAAAATAAGGCACTGAAAACACGAAAAAAGGCGAGCTATAGGCTCGCCTTTTTAGTGTCTTTGAAAAAGTGCTGTGGTGAAGCCTTGTGGCGCTTACTCGCTTTTTGGCTTATTGCTTAACGTAATGTGCTTGGGCCCGGCCATGCTTTGTTGGCCGCTGACACCGGACTCAATTTGCTCAATAGCGCCACCGGCTTTTAAAAACGCCGCGGTCTGTTCTTCAATCGAAAGGGATGTTTCGCTAGCGTCTGGCTGTTTCTTCTTTGACGCTGCGGTTTTTGGTTTGGCTGCCATGGAAAAGGGGCCTTTATTAACAATCGGGGGACATTATACACAAAATCCCCAGCTTTGTTGGGCTTCGCTTAATGTCGTTATGGTGCTGACTCAAAGTGGTGCGGGCTATGCCATTAAAGGGCTGCATTGAATTTGGGGTGGCTTTTCGCTAGAATGCGCGACCCTTCTAAGGCCTATAACAACAATTCCTGCCGATTAGAGAACCTGTTTTAGTCAGGAGCCATACTTTACGTGTGAGGCGCCTGCTTTTGCCATGATTGAGAGTATGACATGTTTGAGTTTCACCCAAGTAAAGTCGCCACTGTAAAAAATGATGTGCTATCGGGCTTAACCGTTGCCCTGGCGCTGGTGCCGGAGGCGGTCGCCTTTGCTTTTGTGGCGGGTGTTGAGCCGCTGGTGGGCTTATATGCCGCGTTTATGGTGGGTCTGATCACCGCCTGTATTGGTGGTCGTCCGGGTATGATTTCGGGTGCAACCGGTGCCTTGGCCGTGGTGATGGTGACTCTGGTTGCCGACCATGGTGTTGAGTATCTATTTGCTACCGTCGTATTGATGGGCTTTTTGCAAATACTGGCGGGTGTCTTAAAGCTGGGTAAATTTATCCGTATGGTGCCACACCCGGTTATGTTGGGTTTTGTTAATGGCCTGGCGATTGTGATTTTCCTGGCCCAGTTAAGCCAGTTTGGTGTTGCCGGTGAGCCGGGTTGGTTAAATGGCACCTTTATGGAAGGCTCGATTGTCGATGTGGCCTGGCTGGAAGGCGATCAGCTGTATATGTTGCTAGGCCTGGTGACCATCACCATGATGATTATTCACTTCCTGCCAAAACTCACCACTGCGGTTCCGTCGTCGCTGGTAGCGATTGTGGCGGTGACCTTATTGGTCTTTGGGCTGGATTTAAATACCCGCGTTGTAGGCGATGTGGCCTCTATCAAAGGTGGCCTGCCGACTTTCCATATTCCTTCCGTGCCGTTTAGTTTTGAGACGTTTTGGATCATCCTGCCTTACTCGATTATTCTGGCGGCGATTGGTTTGATTGAGTCTTTGCTGACCTTGCGTCTGGTAGATGAAATCACTGAATCCCGCGGCCGCGGTAATAAAGAGTGTATCGGTCAGGGTGTTGCCAATACCGTCACCGGTATGTTCGGTGGTATGGGTGGTTGTGCGATGATTGGCCAAAGCATGATTAATGTGAATTCCGGTGGCCGTGGTCGCCTCTCCGGTATTACCGCTGCACTGTCCCTATTATTATTTATTCTGGTGGGCTCAGCGCTGATTGAAAAAATTCCTCTGGCTGCATTGATTGGCGTTATGTTTATTGTGGTGATTGGTACCTTTGAGTGGAGTAGCTTCCGGATTCTGCGCAAAGTCCCCCGCAGTGACGCGCTAATCCTGATTACCGTATCGGGTGTGACCGTCGCAACGGATTTAGCGGTGGCGGTTGTTGTCGGTGTGATTGTTTCTGCGCTGGTATTTGCCTGGGATCACGCCAAGCATATCCGCATCGAGTCCAAAGAAGATCATAAAGGCTCTACGGTTTATGCCGTAACGGGCCCGCTGTTTTTTGGTTCGGTTACCTCTTTCCTTGAGCACTTTGACCCCAGCACGGATAACGATGATGTGGTGATTGATTTTGCCCGTTCAAGAGTGGCCGATCATTCGGGGCTAGAGGCTATAGATACTTTAGCGGAGCGCTATGTTAATGCAGGTAAAACCCTGCACCTGGTGCATTTAAGTGCAGAGTGTCGCAAGCTATTGAAAAAGGCTGGCAATATGGTTGAAGTGAATGTGATCGAAGATCCTAAATACTTTGTAGCCGAGGATGCGCTTGCTTAATTAACTTCCCTATATCAGGCTATAAGCCAGATATAGGGAGGCTTGGATTATTTATCCAATGGCTAATAGTCTGGCGTTAAAAAACGTATAACAGGCCCATGCCCATTTCATAAAAACGCTCATCGACATCAAAGCTCACTTTTACACCCTGCACAGTATCGTCAATTTCTTGCTCATAGCTGTTATAGCGGATAATTGCCTGATAGACGAGACTGTCGCTCAGTGGAATACTCCATTGAGCAGCCGCACTGTAGCCACTGACATCACCGCTGAATGTACCGGTTAGATCATCAAAATCAACATCGTCCTCTTCATCCATATCGCCTTCATCCGGTGTGCCAGTGAGGTCATTGTCGGCGTCCATATCGGCATAGGCAATACTAAACCCCAACTGCCCGGCAGTGCCGAGGGAAATGCCATAACCCACGCCAACGAATAGGCCAGACTCTTCAAAGGTATCGGTAAAAGCAGCGGTGATATCACCTTCGGCATCTTCAATAACCGAGTCGCGTGCTTTAAAGTCTATTTCAGTTTCACCGGTTTTATAGCCGCCAAAGACGGTAAATTCGGGAGTGATATTCCAGCCTAGAGTAATATCGTAATCCTCACGGCTGGCATCGCCTGTTTCTCCCTCTTCGCTAACATCGGCATCATCAAATGACTGGGAGAGATTTACCGCGGCATAAAAATCACGATAGCCGGCTCTGGCGGTTAAACTGACCACTTTAAAAGACAGTTCGCTATCCAGTAATTGATCCAGCTCTTGTGTTTTATGGCTAATTTGCCCGCCCATCATCCAGGCAATTTCAGATTCTGCCAGTGCTATAGAAGGCGACATAAGCACTGCTGTGGATAATCCCATTAGGGGTAGTGAGAAAGCGTGTATTGACCGGCGCTTGATAGGGTTATTGATCATAATTAAATTCCATGTCCGTTTGAAGAATAAGTATTAATACAAGGCAAGGGCGTAACAATGATTGGGCGTTATTGTTTACACAGCCTAAAGGGGGATCCAGTGCAACAGTGTTGCACTTTAAGAGGAAAAAGCAAGGGCTTTGCGCTATGGCTCGTCTGTTAGCCAAGGAATAAACAGAGCAGCAGTTGTAGAGTGCCACTGCTCACAATAATTTACCCAATATCTCCACGGCTTAACAACAGCTCGGTTTCTTCGCTCCACTCTAACCAGGTTTCTTCAAACCGAATACCCAGCTTTAGTGTTTGATAGGGGAGGGCGTATTGTTTAAATTTGGCGGGGCTAAGTTGTTTTAGATTGTGGGCAATGGTTTTATAGCTGGCCAGATTTTCTTTATGTTGTCGCTGCTGCCGATGCAGGTCTTCCAGCAGTTGTTCAGGGGTGCTGCGTTGGCCGCCAAAGACCTTGATTAAAAACGTATCCTTAATCTTCATTTCTTTGGCTGGCAAACTTAACCAGCGCTGCAATTCCTCACCACCGCTATCCGTCACCTGATAAATTTTTTTATCCGGCTTACCCTGTTGGTTAACGGCTTCCGCCAGAATAAAGCCTTTATCCTCAAGCCAGGTTAATTCCTTATAAACCTGCTGAAAACTGGATGGCCAGAAGAAAGCGACACTTTGATCAAACCGCTTGATCAGGTCATAGCCAGAGCCTTTGTCGATATCAAGCATGGCTAACAGGGCGTGTTTAAGTGACATACAGGATCCATTTATTCAATTATTTCAACGGCTTATAGTAATTTTGACAGCATAAGCCAGTACAGTTGTATATTCAATTATTTGAGTATAAAGTAGTGGGCATATTATTCAACTAATTGAGTATGCATGAGGATGTCGACCATGACTACAGAAGCAGCCGCTAAGCCCTCCAAGGGCTTAAAGCCCAGCACGTTAAGAATTGGTACCCGCTACCGCCCAAACCGTGTCGATGATAACTATGATGTGATTGTGATTGGCTCAGGTATGGGGGGCTAACCTCGGCAGCTTTGTTGTCGCAGATGGGTAAAAAGGTACTGGTGCTTGAGCAGCATTATACCGCCGGTGGCTTTACTCATGCCTATGATAGAAACGGTTATGAGTGGGATGTGGGTGTTCATTATATCGGTGATATGGGAGCCAAAACCGCCGGTCGTGGTTTATTTGATTTTATTAGTAACGGCCAGTTGCAATGGGCGGAAATGGACCCGGTCTATGACCGGATTATTCTAGGTGAAGAAAGTTTTGACTTTGTGGCGGGCAAAGAGAATTTTAAAAACGAATTAAAAAAACACTTCCCGGAAGAAGCCTCCGCTATTGATGCCTATGTTGAGTTAATCAGTAAAACCAATAAATATATGGGGCAAATCACCCAGCAAAAAGCTTTGCCCAAAGGCTTGCTCGCCGTTAAAGGTTTGTTAGGCAAAAACAAAGTGCCTGACTATGTCTTTCAGGATACCTACAGTGTATTAAAAGGCTTAACGGATAATGAAAAGTTAATTGCTGTGTTATGTGGGCAGTGGGGTGATCACGGTTTACCTCCAAAAAAATCTACCTTTGTTATGCATGCCATTATTGCCCGTCATTATTTGCACGGTGGTTTTTATCCTATTGGTGGCGCTTCCAAAATTGCCGAAACGATTATTCCGCAAATTCAAACGTCAGGGGGTGATGTTTTTACCTATGCGGATGTGACAGAGATTATTATTGATAATGGCCGCGCTACGGGTGTTACCATGAAAGATGGCCATAAGATTTTTGCTCCCACTATTATTAGTAATGCCGGTGCGATCAATACGTTTACCAAGTTGCTGCCCAGCAGTATCAGTCAATCATTGGGCTATCAACAAAAAGCTGAATCAGTAGAGCGCTCTATGTCTCACCTGGGTATGTATATTGGCTTAAAAGGCACCCCTGAAGAATTAGATCTGCCAAAAACCAATTTATGGATTTACCCCAGTGCCGATCACGATGGCAATGTGGCGGCGGCAGAGGCTGACCCTAAAAGTCCGTTCCCTGTGGTTTATGTTTCTTTCCCCTCAGCAAAAGACCCCGATTTCCAGCGCCGCTATCCTGGCCGTTCAACCATTGAGATTGTTACCGGCCCCTGTGATTTTGAGGAGTACCGTCAGTGGGCAGATAAAACCTGGGGCAAGCGCGGCGATGACTATGAAGCCTTTAAGGAAGAGTTGTCGCAGCGGATGTTAGCTGCGCTATTTAAGCAGATGCCGCATTTAGAAGGAAAAATAGATTATTACGAAACCTCTACGCCGTTATCCACGGATTATTTCTGCCGCTATGAACACGGTGAAGCTTATGGTTTGGCACACACCAGGCATCGCTTTGAGCAGGAGTGGTTAACACCGCAAACTAAAATCCCCGGTTTATATTTAACGGGTCAGGATATTGTCAGTTGTGGTGTGGTGGGTGCTTTAATGGCGGGGATGGTGACCGCAATGAAGATTTTGGGTTTGCGGGGTAGTGGTAAATTACTCAAGATGATTAAAGCGGCTTGATGATTTTTCGCACTATGGTGTTGCTGTGTGAAATAGCGATTTTGGTGGTGGTTTGGGCGAGTAGATAGCTTGGGAACGAGCTTAGGTGGGTAGAAGGTTCCGGGGCACGCTTTTCGCCATCCATGGCCGCTCTTCGTTGGCATCCCTGCCAACGACGGCCCCGGAACCTTCTACCCACCTAAGCTCTAGCGTCACGTTTGCAAACTTTTTCAAGTTTTTAGTTGTGCATCTATTTTTTTCAGCGTTCAAATTACAGCGAGAAATTGAAGGTGTGGGTGAGGGCTTATGTTTCAGGGGCGTGAAAAAGAGGGACCTTTTTCACGAGCCTTGGGCCTGCCCCGCGACTGAAGGGAGTGCTTTGGGTACATGGACGAACTTGTAGCGTCCCCTGAAACATAAGCCCTCACCCATACACTCCACTCCACTAGCTTCCGCTAATTAACACTAACGACCGCTTAATAGCTCATCCATCTCCAGACGTTGCAAGGCCAAAAACTCACGACGCGTTTTAGGGCCATAGGTGACAAAAGAAGGCTCAGGATTATTTAAATAATTTTCCTTGGTTACTGCAATAGTATCTTGCAGTGTGGCCACTTTAATATCGCCGGTGCTAATGCCATAAGGTACCGCTGCATTTAAACCAAAAATCTTGGCGCGAGCTTCCGGGGTCATTTTCGGGTAGCCGTATTTTTCCTGATACTCCTCAGAAATCTGGAAGGTACGGAAGGCTTGAATCTGGTCTTGCGGCGAACCGTACCAAATACAATCTGTGCCCCATAAGATTCTATCTTCACCCACATACTTCAGCAGCTTGCCAATAGCGTGGCCGGCTTGATCCGGGTCCTTCATCAGGTCGCGCCAGGTAGAGCCCAGTTCTGCATACACATTGCCGGTATTGCGAGGGATATTATTATCTTGCAGCGATTTAATCAGCGTATCGATACCGCTAAGTTTTTCTGCATTGGGATTGTAGGGGCCTTCTTTCTTTTTATGCTCATAACCCGAGTGATAAATCATAAAGGTCATATCGGGATTGTTTTTGGCGGCGGGGCCAACATCCTTTGGGCTGGCGTACTTATAGGTTTCTTTACCCATCACCGGTAGTGGCAGGCCTTTGTGAACACAGATATTTTTAACACCGGTTTTACGGGCGCTATCAATAAATTTCTGGCCAATATCGTCATCCAGATAATAGCCGGTACGGTTAGGGCCAAACTGGGTATAAGATTTCCATGCCGAAATATTCCAGGTCTCGGCAACTTCCTGCATGGTGTCCAGGTCGCGCTGGTAGGTGGGCATACAGCGGCCATGAATTAATAAACGCTTGGTGCCTTCCAGTGCGGCTACAGCATCGCGGGTGGCGGCAGCTTCTGAATAGGTGGGTAGCATTTGCTCTTCATAAAGTGGGCCAATAGACAGTACCGCCATATCGGTATCACTATCCATAAATACTTCTTTGATATAAGAGTCACCGGTCAGGCAGGCCACATGGCCGAAGTCATCATCTTTATTGGCATAGTCACAGGCATAATGAGGGGCAAAAAATTTAAAACCGGGGGAGACTTTGTTTTTGATACCGGTACGCCAGCTTTCATAGTCGCCCACATGGTGGCCCTGAATATCAAAGATAAAGTCTTTTTTACCTAAAATATCATCGGCCAGGGCAACATCGAGGCCAGCTTCTTCAGGCAGATCGTAAAAGCCGCCTTTTTTACCCGCCGCGGCATTAACTGCATTAAAGGTTAACAATGTACTGGCAGCACCGACCATAGAGGTTAGAAAGCCGCGACGCTTCATACCGAGTCGTTTGGCATTGTCGGTGGCGGTTTTGTGGGCTTCAGCATTGGCAACGACATTGCGCCGCTCTAGTGGCAGAGGTTCATACTCACCGTTTGAGGTACTATCGACTTTTATAGGAAGTAGCGTGCCATCAGGATCGTGCTGGTTGGATTTGCTCATTGGCCAAGTCTCGGTTGTTGTTATTGATAGGGTAAATCTACTGTAGATGGCAGCGGGTGCCTAGTGATTAATTGTGATCTTTACAAAAATTGATGTTTGCTATGGCGATTATTGATAATACACTGCCATCGACATAGCAAAAATGAATAGACACGATGATAAAAAAAATAATAGCAGCGGTTCTGTTACTACTAAGCCTCTGGTTATTAGTGGGCCTGATTAATCTAAGGGGTATTGAAACTCCGGTTATTCTACCAGCAGGGGAGGGCTTGTCGGCCTTTGATCTGCAAGGCCTGACTTGCGAAGATTATCGTATCCCCACTCGCTTAACCCCCGGTAGCTGGTTTGAGTTTGATATTGTCGGTGAGCTTTGTTGGACTGGGCAGTTGGCCGATAAAACTTTACAAGTGCTTATCGCCGGTGCCGGTTATGGTCCGGTCTATTGGGATTTCCCCTATCAACCAGATACCTATTCCTATAAGCGTGCCGCGCTGCGAGCGGGCTATGCCACGTTTAATTATTATCGAACCGGTATTGGTGCCAGCGACCACCCCTTTGGCATCTTGGTCAATGTTGAAAATCAGGTTTATGTGCTCTCACAGCTGATTGATTTTTTGCAGGCTGAGAAGTCGGTTAATAGCGTTGTTACTGTGGGGCACTCTTTGGGTTCTGTGATTGCCATGGTCCATGCGGGGGACTATTCAAGGCAGCTTGAGGGGGTGGTTCTGACCGGTTTTCTGCATAATTCTAACCCGGGTTTTAATCTGGCTATGCGCGACGGCACGGAACTGGCAATGTTTGCCAGTGACTTTGCCGGAGATATTGTTGACCCGGTCTATATGCTATCAAAACCCAATACCCGTAAAGATATTTTTTATACCCTGGCTAATACTGACCCGCAGGTGCCAGTAGTTGATGAATTAAATCGTCAGACCTTAACGGTGGCTGAAATTATTTCAATGCTGAAATATTTTAAAATGCCCGCTAGCAATATTGAGGTGCCGGTATTAATTGTTACCGGTGAAGATGATTTTGTGGTCTGTGGTGGCGAACTATCCTGTAAGGATTCTCAAAAAGTGGCCGATTATGAGCAGTCGTTATTTCCAAAGTCTGCCTGTGTAGACACTCTTATTCTGGCAGGGGTTGGGCATAATCTAAATCTACATAAAAACGCCCGGCAACCTATCAGTTGGTGCTGGATTGGTTGGCGAGGCGATTAACTAGTGGCTGTGGTTAATTTCTGGGTACTAATCTCTGGGTACTAACCCCTGGGTGCTAACCCCTAGGTGCTAATCCCTAGGTACTAATCCCTAGGTACTAAGGGCCCAACCTTACTCATACCCCCAGGCAAACTAAAATCACGCCATACCTGGATTTTGCCTTTCTTTACTAAAAAATAACCGGCAATTTCAAAGTGCATACTGCGCTTATCATTCTGTGCATAAAAGTGATCAAAGCGCTCATTAATCACAATCGGCCCAATCGCTTCAGAGTTGCGGGTAATCCATTCCACTTTTTTCATCGACTTTAAAAATTTATCTAACACTTTAATAAAGTCATCTTTGCCGACAATATCAGGGCGGCCTTCAAACATTTGGTAAATAATTTTTTCGTCCAAAAAGGTCGTTAGGTACTCCGCATCCATTCGCGACCAGTCATCACAAAAACGAGTCACTAAATCCACGTTGGCCTGTTCTTCTTCGGTCCAGTGATCTTTTTTATTACCCATAACCGGCTGGTTTGTTGCTGTTGCACAGCCGGCGACACTGGCCGTGGCTAGTCCGGCCCCGGCGAGCATTAAGGCGCGACGGTTAAGTACGAATGCATTATTGTCCATTATTATCTCCGTTAATTATTGACTTACCACTTTTTGCCGCCGTTGATGATGTCAGCATATTTTTTATCAACGGCGCTAATGGCATCTGGGGCTAATTCATCCAGCCACTCGCGGTTGCGTTTTGAAAAGGGTGTCTCCCGGCCTTCTTCAGGGAAGGGTTTGGTCGCATCGATCACCATTTTAGAGCCTTTAAATGTAGGGCCCTGTTCGGCAAGGCTGGGGTCCAGTGGCATGCCGCGCCCACCAACAATGGCGTAGGCATCTTCCGGTTGCCAGCGGGCAGCGATGGCGTTATCAACCTGCAAGGTGTCCAGCACATCAACATCTTCATCGACGACGACAATTAATTTATAAATCGGCACAATGGCTGCCAACCGCTTACCGGCTTTTATGCCCTGACCCGCTTTGGTTTTTTTAATGCGAACATAGGTAATGCCGGGGCGTGCAGTGGTGAGTGTATTTCAATTAACTGCGGCACTAAGCGTTTTAGATTGTTGTTATAGAGCGCGGTAGTTGGCGCAGTGCTATAGCCACGGGTGGCGCCGGTAAAGACATTTAATACCCAGGGGTCACGGCGGTGGGTAACTTTGGTAACGACCATGGTGAAGTTGTCGGCTTTTTGTGGGCCCATATAACCCATCATTTCACCAAAGGGGCCTTCCGGTTGCGGTGGTAAATCAAAACGCACTTCACCTTCAATGACTATCTCCGCATGAGCGGGGATAATCAGGTCGTTGGTTTCACTTTTGACAACTTCAAGCGCCTTGCCGCGCAGGCCGCCAGCAACCGCCAGTTCATCAACCGGGCCTTTGCTTAGAAAGCGATTGATGACGCGGGAGCCACTAACAATCCAGACATAGGGGTCCTGGCCAACAACAATAGAGATGGGAGCAAATTTCTCACCCCGCTCTTTAGCCGCCATAATATGTTTCCAGCCGGTCTGGTTGGGTTCAGAGTTAACGCTGATTAGGCGCGGGCCGTGAATCTGGCAGCGGTAGGTACCAAAATTGGGGCCACCTTCCGGGTCGGAGGTAAAGATAGAGCCGGTATCAATATAGCGGCCGCCATCGGCGGGGTTGGACTGAATAAAGGCAAATCTATTCAGGTCAATGTCATCGCCGGTCAGTACCACTTCTTTACAAGGCGCGTTGGCGTTATCGACTCTGACAGGTTCTATTTGCGGATAAACGCCTTTAGTAATCTTCTCTGCCAGAAAATCAATCGCTTTGCGATAGCTGGCGGTGGGGTCATTGGGTACAGGATCAAGACCAAAGGTAATGGCTTCGCTATGCCAGTGCCCCTGATGATTGGCTACCACCGGGCCTTTAATCCACTCGCCATTGATTTTGACCTCTTCGGCCAAAATGGCGGGGGCATTGGTCCAGCCATGTTCCTCAACCAGGCGGTACATTAAGGCCGTCATTTCATAGGCATCCTGGTCCAGTCGTTTAAAGCGCAGTAATAGGCCGCGTTCTTCCAGAGCTTGCAGGTGTTGGCGAAAATCATCAAAGGGCATATCAGGCGATAAAGCTTTGGCACTATTGCTGGCGGCAGCAACGCTCACACTATCGCCACCGCTACTGGCACTGGCAGAGCCCGCCGCGGCGCAGCCTGCGGTCACAGCGGCTACACCTACAACACTGCCAGCTATAAAGCCGCGCCGTGACAGGCTGGGGGCAGTGGGTTCTGGTGTTTGATTCGCCGGTGGGTGGTTCTTGTTCGCCATGGAGTGTCTCCGAAGTGGTTTATGACCTATTTAAAACAGGCAGTATCGCCAAGCTGGGAAATAAAAATTTAATAATTATCAAATTTTCTATTTCTTATCGTGTTCCCTGCTCAATAGCAGTCAAAAAAGCGACCGAATGCGCAATGATTTGCTGGTGTTGCTGCTCCCGCGGGATCGTCGCCGTGGTGCGGTGGGCAATATCTTCAGCCCTGAAGTGGCCAAATTGAAAATGGTCACCACCGGCTATCACCTGATAGCGGGCATGGGGCGGCATATATTGCTTGGCCTCTTCAAACTGGGCGGGGCGCTCGGGTGAATGATGGCTATCCCCATAAATGGTCAATACCGGCAGGCTTTGTTCGCTGATGTTATAGCTTTCATAGGTAAAAGAGTCCCACATTAACAGGCCATCGGTATTGTCGGGGTGTGAATGCAGAAACATAGCGGATGAGCCGCCGCCCATGGAGTGACCGCCAATCACCCAGTGCTCTATGGCGGGGAAGGTTTGTTTTACCTCCAGCGCGCGGTCGGCATCAAAAATGGCAAAGTTACTGGGCATGGGCACCAGCACCACCAGAAACCCTGTTGCAGCAATCTCTTTTAGTAAGGGGGCAAAGCCGCGGGCATCGCAGAGCGCGCAGGGGTAAAAGATAAAGCCCGTCTTGGGTACTTTGCTGGTTGGGGTAAAGGTGATCCAGCGCTGTTCGCTAATGACAACAGCATCAGAGGAGGCCAGGGAAGCCAGGGCTTCTTCAGAGGCATGAGTCTTGGTGGTGAGTTCATTGCCTAGCCAGCCAAAGCTAAAGGCGGCTCCGGCAACCATAAGCAGAACGACGATAACAGCGAGTATTTTGAGCCCTGTAACTATTATTTTCATTATCTTCACATCCGGCTTGTTGATGGCTAATCATAAGGGCTGGCAGCCTGTCAGGGGAGTGGTGTAAAGGCGAATTTACATCTTTTTACACTTACTCCGGTTGAACTAACTACCTAACTGGGAAAAACTGGCTGTTTGCGAATGCCAATCGCTAAGGCCAGCGAATAGCCCTAGCTAATACCAATAAGAAGGGTCCGCCAGCATGTCGACGTCACAAACGGATATAGACCAAACACAAGCAAAGCTGGGCCCAATTTGGTTACAGCCCGGCGTGAGTAAAAGCCATTGTTTAGCCCTGTTTTTTGGCAGTTTTTTTACCATTGGCATACTCACGGTGGTGTCTGCGGCAACCACCTATATCCTCTGGGAAAATCTGAATATCCCATCGAGTGAGTGGGGTACGATTACTGGTAATCTGGCCTTTTGGACTGAGATTACCCAGATCCTGCTGTTTGGAGCGATTGGCGTGGCTGCCGATAAAGTTGGCCGCCGCCCCATTTATGTGGCTGGTATGTTGGCTTTTGCCCTGGGTTATGGCTTATATCCCTTTGCCGAATCATTGGAGCAGTTAACGCTGTTTCGAGTGATTTACGCAGCGGGTCTCGCCTGTTCTACCGGGATGTTAGCGACGGTAGCGGCGGATTACCCGCAGAATGCCATCCGGGGCAAGATGATTGCCATTATCGGTGTGCTTAATGGCCTTGGGGTGGTGACTCTAAATGCGGTTTACGGTCGTCTGCCTTCGATCTTTGTGGATGCGGGGGTGGATAGCGTTACCGCCGGTCGTTATGCCCTGTTTGTTGTGGTGGGTATTTGTTTGTTGGTGGCATTGGTCTTAAGGCTGGGTTTAAAGCCGGGGGCGCCGGTTAGCCATGAGGAATCCAAAAGCAGCATTGAACTGGCTCGTGCTGGTTTTAAACAGGCAAAAAACCCGCGTATAGCGCTGGCTTATGCCTCGGCCTTTGTCGCTCGTAGCGATGTAGTGATACTGGGTACCTTTTTAATGGCCTGGGGAGTGAGTACCGGTCAGGCCATGGGGCTGACGGTGGCGGAAGCTACCCAAAAGGGCACCATTATTTTTGTGATTACTCAATCGTCGGCACTGGTGTTTTCGCCGATTATTGGTTTTTTTATGGATAAGGTTAACCGGATTACCGGTGTTACCTTTTGTATGTTTTTAGGCGGTATTGGTTTTACCTTGCCGGCTTTGATTGATAACCCGCTGGAGTCTGCTGCTATTCCCATTTTTATTGTGATGGGCATTGGGCAAATCAGTGCCTTTTTAGGCGGCACGATTTTAATTGGCCAGGAGGCGCCAAAAAGTGAGCGCGGCAGTGTGGTTGGAATGTTTAATGTGTTTGGTGCTGTTGGTATTTTGGTGGCCACCGGGATAGGCGGCCGTATGTTTGACCAGATTGGTCCAGCGGCACCGTTTGTATTAATCGGTATGGCCAATTTTTTGTTGGTATTTGCCGGCCTGTATGTGCGCAAAAAGGCGCCGGGTTTTGTCCCGGAAGCTGAGCAGCGTTTAGTGAATAAAGTATTTGGCAGCCGCTAAGGGCTGTTAAAAAGATGTTTAAAAGAGAGAAGTAAACCATGCCAGAAATAATCGACACACCTGCGATTTCCGCAGCCACTCAAGCCTTTCTTGAGTCTGAACAGCCCCTGCTTATTAATGGCGAGTGGGTGACCGGTGGAACCGGCGGCGACCTTGATATTATTAACCCTGCCACTGGCGAGTCGATTGCGACCGTACCCGGTGCCGGTCAAACTGAAGTCGATGCTGCAGTAGCGGCAGCCCGCGAAGCATTTGATCGCGGCCCATGGCGCACTATGGGTGCCACGGCCCGCGCTGAATTATTATTAAAGTTGGCGGATCTGGTTGAGCAGAATATGCAAATCCTGTCAGAGCTGGAAGTGCTGTGTACCGGTATGCCAATGACCAATGCAGCCAACCTGGCGCCGATTATTGCCCGTGACTGGCTGCGTTATTACGCGGGTTGGCCCACCAAAATTTCTGGTGAAACCCTGGCGCAGGACCCTTTCCCTGTTCCCGGTATGGAGCGCTTCTTAATGACCCGCAAAGAACCTGTGGGTGTTGCCGCGCAAATTGTGCCCTGGAATTTCCCGCTGGGTATGACCATTATGAAACTGGGGCCAGCGCTGGCAGCCGGTTGTACCGTGGTCTTAAAACCGGATGAGCACACCCCTTTATCCGCCTTGTTTTTAGGTCGTTTGATCCAACAAGCAGGCTTCCCTGCCGGTGTTATCAATATTATTCCGGGGCACGGCCATATCGCAGGTGCCGCACTGGCAGAGCATAACGATGTGGATAAAATTTCTTTTACCGGTTCAACCGAAGTCGGTAAGAAAATTATTGAAGCGGCCAAAGGAAACTTGAAAAAAGTGACTTTGGAATTGGGCGGCAAGTCGCCGTTTATTGTTATGCCTGATGCTGATCTGAATAAAACCATCCCTATGGCCGTGCAGCAGGGCTACTTTCTGCAAAGCCAAAACTGTGTCTGCCCTTCAAGAATGCTGGTTCATAAAGATGTGTATAACCAGTTTGTTGATGGTTTGGCCGCCGGTGCTGATAGCTTAATGATCGGTCCAGGTTTAAATCCAGAAACCACCTTGGGGCCGTTGGTCTCCGCTCGTCAGTTGGAGCGTGTGCAAGGTTATGTGCAGTCGGGTAAAGATGAAGGTGCGCAATTAATTACCGGAGGTGATCAATTGGATCGCCCCGGTAACTTTATGCGTCCTGCAGTATTTGCCGATGCCAATCGCGATATGCGTATTGTTCGTGAAGAAATTTTTGGCCCAGTGCTTAGCGTGATTAAACTGGAAACCGACGATATTGATGAAATTTTAGTGCAGGCCAATGATACCGAATACGGTTTAAACGGCAGTGTCTGGACAGAAAATATTGGTACTGCTATGCGTATTTCCGCAGGTGTGCGTTCGGGCATCGTCGGTATTAATGCCCATACCATGTCAGATATCAATGGTGGGCTTGGTGGCTATAAGCAATCGGGTTGGGGGCGTGAAATGGGTGAAGAATCATTGCATGCTTATCTGGAGACTAAAACCATTATGATGCATTACTAATATGGCGGCATCAATCCAACTCTATAGCAATGATGGTTGCCCCTATGCGCAACGTACCCGCATTGCTTTGTTGGAAAAAGGTTTGGACTTTGATTTTGCCGAAGTGGATTTAGCTAATAAGCCAGATTGGTTTGTTGAAGCTTCTCCCTCTGGCAAAGTGCCGGTTTTAGTGCATGACGGACATCGGCTATTTGAAAGCGCCATTATTAATGAGTATATCGATGAGGTATGGCCACAGCCGGCGTTAATGCCAGCAGATGCAGTGTTAAGGGCGCAGGCCAGAATCTGGGTTGATAAATTTTCAGCTTTTGCCAGTACGCTGTTTTATATTGGCGTGAAAAAAGATCAACAAGAATTGCAGCAGCTAACAGAAAAACTTAAAGCCGAATTGCAAACTATAGAAGATAACGGTTTTGCTGTATTTAGTGGTGAGGGCCCTTATTGGTTTGGTCAGCAGCTTAGCCTGGTGGATATTAACTTTTATACGTTTTTTGAACGTATGCCCATGGTAGAGCAAAAGGTCGGTATTAACTTGGCCGCTTACCCGTTAATTTCACGTTGGTATCAGGCCATGTCTGATCGCGAGAGTGTTAAAGCCACGGCAAGAACAGCAGAGCAACATATTGAAAGCTTTAACCGCTTATCAGACCGGTTGGCGGCACGACTATAACAAAAACTATTTAGCCTGAATTGTCCTATGACTGAACAGCACAGCAGTAGCCAAGAAAAAACCTTTTCCATCTGGTGGGGTATGGCTGGCTGTGTGGCTATTATGGCTGTTGTCTGGATTGTTGGCCCCTATAGTGAAGATGTGGTGTTAGCGCCTTACCGGGAAGGTTTCTGGTACCGCTGGCAATTAGCAGAGCCTACCTTCTGGACTCGCTTTACCGCCTGGAGTGGTTATGCACTTCACCAGATTACGGCCTGGGGTATTATTTATTATGCTCAGCATATTTATGCCAAAGGCAAAAAACCAAAATACACTAACGGCCTGCATAGTTTTAATATCTGGGCTTTAGCCGCCAATGCATTTTTTGTGGGTTTGCATATTCTGCAAACAAAAATCTGGTATGACGCTACGGCACAGGATGTCCATGAGGCCACCTCCTTTGGTTCGGTCACTTTTATGCTGGTGTTTATTTTGATTATGGAAAATCAACGCCGCGGTATGTTCTTTGGCAAACGGGCACCTTTATTAAAAGAGGCTGGTGCCTTTTTGCGGCGCTATCATGGTTATTACTTTTCCTGGGCCATTATCTATACCTTTTGGTATCACCCGATTGAGATCACCTATGGCCATCTGCTAGGTACTTTTTATATTTTATTATTGATCTTGCAGGGCAGCTTGTTTTTTACCCGGATGCATATCAACCGTAGCTGGACCTTGTTTTTGGAAATGTTTGTTGTGATTCACGCTATAGCCGTGGCGATTGTACAGCAGGGTGAAGTGGCCACAGCCCGTTTCTTTTTTGGCTTTATTGTAGTCTTTTTAATTACCCAGATGCATGGTTTGAAGCTGTCGGTAAAAACACAGTGGGCTTTAGTGGCGCTGTGCGCTGTGCTAATGGCTTTGTACTATCCGGCGCGTTCCAGTGTAGAGGAATTTTATCGGGCTTTTCAGGTGCCGTTAATGGAGTATGGGTTGTTGTTTATTTTACTGATTGTATTGTGGCCAGCCTATAAGTTGATGGGCTTTTCCAGCGAGAAAAAATAATGAACCAGGATCAGCGATTACAGGCGGTACTTGATAAGGTCAGCCAATATATGCCTCTTGAAGAGGTAGAGGTTGATGCTGATATTTCAGATAACAAGGCCTTTCTAAAATTAGTGACGGTCAGTTGTCATAACTGGGCTGCGGGCAGTATTCCCAGAATTGGTGCCTTGAGAATGACGGTAAAAGTCCCGGCGCTGGATGCCCTGACGATGATTTTTTACCCGCAAGCTGATAGTGATGCGCCGATCTTTCTATTTTTCTTTTTAATTACCGGTCGCAAAGTCATTAGCCACTTTAATGTTTGTTGCCCCTTTGATGATCAGGCGTATTTGGATAAATGGGTAAAACCGCTGGATGCTATTCAAGCCACTTACCCTGAGTTTGAATGCATGGACCGTTACCCGGAGTGGATGAAAGCCTACCAGCATGACTGCACGGTGTATGGTTTGTTTAAGCAAGATCGTTTGGATGATCTGAGTAACTGTTCGCTGGAGTATCTCAATCACTATTTAAAGTTGGTGGCAGAGAACGAAAAAACCGTTGATAGCGAACGCCTGCAAACCATTGCTGATTTTCATGATCATTTTAAAGAAGATATTCGCACCCGGGATAAAGCCCAGGGTATGACATCAAAATTTATTGGCAAAGACAAAGCTAAACGTATTTTTTATGAGGTAGTTACCTAAATGTTCAAAAAGCTGTTACTGATACCTTTGCTGCTGGCGCCAGCGCTATTTGCAGAAACAACCATTAGCCCGGATGCATTAAAGTATGCGGATTATTTCCAGGGTAAAAAAACCTTTCAGGGGCGTTGTAGTGCCTGCCATACTCTGGCGGAAGACAGTATGGACCTGACCGGCCCTGCGCTATGGAATATGTTTGAGCGCAAGGCCGGGGCCAAGCCGGGCTTTAGTTTTTCAGACGGAATGAAAGCCGCAGGTTTTCAGTGGACCCCTGAGCATTTAAACCAGTTTCTAAAAAACCCCAAAAAATATATTCCCGGTAATACCATGGGTATCCCGGAGCCAGTGCCTGGCAAGCTTCGTTTGGGTTTGATTTCTTTTATGATGGTAGAAACCGGTGCTGCCAGCTGGCCTCGCCCGGAAAATGCCATGACCGAAAAGGCCGATGATAAATCTCTGCCGCCGGAAGAACGCTTCCCCAGTTTTTGGAACCATATGATGAGCAATACCGTGCGCTACCGGATGAATAGCGGCGAAGAAGAAATTATTTTTGAAGCCTACTTCCACCCCAGTGGTAAAGTCTCTACCAATACTAAAGCCCGTGGTTTTTGGTATTTAACGGAAAAAGATTTCTTCTGCTATGCCCTGCATAAGCTTGATATTCAACCCAGCCAGTTTGTCGAGTGCTTCCCGGTAGCGGCGATGGCTATTCCAAGGTTCTCTCAAGAGCTTTGGCAGTCCAAACCGGTTGATGGTGTGGTGCTCTACGGGGGTATTTTACCCGGGAGACCCGAATAAGTGCCTAACCGCTTTCGCCCTATTTTGACCTTGCTGCTGTGCTGCTTTATGCCAGCAGCCTGGTCGCAATATGCACCACCAGGCATTGTCCCCACGGAAACCGAGCAGTTGGCTGAGGGCTTATATGCCTTTCGCTGGGGTGCTTATCGCAGTATCTTTTTAGTGAGCGACCAAGGGGTGATTGTAACTGACCCTATCAGTGCAGATGCTGCCAAAGTCTACCGGCAGGAGATTGCAAAAATTACCGACCAGCCAGTTAAGTATGTGGTGTATTCCCATGCCCATTGGGACCATGCAGCAGGTGGTGCGATTTTTAAGCAAGAAGGCGCGCAGTTTGTGGCCCAGCAGCGCTGTGTTGATAATATAAAAAGTTCACCCCACCCGGATATTGTGATGCCGGATATCACCTTTGATAAACAGCATACGGTGACCGTGGGCGATAAATCGATGGACCTCTATTATTACGGCCCCAGCCATGGCACCTGTTTGGTTGCTATGATTCCCAGACCGCATCCTATGCTCTATGTGGTGGATGTGGTGACGCCGCCCAGTGGCTGGTATATGCCATGGGATCCTCAGGTGGCGGATTTTCATTTTTATAATATCGATGCCTATCTTGCCGAGCTGGAAGCCCTGGCCGAGCGTGAAGGTTTAACACAGGTCATCGCTTCCCATTTAGTCCCCGCGCTAAATAAGCAGGGAAAAATTGCCCCTTCAGCCACATTGGGTGATATAAAGGCGGTTTCTGAACGTAGAAGATTTTGGCAACAATCGATGGCCGCCGTTAAAGCCGAAATGGATAAAGGCACCATTTCCTTTATGGTGCACCGCAAAGTGGATGTTACGCCCTTTGAAGATACTCGGGGCTATAACGAGAAAAAATTCCGCGTGTTGCTACAACGTATTGCCTCTTATTACGCTATCGGGCGATAAGCCCCAAATAGCTTTAACAACAAACAGGTTGAGAATGTGAATAAATTATCAAAGACACTCTTAATAGCATCCGCTATAGCACTGACGGCTTGCGGTGGTGACGATGGTGAAGAAAAGGTCTACACCACTTTTGCTGAGGGGCCGCAGGATATTATTCCGGCGGATTACTGCGAAAAAATCCAGACCTATATGGCCAGTACCACCATGCCCGTGGTCAACGAAGTCCACCAAAATTATGATAGCTTTGTAAAATCCAAGCCTGCTATTGAGCCATTGACCTCCCACCAATATATCCACTATCTACCCTTAACTGTTAATGGTCAGCCGGAAGAGTTTCCGGCGGTAGTGTCTTGTAAACTCAAAACCGCTGACCGTATTCAGGGTGTACACGGCGACGATAAAGCCGGCGAAGAACAACGCTGTAGCGATATTATTAAGCGGGATGTAGAACAGGTGGTTGCCGAGATGGCAGCCGCAGGTATCGCCAATAACAATAGCAATTATTTGATTGATGAAGATGAGGTTAGCCGTATTGGCCCTAAATGGTTAAATCCATGGCCCTATGAGACCGCCGTTAGAGATGCTGAAAATATTTTGCACTTTCGCAGCAAGGCGCTGTTGGTGCCTTATTCCGTGTTGATTCCTATGCCGGACCGCTTTAAAGGTACCCATTATTGCCACCTGCCTACCAAGCAGTATATTCAGGCGGTATTAACCGATGCGATTACGGCGCCGGATAACTTCGAATAAACCAGACTGGAAATTATTCGTATAAGACAATGATTTTTATCAAGAGATTTTGACCCGCCAGGTTTTACCATGGCTTTTACTGATAGGTATATGATGATGTTAAGAATTTTTACTCTGCTAATAGTGGCTTCCCTGGTTTGGGGATGTAGCTCAAAACCCATGCCTGAAGCTTTAGAGCGATTGGCCACCGCCGAGGAAGCGGATGACTATTATTTATTTAAGGCTGACAATCCCATCTCGGATACCTGTTATATCTACTATCCCGGCGGTCTGGTTCACGCCGAAGCCTATGCACCTTATACCGCCGATGTCGCTCAGGCGGGCGTGCATACCTTTTTGCTAAAACTGACTCTGGATATGGCGATGATGGATGTAGATGCCGCCAACGATGCCAAGCAAAGCGAATTTGCCAAAGCCAATTGTAAAAACTATGTGCTGGGTGGTCATTCGCTGGGTGGCATTGGTATTGCCATGTACGCCGAGACCAACCAGGACGATGGCCTATTGTTTATTTCTTCCTACGCCCATAAAGAAGGATTAATTGATAAGCACCCACAGCCGGTGATGCTGGTTTATGGCGCCAATGATTTACTGTCCACCGAAGAAGAGATTCTGGGTGCTAGGGGCAATCTGCCGGCAGAGGCCATTTACTTTAAAATTGAAGGGGGCAACCATGCCCAAATGGGTCACTATGGCCCACAGAATAATGATGGTGAAGCGACCATTAGTCGTGAAGAGCAGCAGAAAATTTTAGTAGAAAAAACCGTGGAAATTATTCAAATCATGTCCGAGCAATAACCACGGTTCAATACCAACAATAAGAGCATAATTATGAAACTATATTACCCCTGGTTGATGGCTGTATTGGCGGCACTGACCTTATTGGTTAGCAACGGTATGACCCTCACCGGTTTATCAGTCTTTGATGAATCCTTATTGGCCGAGTTTGGCTGGAGCCGGGGGGAATTAAAGCTTCGTGATCTTATTACGCTATTAATGACCGGTATTTTGGCGCCCTTTGCCGGTATTTTAATTGACCGCTACGGTGTGCGTATTTGTTTTATGGCCGGCTGGTTGGTGTTAATTATTGCGTTTTGGATGTACGGCAATATTAGTTCGTTGATGGATATGTATCTGATCCATATTATGTTTGCCATCGTGCTGGTGTTCTGTGGCTTAAACCCGGGCGTTATTTTAGTGTCGCAGTGGTTTACCGAAAAACGCGGTGCGGCTATTGGTATAGCCTTGGTAGGTACCAGCCTGGGCGGTGCGGTATTCCCGCAATATGGAACCCGGATGATTGAGGCTCTGGGTTGGCGCGACGCTTTCCATAGCGAGATTATATTCCCGGTAATTTTATTGCTGCTGGCGTTTTTTGTGATTAAAAACAAGCCCAGCGATATCGGTATGGAGCCTGTAGGGGGCAAAGAAGAAGTTAGCACCGAGGGCGAATTACCCGGTATGGAATATCGCGAAGCAATTAGTACGGTTAGCTTTTGGGCGCTGGCTTCGGTGGCAATGTTTACTTTCTACTCGGTATTAGGTATTTCTGCCCACCTGTTTTTATATATGCGGGATTTGGACTTTAGTCCTCCGGTGGCGGCTAATTTTATCAGTACTTTTTTCCTCTGTGCTTTAGCCGGTAAATTTGTGTTTGGTTTTTTGGCGGATTACCTTGACCATAAAAAAGTGTTCTACGGTAATATCTCAGTAATGTTGGTCGGTTCTATTATTCTGGCCGCGATGCAAAAAGATTTAATCTGGTTAAGCGTGGTGTTATTTGGTTTGGGCTGGGGCGGTGTTTACACCATGATCCAGCTAACCGCGATTAATTGCTTTGGCTTAAAAGCCGCCGGTAAAATTTTGGGTACCATCACCATATTAGATGCCTTTGGCGGTGGTCTGGGTATTTGGTTAAGTGGTGTATTAAACGATACCTATGGCAACTATGAGTTAGCCTTCCAAATATTTGCCGCGTTAATCTTTTTAGCCTTGCTGGCGATTACGCAAATTAAAAATATTCCGGTCCGCAGTGCAGCCGCAGAGTAATCAAGCACCTCCATCAAGCCTGTCAACCCGGTTGGCAGGCTTTGCTACGCTGCCCTATGTGATGCTGTCACTATTGGCCTTTTTGCCTTTTTTGGCGGTTAATAATTTATTTTGGTCCCCCCTTTTTATTGAAAGATTTGGCTATCAGCCACTTGATCTGGCGCTGGGTCTGGATGGTGTTTCAGTACAGGAGTACTTAACCGCCTATGGTGAAGAGGGGCGCAGCTGGTATCTGCGGTTTCAAATCTATGATTTTTTCCTGCCTTTGTTTGGCGCTATTATGTTTGTATTATGGGCCGCCTGGCTAATCACTATGTATTGGCCTGAGCAGCCGGGTAAGTTGCGTTTTGCCTGGTTGGGAACTTTGCCCATGTTTGCAGACTGGGCAGAAAATATCGGCTTTATTACCCAGTTGATGATGTTCCCCGAGGTTTCAGTTGATGTTGGCAATATCACTTTTCTGTTAAGCCAAATTAAGATAACGTTGCTCTCCGGCTTTGGTATTGGTTTGCTAATTGCCAGTATGGCTTTATTGGTAGTGCCGTTATCTGGCCCCGAAGAATAAGCGTGCCCGTTTTTATTTAAAAAGGATAAACACATGATAATCAAGCATTCTCCTGTCATCGTTAACACTGCCTTGCTGGCAGTGTCTTTACTCTTGGCAGCCTGTACTTCAACCTCTGTCAGCGATGACGATCAAGCGGCCAGTGCAAAACTCACTAGTGTGCTTGATAGCCGTAGCGCTGAATTGAAAGCCCGGGATATAAGCCGGCACCCTAAACAGACGATTGAGTTCTTTGGCGTGACCCCGGGTATGAAAATCGCCGAAGTACTTCCAGGCGGCGGTTGGTATTCAAAGATTCTAGCGCCCTATGTCGGTTCAGAAGGGGCCTTTTACGGTATTAACTATGCCGATACCATGTGGCCGATGTTTGGCTTTTTTAAACCCGAGGTGATTGCGCAGCGTGTTGAAGCTCATAAAGCCTTTGGCGATAAGGTGGCAACTTACCCCGGTGCTGGCAATGTTCCCTCGGCCGGTTATGCTTTTGGCGGTATCCCCGAGTCACTCAATGGCACGCTGGATGCGGTGATTATGGTCCGCGCTCTGCATAACCTGAATCGTTTTGAAGCCAAAGGCGGCACCCGTACCAAGGCCTTAAAAGAAGTGAATGCGATGTTAAAGCCCGGTGGCATTGTTGGTGTTGTGCAGCACCGTGCGCCAGCAGATGCTGATGACGAATGGGCTAATGGCAGCAATGGCTACCTGAAGCAGGCTGATGTGGTTGCTATGTTTGAGCAGGCGGGCTTTGAGTTAGTTGGCAGCAGTGAAATTAATGCCAACCCCAAAGATCAGCCGGTAGTGGGTGACTCAGTTTGGCGTTTGCCGCCTTCGTTGCGCACCAGTCCGGAAAACAAAGCGGTTAATATGGCGATTGGCGAAACTGATCGTATGACCCTTAAGTTTGTTAAAAAATAGTTAAGCGACATCGCTGCGCTTTCGCGCATTCGCGTATTGTTGACAGGGCAAATATCCTTAGACGACTAGCTTATAGTGGTGCCGTGTCTGAAGGAGATAATAGCTCTGAAGAACTTGATTATTGCTAGTGGAGTGAGCAAGGCCTCACTCACTCTTCAAACTCTCAACTTGTAGGGTGGATTACAATCCACCA
The DNA here is from genome assembly GCF_002117105.1 of Oceanicoccus sagamiensis. Lineage (GTDB taxonomy): Bacteria > Pseudomonadota > Gammaproteobacteria > Pseudomonadales > Dasaniaceae > Oceanicoccus > Oceanicoccus sagamiensis. Next base: position 933,976 of record NZ_CP019343.1, on the reverse strand, counting down.
AGCCCGGCTAAGAGCCCGTCATAACCGGTGGATTACAATCCACCCTACTTGGAATGCTTGCGAGAATTAAGTATGTAGGGTGGATTACAATTCACCAAGCCTGGCCAAGAGCCCGTCATAACCGGTGGATTACAATCCACCCTACTTGGAATGCTTGCGAGAATTAAGTATGTAGGGTGGATTACAATCCACCAAGCCCGGCTAAGAGCCCGTCATAACCGGTGGATTACAATCCACCCTACTTGGAATGCTTGCGAGAATTAAGTATGTAGGGTGGATTACAATCCACCAAGCCCGGCTAAGAGCCCGTCATAATCGGTGGATTACAATCCACCCTACTTGTAGTACTGGAGCTGGGGGAGTTACTACGAAAATCAACAAACCAGCAAGCAAGAAAACTACAACGTAATTGATTTTGGCCAGTCATAGGCCTGCGCGGGGCGCCTTTTAGCCGGTAAATATTTCCCCTAAAAAGCGATCCAAAATGCTGTTTCACAAGTAAAAGTCTTAATAGATCTATATTCGGTCGTAACACCGAAAAGGTTGCATTGAGGCAAATACCGTGAAATTTTTAAAATCTTTTAAAATCAATAGCTTAGTTGTTCTTTCTTTGGGTGTTATCGTGGCGGCGGGTCTGGTTGTCGCCAAGCCCAAACCCCAGGCTATGCCCATGGTGGAGCAGGCAGCACCTGCCGCCGATGTTATTTATGTCAGTCCTGAGAGCCGGTCTCTGGTGGTTAAAACCCAGGGTACTGTGACAGCCCGTCGTGAAATTGATGTAGTTGCTCAGGTGTCGGGTGTCGTGACCTCAGTGTCTGATCAGTTTGTGGACGGTGGTTTTTTCGATGATAGCCACCCCTTGTTAACCATTGAAGAACATGATTATCGCTTTGCGCTGGTTAGAGCCGAGTCCAAACTGGCCTCAGCCAAAGAAGTCCTGGCCACTGAGCGTGGTCGTCAGCGTGTTGCCAAGCGTGAGTGGCGAGAGTTGGGCAACAAAGACGCCAATGCTCTGTTTTTGCGTGAGCCACAAATTGCCAGCGCAGAAGCGGCCATCAAATCCGCCGAAGCCGACCGTGATCAGGCGCAGATGGATTTAGACCGTACTCAATTAGTTGCTCCCTTTAAGGGCCGTATTTGGGAAACCTATGTGGATATCGGCCAGTATGTCACCGCCGGTACCAAGATTGCCCGAGTCTATTCAACGGACGTCGTTGAAGTACGCTTGCCCCTTTCAGACCGTCAGGTCGCTTTATTGGACTTGCCGCTAAGCTATCAGGGTGCTGATACAGCGACGCCTATCCCCGTCACTCTAAAAGGTGTATTCGGCGGCAAAGAATGGCAGTGGCAGGGCACTATTACCCGTACCGATGCCAGTATTGATGTTAAAAGCCGAATGGTGTTTGCGGTGGCTGAAGTGGCTATGCCCTTTTCCCGTGAAGCCGGTAGTCAGCGTCCGCCGCTGTCCATTGGCCAGTTTGTGCATGCGGATATCCGTGGTGCCGTACAGCAGGATGTTGTTAGCCTGCCGCGAAAAGCCTTACACCCCGGCGATAAAGTCTGGGTACTGGATCAGGACGATCGCCTGAAGCAGTTATCTGTGAGTGTATTGCAGTCCAATGTTAACCAGGTCATGGTGAAAGGCGATTTTAGCCAGCAGTCCCGCGTAGTGGTTTCTTCGCTGTCGGTAAATGTTGCCGGTATGAAGGTGACTCCGGTAGTGGATGCTGAGCAATATGCGGCGCTAACGGATAAAAAATCCAGCGTGGCGATTAACTAATGAAACGCATTGTCGAATGGTTTATTGCCAACCCTATTGCCGCCAACCTATTAATGGTGCTGATTATTATTGGCGGCTTGGCTAGCCTGTCTTCTGTGAGCAAGCAGTTTTTCCCGGCCGATAAAGGCAGCAATATCCGCATGACGATGTTGTACCCCGGTGCTGGCCCCGCCGAAGTAGAAACCCAAATTGTTATGCGTATCGAAGAGGCCATTGATGATATCGATGGTATCGACGAAATTAAATCTTATGCTCGCGAGGGCGGTGCCGAGTTAACAATTAAGGTGATGGCCGGTTACGATGGCCAGCGTTTGGTCAATGATCTTAAAAGCCGTGTAGATACCATTACGACGTTTCCTGTTGATGCGGAACGTGCGCAAATAGCAGAGATAGGTTGGCAGCGCCGGATGATTACTGTGGCGCTTTATGGCGATATTGATGAGGCCAGCTTAAAAGAGTTGGGTGAGCAGATTCGCGATGATCTGGCTGGCTTATCCGATGTGGGTAAAGTAGAACTGAAAGACCCCCGCGATTATGAGATGTCTATCGAGGTGTCGGAAGATAGCCTGCGCCGATATGGGCTACGTTTTGATGATGTGGTCAATGCGATCAGAAACTCTTCCCTGAATTTACCCGCCGGTAAACTGAGAACCGATAAAGGGGATATTCAATTACAAACCCGTGCTCAGGGTTATACAGCTGTTGATTTTGAAACCATTGTTCTGCTGCGGGATTTAAATGGCACTCAAATTTTTGTCGGCGATGTAGCCACCGTTGTCGATGGCTTTGCAGAAACCGATATTATCGGCCGCTTTAATAACCAGCCTGCTTTATCGTTAAATATTTTTTCCAGTTCTGAACCCAATGTCATTAAAACCGCTACCGCGGTGCGCGACTATGTAGAATCCTACAAACCACAGTTACCTCCGGGTGTGGAAATGAAAGTCTGGAAAGATATGTCGGAAGCTTATGAGTTGCGTATTGGTACGCTGCTAAGCAATGGCTTAGGCGGCTTATTACTGGTGTTTTTGGTATTGATGTTATTTTTGCGTCCGCTATTGGCTATGTGGGTTTGTATCGGTATTGCCGTCGCCTTTTTAGGGGCGTTATGGATGATCCCTGTCGGCGGTGGCAGCTTGGATATGGTGTCGCTATTTGCCTTTATTTTAATCCTGGGGATTGTGGTGGATGATGCCATTATTGTGAGTGAATCCGTTTACTCCCATCAGCAGGGTGGTTTGGAAGGCGTGGCCGGTGCCAATAAAGGGGCCACTCTGGTGATTAAACCAGTGATTTTTGCGGTGGTTTCCACCATGATCTTCTTCAGTATTTTATTTTTATTGCCCGGCAATAATGGCTCACCGACAGCGATTGCTCTGGTGGTAATGGCGGCACTGTGTTTTTCATTAATTGAATCCTTACTGATTCTACCCGCGCATTTGGCCCATATGGGGCCGGAGAAGAAAAGCAAAAACCCCTGGATGCTAAAGTTTCAGTTGCTTAGGGAGGCCTGTGCCAATGGTATGCTGACCTTTGCTGATAAAGTGTACCGCCCCTTCCTGGATCGTTGCATGGCGGCTAAGCGGCTAACGGTATCTTCCTTTTTTGTATTGTTTTTAATTTCGCTGTCGTTATTAATGGGGGGGTGGCTGCAAAGCTCCTTCTTCCCAAGAGTGCCTGCGGACTTTATGAAAGCCAATATCACCATGCCCGAAGGTGGACCTTTTGCCGAAGTACGGCAAACCGTTGATCGCGTTGAGCAGGCAGCTAAATTGGTTAAAAAAGAATTTAATCAGCAATACGACTATCCGGTGATTGGCAATATCGAATCGAACGCGGTGAATAATGTGGTTCGCGTCACCGTTGAGTTACTGAATGTGGATAAAGCTAAAATTCCACCGCAAGCACTTAAAGCCAGCTGGCAAAGCAAGATTGGCGATCTGGCTATAGCCGATGAATTTGATATTAACTTTACCGTCATCAATGTGGGTAAGCCCATTGAATTAATTCTGTCCGCTGATGATACCCAAACCCTGCGTGAATTTAGCCGGGAAGTCCGTGAAGAATTCGCCAAATACCCCGCGGTATTTAATGTTCGCGATAGCCTTGATAGTCCGCGCCCGGAAATTCAGTTGCGCCTTAAACCTCAGGCACAAACCTTAAATCTTTCTTTAGCGGACGTGGCAAAGCAGGTGCGCCGGGGTTTTTACGGTGAGGAAGTTCAGCGTATTCCCCGTGCCCGTGAAGATGTCAAAGTGATGGTGCGTTACCCCAATGCCGAACGTCGCTCTGAAGACTTTCTACGGGATATGCGTATTCGTACCCCCGATGGCACCGAGGTGCCCTTTGAGGCCGTGGCGGAAGTGGACTATGTCGACGGCTATGCGCAAATTGAGCGGCTAGATCGCCAGCGTATCAGTATCGTTAAAGCCGACCTTAATCGATCTATGGGCAGTGCCGGAGAAATTACCGCAGCGGTAATGCGCACTAAAATGCCGGAATGGCAGTCGCGTTTTAGTGGTGCCAAAGTGGTGACCAGTGGTGAGCAAAAAGAATTTAAAGAATTTGGTGGCGCCATGGTGAAATTATTGTTTGGCGGTATTGTTATTATTTATGGTTTGATTGCCGTGGCCTTTAAGTCTTACTGGAAGCCCTTGTTGGTGTTGGCGGCCATTCCCTTTGGCTTAACCGGAGCCATTTTAGGCCATGTGATTTTAGGGATTGAAATCAGTATGTTTTCAATGATGGGTATTATTGCGGCGGTAGGCGTGGTGGTTAATGACAATCTGGTACTGATTGATCGTATTAATCTTCTGCGTGATCAGGGGGTTTCGGTTAAGGCTGCTATTCTTGAAGGCGCACAGGACCGTTTCCGCCCCATTATACTTACCTCAATGACCACCCTGATTGGCCTGTTGCCGATTATGTTAGAAACCAGTGTGCAAGCACAGTTTTTAATCCCCATGGTGGTTTCGCTGGCCTTTGGTGTTATGGCCGCTACGGTCATATCGCTGGTGTTTGTACCTGTACTTTACTTAAGTCTGGATAGCCGCATGGAGCGGATTAAAGTCCTGTTCCAACCCAAAAAAACCGCTCTGGTTTAATTTCTCTTTCCAATCGTATCAATCGCCCTGCATAGACAATGGTCTTTGCGGCAGGGTGATTGCTGTCTTTATCGTGACCGCCGTCCCTCGCTATAAATTTTCTGTCTTTATGAGGTGGGGATTTCTGCTTGATAAGTGTCTTATGTGTATAAGGGTGCCAACAGGATAATTTTATTCAGTGTCAGATAGATAATGTCATGCTAATTAAATCAGGTTTTTTACTAGCGGCCGTTTTTTTCTTCAGCTCTCCAGGTTACGGCCAGGGCAATATTGTTGAGCGATCAGATTGGGTGCAGTATTTTGAACAGTTCGCCGCCAAGGGCACCATCGTTGTTGTTGACGAGCGTGGAACCTACCCCAGAAATTGGGTGTTTGATCATAGCCGTGCTTTAAAACGTTTTTCTCCCGCTTCTACCTATAAAATTCCTCATACATTGTTCGCTTTGGATGCCGGTGTGGTGCAGGATGAGTTTCAGGTATTTCAATGGGATGGGGCAAATAGAGATTATAAGTTGCATAATCAAAACCAGGATTTACGCTCGGCCATGAAGTATTCTACGGCATGGGTGTATGAGCAGTTGGCGAAAAAGATAGGTAAGAAAAGGTCGCAGCGCTATTTAATGGAAATAGATTACGGCAATAAAGATGCATATACCAGCAGCGGAAATTACTGGGTGGATGGCAATCTGGCTATTTCTGCCTATGAGCAAATAGATTTTTTAAAAAAGGTCTATAACGAACAGCTACCCTTTTCAACAGAGCATCATGGTATTGTCAAACATATTATGTTGGTTGAGCAGGGGGATGACTGGCGCTTATGCGCTAAAACGGGCTGGGAGGGACGCTACGGCTGGTGGGTGGGTTGGGTTGAATGGCCGACGGGGCCAGTGTTTTTTGCCCTCAATATCGATACACCCAATAGGAAAGAGGATTTATATAAACGTGAGGCCATTGTTCGCGTGGTGCTGCAGTCACTGTATGCACTGCCATCGGAGTAGTGGCGGGTTTTATTTCTGGCCTCTGACTAATGTTAAAATCAAATCCCTGCTATCAGTGCCGATTAAATTCGCAATCATATCCCAAAGTATATCGACCTTGGCGTCAAAAATAGCGGCTCTATGTTGTCGGTCGTAATCAGCGACCTGATGGCTATGGCTGGTATTGACGATCACTTCACCTTCGGCCCTGTCCGCCAGAGATAGCCAGTGATCAAGATAGGCATCAATTGTGGTTTGCGATTGTGCTAAATGTTCAGGCGAACAATGATAGGAGGCCATCCACGGGTTAAGCAGTGCTTTCATCAAATGGGTGGCATCACTAAAGCGAAAGTCGGGGTTGGCATTGGCGGCATCAAAGGCGTCAGAGAGGGGCGCCATCACCGATTGGATATAATCAATATCGGTGGCAAACTCCCGTTTATGTAACAGGTCTATATGAAAGGCGGAATCATTGGGCAGCAGTTCAGTATCAAAAGCCAGGTGAGGGTATAACGAGCCGGGCTGGGTAAAGGCCATAATCATATAGGCATCCATCTCCATAGTGGCGGCGCGGATATTGACCTCCACCACATGATCAAGAATATGCTCACCTTTGTATAAGCGGATATAGCCCACCTCATCACCGGATTCGGGATGATAGAAACTATGGTAGGGCTTGTTACCCTGGCAGACTTCGGTAATCGCTTCCAGTTCTTGCAGACGCTGCAATACATGGGCGGTAAGGGTGGCGGAGATATTCATTAAAGCCATTTCCGTGATAATAGTGCAGCGATGGTAAGCAAAAAAAACAGCCTAAAGAAGGGGCTTTACTCTCCTTTACCATTAGTGCCCACAGGCTATTGCTTTAGCCGCTAAAGCGTTTCATTATCGGGCTCAATAACCATGGGGGTTAAAAATGAGAGTATTTATTGCTGCACTGCTGAGCTCTCTGTCGGTGGTTCCATTTTATCTGATTTTACTGGCAGTCTCTGGCGATTTGGATAACCGGCTACTTTACACCGTATTGATTGGCGCGCTGGTTGTTGCCACGGTGGCTATTTTTTGTATTGCCCTGCCGTTGCATCTGTTATTGACCCGTTTGGGTTTGGTTCGCGGGTATTACTATATTGGTGCTGGCTTTTTTGCCCCGGCAATATTTACCTTGCTGCTTAATCCTTTGGGCAGTGATGTGGCGTCTTGGGTCAAGTGGCAGGCATTGGGCTTGGGGTTGTTAGGAGGTTCAGTAGCTTTTGTGTTTTGGAGTTTGGCCACAGCCAAGTCAAAGACTTAGTATAAAACCTGGTAAAACATAGACTGATCAATATCGTAATGCTGTTCATTTAAAGGGGGTTGTCATTCCCGCATAGGCGGGAATCTAGAAATACCTCACCCCGTAGGGTGGATTATAATCCACCGCTTGTGACTGCTTCAGGTTGGGGGTGGTGGATTATAATCCACCCTACAATGTTCGTTGTTGAATATTGAAGACTCTATTCAGCTGGCTTTTTTCAACCATTAAGCGTTGCTCACATTGGTCGGGATAGGTTCTTCCGGCTTAGCTTTACGGAATTTAACCAATCTCCCAAGGCCAACCGGCAACCAGGCGATAGCCGCAAACAGGAACACAAAGCCATATTCGGCAAAAGGAATTCGGATAATAGCGGCCATATCCCCCCAATTACCGTAGTAAGCTGCAATCACACCGCCAATATAAGCCAGCACAATGGCGGTACGGGTTTTATTGCCCAGGCCAATGCCATGCATTTGGGTCACCACAAATAAAGTCAGGAAACCAAAGAAGAACATTTTCCACTGATCACCCTCAATGGTCATATAGGCCACCAGAGAGCCGTGTATCAATACAAAACATTCCAGCCATAAGGTCCACTTGCGGTTCATATGGTAGCGGGTAAACATTAAGCTGCCTTGTAACATCAGCATAATCACATAGAAGGTGCCGAGCATATGCCCCAGGTTATCTTCGATCGGGTGGAACCAGAAGGTGTAAATAACGGCCCAGGAAAAATAATAGCCGTGATACCGCTTAAGAAAGTCGGTGGGCTTATCGACAAACTCAATTTTCTTGCCGAAAAATAAACCGCGACGACTATTCTCCATCATCAGCACAAACACCAGCATAAAGACTACAGAGGCCTGTGAAGACCATACCGGTGTGTCCTGGGCCAAACCGTCATACCACACTTTGGTTTGCAGAATATGCAGCAGAATAAATAGCACATTTAAACCAAGAGCGGCAATATTCACTGGGTTCAAGGTTTTGGAGTATTTGGGACGTTGGATCTGGGCGTAGGCAATGGTGCCCCAGATGGCGACCTGGTGGAGGGAATATAGGCCCCAGGAGGTAAACCGGCTCATAAAGTCCGGGTCCTGTAGCTTCCAGTAATACCAACCTGGCCCCTGGTCCGGAGCAAACATATCTGCTGAGCTATAGGGGCCTACAGCCACGACTACTGCCATTAATAATAGGGAACCCAACATACCGAGATAATGTGTAGCTGTCATAATACAACCATCTGAAAAGTCTAAGATAGGTTTAGTACGCTGGGTTTCGGTTTTTGGATTGCTGCTTTGGGTGGAAATTGCAATCAAATAGGAGGCGTTCGACAATATGGCGGGATGTGGCTTACTTTTTGTATTAACTGATTGAATTTATTGGTTTTTTAGTTTGGCTTTAAGGGCCCCAAGTCAGCTAAAGCCGGTTATAAATGTTAAATGAATGTGTCGGGAGTGCTATGGCTATCTGGAAGTGATTTGGTCATTATATTGGCTAAGCTCTTACCTGCCGTTGCAAGGAGTAACCCATGATTTATAAAGGCAGCTGCCATTGTCAGGCAGTCACATTTGAAGTTGAGGCTCCAGAGCATATTGAAGCCGATTACTGTAATTGCTCCATCTGTGCGAAATCCGGTTATTTACATCTTATTGTGCCCTTAAGTAAATTTAATCTGCTCACCGGGGCTGAGGCGCTCTCGACCTATACCTTCAATTCCGGCGTGGCCAAACATACTTTTTGCAAAGTCTGCGGGGTAAAGCCGTTCTATACGCCACGTTCAAACCCGGATGGGATGGATATTAATATCCATTGTCTGGACAATAGGCCAACCTCAATAGAGGTGGTTGATTTTGACGGGCAAAACTGGGAAAAGCATGCGCATCAGTTGGCCCATAAAAGCAAAGAACCATCGCTGTTTGCCATGGTGGAGGAGTTATGAGCGTTATGAAAAAAGTGGTTGCTCTGTTTATCGCCGAGGATGGCGAGGCGCCGATGCAGGCGGTAGATACTGTGCAGTTGGAGTCAGGCAAAGGGATAGTCGGCGATCGCTATTACCATGACAAAGGTACATTTTCAGAAAAATTGGCAGGCCTGCCCGATAGGGAATTGACCCTGATTGAGTCAGAGAAAATTGCAGATTTTAATCAGACCTTTGGTTTTGATTTTTCCAGCGGTGACTTTCGCAGAAATATAGTGACTGAGGGCGTTGATTTAAATAGTCTGGTTGATCAGGAGTTTTCTATTGGTGCAGTGCGACTCCGGGGTATTCGATTATGTGAGCCCTGTGCCCATTTGGCTGGAGTGCTGGTGCCTGAGTTATTGCCCGGTATGGTACATAAGGCGGGTTTAAGGGCGCAGATTTTGGAGGATGGTCTAATCAATATAAGTGATCCTATCCAAATTTAATTCTCTTATCTATTCATCGGACTTATCTATGAGTTACCAACTTGCTCAATTCAACATCGCCCAGTTTCTCTTGCCGATGGAACATCCAAATAATGCCGACTTTATCAATAATATCGACCGTGTTAATGGCGCAGCAGAATCTCAGCCGGGTTTTATTTGGCGTTTAGTCGGCGATGGCGGCGTTGATAACGCGTTGGAAGTAAAAGCCTATGAAGATAACCATACCGCAGTGAATATGTCGGTATGGCAAGATCAGCAATCTTTGGAAGAATTTGTTTTTCGCAGCGAGGGGCATTTATCCATTATGCGTCGTCGGCGAGAGTGGTTTGATAAAATGGAATTTTATAGTGTGCTCTGGTGGGTAAAGGCAGGTCATCAACCCACTGTAGTAGAGGCTAAAGAACGCCTGGAACAATTGCGCGATAATGGGCCGACAGTTAATGCCTTTACTTTTCGCTCATCTTTTCCCGCGCCCGATTAAATATCCAGGCTAGATAATAAAGGCAGCCAAAAATGCTACGGGTATAGCTTTTTTGGCTTTGTCGGTCGAGGCTTTAACAGGCTTTTTAGCTCAAATATAAACTTGCTGATTAGATAGCAGGAATATTCTCAGGATCATCCGCCACCCGAATTACACAGCCACCGGTATGACCACCAGTAAATAAACTGCCTAATGCACGAGGTGCACTGGGAAGGCCATCAAAGACATCATCCACCAGTTTTAGTTTACCCTGGCTATACCACTCCCGTAGCTGTTCCTCAAACTCAGGCCAGCGCGGTACATAGTCAAAGACAAAAAAGCCTTCCATCCGCGAGCGCTTATAGAGCAGGTTAAAATAGTGTTTGGGGCCGTCTGGGCGCGGGTTCATATATTCGGTAGAAATCATACCGCAGATAACAACGCGGGCACCGACAGCAATATTTTGCAGCGCGGCGTCCAGCATGGCTCCGCCGACATTATCCAGATAAACATCCGCACCGTCCGGGCAGTGTTCGCCAATAGCAGCGGCCAGGTCCTGGCCGGGTTTTTTATAATCGATAGCAGAGTCGCAAAGCCCTTGTTCAACCAACCAGTCACATTTTTCCTGACCGCCGGCAATCCCAACGACTTTTGAGGCACCTTGAATTCTGGCTAGCTGACAAGCTACAGAACCTACGCCACCCGCAGCGGAAGAGACTAAAACGACATCGCCTTCTTTAACCTGACCCACTTCAATAATGCCGACATAAGCACTAAAGGCTAGCTGTCCAAACAGCCCCATAATAGTTGTTAGAGGACGAACCGGGTTTGGTACTTTTTGTACGGTTCTCACATTTTTGCCGGTGTCAGATTTATCATCCGGGGTTAGCGCTACATAATCCTGCCAGCCCAAAGTGGCCTGAATAATTTCACCGGCTTCAAAATCCGGATGTTTGGATTCCATCACCACACCAACGCCGCGGCCACTCATCACTTCACCAATCTCAACGGCAATATGAAAAGTACGTTCTTCCGTGACATACATTCTTTGCGCAGGGCTGGTGCCCAGTAATAAAGTTTTTACCAGAATTTGCTCATCGTCGATGGTGGGCATCGGTGATTCACTGAGTTCGTAATGTTCTTCACCAAGAATTTCGTCCGGTTGTACAAATCGTTTCAGGCGCCATTGGCGATTGGTATCAGTCATAGTCATAGCTTTGTAGGGTGGATCATTGATCCACCATGAGTGGGGTGAAGGTGGATTTTAATCCACCCTACGTGATTTCGCTGGCTTCTTGTAAGCAGTTCAGCATAGAGTTTTCGCGGCAGAAGGCCTTATGGCGCTCAGGGTCCTGAGTAATCTCAATCATTTCCTGAATCTGTTTGCGTGAAGACTCGGGGTCTTTATTTTCCAGCATTTCTTTATTGCGGATTGACTGGCGCTGAACAAACTTGGTGGCCATGGTGCGACGCTGACGATCATAAAGATCGAAGGCATCTTCATTCACTTCACCGTTTAAGAAAGCCACCATTTTTTCGGCCAGATTATAGGCATCGTGAATACCACCGTTCATACCCATACCACCCAGCGGGTTGTTGATATGTGCAGCATCACCACCAAGGAATACCCGGCCTTTGCGATAAGTTTCAGCAACACGCTGGTGCACCGGGTAAAGGGTGCGGTGGCCAATTTCGTATTTGCCTTTTTTCGGTACCAGGCCTTGTAAGGTTTTTTCCAGATAGTCATCTGACATTAATTCTTCAGGGTCGGCTTCCGGGTCGGTAGGGACTAACACGCGCCATAAGGGGCGGCAATGCAGGGCCAGGAACCATTCATCAGGGTCCGCAAAATAACTAACGGATGCCAGATTGGGGATATGCTGGTCCAGTGCAAAAGGGGTGCTGGCAATCAAAAAGCGCTCAGGGAAGGTAAAGCCTTCATAGGCAATGCCCGAGCTAACGCGGATATTACTGCTGGCACCATCGGCACCGAATACATAAGGTGCGCGGAACTCTTTGGTGCCTTCAGCAGTACGGGTTTTCACCATAACCCAATCGTCGGTTTGCCAGACGGTTTCAACCACGGTACCAAATTCAATCTCAGCGTGGGGCAGAGTCTCCAACATCACCTTGGCAATCCTGGTCATGCGGTACTGCTCAACCTGAATACGGTAGGGGTGGTTGGTATCGCCTTCCAGTGTACCTAAGTCAAATTCAGCGCAAAGGTCGCTGCGGCGGTCACGGTACTGGTAGCGTGGCACTTTCAGGCCGGTGGCAACCAGTGGGGCACCAATGCCCAGCGTGTCCATCATATCCAGCGTTGGCGGGTGCCAGGTGGAGGCACGCAGGGTCAGCGGCATATCGGGCTCGCTTTCCAGTATTCTAACGGGGATGCCGTGCTGGGCCAGATATAAGGCAAAAGTACAGCCGACAGGGCCGGCGCCGGCGACAATAACTGGATTCTCTTTAGAAACTTCCATTGGGGCTCCCAGGGGTATTTTTATCGGTGATTGTGAGCGCAAACAGGCTACGCTTAACAAAGAGGGCTAACACTAGCAAAGCTCTATAGTGAAGCCAATAGACAGTGGTTGGCTTAACCCTTTTTTACTTTTCTTTACAGCCGATGAGGGCTGCAATCAGGTAGTATAACCGCCTTTAACGAGCCGGCAGTATGGGGTAGCAAGGGGCAATTGCTTTTTATCAAAGCCGATACCCAATCTGTACCTATAATAAAACCAGTTATATCGTTTATCCGTTTATCATTTCAGAGGATTAGTTAATGGAGATCAATGAATTAGGCGCTCTGCGCTGGGCACATATCATTGCGATGGTGTACTGGTTAGGTGGAGAATGGGGCGTCTTCCAAACGTCTTTTAATGTCGTTAACCGCAATATCGGCCTGGATGAGCGCAAGCGCCATCTTGAAACCGCCTATCGTATCGATATCCTGGCCCGTACCGGCATTATCTTATTGCTACCTCTGGGTTTGCATATGGGTAATATGTGGGGCATCCAGCCCTATGGCGGCGGCTGGCTAACCCTGATGTGGATCGCCTTTATACCCTGGTTCCTGTTGTGTTGGGGCGCTTTTTATTACCGCGAAACCGACCGCGGCATTATGCTGACCAAATGGGATGAATCGATACGCTATGTGGTGATTCCGCTACTGATGATTACCTCCGTAACCTCCCTGATGGGCTATGGTCCCTTTAATGCGGGCACTATGCAGAAGTGGTTTTCGATTAAAGTTTTCCTCTATGGCATTACGCTGATTATAGGTTTGATTCTGCGCTATGTGATGCGCGAGTGGACCACTATGTTCCGTCGCCTGGTTACCGAGCCGGAAAATGAGACAGAAATTGAAGCCAAGCTGGATAAATCGATCCGTGCAACACGCAAACTGGCGTACTTGTACTGGATTATTATTATGACCATTGCGTTCCTGTGTGCGACTAAGCCACTATAAACCGCAGCGGTAGTTTAAAGGCCAGCACTTAAAAGACACTGGGTTGTGTTAAACCGATAGGTTCACTCTTACGTAAACCTGTCAATCCGCCCAGTGATTTGGAGACGAGGTTGTAGAAGTAGGGCATTCTTACTTTTGCTGCCTCGTTTCTATATCTACAAGAAGAGTATTTATGGCCATTTTGTTTTTTACGGTACTGATCGACCTGATCGGTTTTGGGATAATTATCCCTATCCTGCCTTTTATGGCACCCCAGCTGGGTGCCAGCTATACCGATATTTTTATGATCACCGCGGTCTACTCCCTGTTTACTGCGCTGTTTAACCCCTTTTGGGGCAAGATGAGCGACCGCTTTGGCCGCAAGCCTATTTTGTTGACCTGTTTGGGGGGCGCTTGTTTGTCTTATATCGCCCTGAGTTTTTGTACCACCTTGCTGGCGGTTTATCTGGTGCGCGCCTTTGCTGGCATTATGGCCGGTAACTTTGGTGTGGCCTCGGCAATGATGGCGGATATTACAACGCCGGAAGATCGCGCCAAGGGTATGGGTATGCTGGGTGCTGCCTTTGGTTTAGGGATGACCATTGGTCCGGGTTTGGGCGGCGTTCTCTCCGGTAAAGAAGCAAGCTTTGTGATGCCGGCGCTGGTGGCGGCGGGTCTTTCCTTTGCGGCAATTATTGCCGGCATATTTTTACTAAAAGAGTCTCTAACCCCGGAAAAGCGTAAAGAAAATGCTGCTCATCGCGATGCCAATCCCCTGTCAGTCTTCGGCATGCTAAAACAAACCGGTAATCGTTTACTGGCTTGTCAGTACTTTTTATTAAATAGCTGCGTCAGTTTATTAACGACAATGTTTCCGATCTGGACCGGAGCCTTATTAGGCTGGACGCCGGTAGAAGTGGGTTATACGCTGGTTATACAAGGCTTTATTATGGCGCTGATGCAAGGCACCATCATTGCGCCGCTGTCGAAAAAGTTGGGCGAGTTCCGCTTTCTGTTTATTGGTATTAGCATTTTGGTCGTGGGCTGTCTTTTCGCTTCTCAGGCCACGGCGTTTTCTACCATAGTGCTTTCATTTTTTATTGCCTTAACTGGCGCGACTTTCTGCACCCCGGTAATGAACTCCATTACCAGCAAACGTACGCCCATGCCATTACGTGGCAGGATGCTAGGTACAACGGCATCCATGGGCGCGCTGGGTCGAGTCTTTGGTCCGTTAATGGGAGCCCTGATGATGCAGGTAGGTGGCTTTGCCATGGCCTGGATATTTTCCGCTATCGCCGCCACCTTATTTGGTATTTGGGCGGTTAGCCAGTTGCGTATTTACGGTGCCTTTCTGAAAGAGGAAGTGGCTTAAAACAAACGTCATTCTCGCCTTCGCGGCAATGACAATATTATGTAAGACCTGTTGATTTTATATAGAGAAAAAACCATGACTGATTTTTATACCCATGTCGATAATTACAAAGCATTGGCTATCCAGAAAGATTACGACGGTGCTTGTGCCTATTTTATAGAACACTTGGATAAGCCAACAGTAATGGGCATTAACGAGCCTTGCTTAATGCGGGCCGAATTACTGGAAATGTTATTTCCCGATGGGGTGGAAAACCCGACAGGTTTAAAAAATCCGCAGCATGATATTTTTGTATTAGCGGCGCTACCTATCACCTATGGTTTGACCGGTGGTTATCCCGGTAAAGCGATTGGCCTCTATGAGCGCCATGCCGCTGTCTGTAAGCAGGAAGGTGCGATGGAGCCGTTGGCAGAGGCCATGGGTAATCACTCAAAAGCCCTGCGCCAGACTGGGCGTTTTCGTGAAGCAGAAATAGTGGCCTTGCAGGGCCTGGATTTACAGCGTCAGGTTGGCAAGCGGATGAAAGAAGCGGTTAATCTCTATTGGGTTGGTACCGGTTTTGCCCATCGCGGTGTGACTACGGGGGCGCCTTTTGAAGCGATGGATAGAGCGATTCGTATTTTCCAAAAATTATTGGCGGATCAGTCAGAAGCGGTGACCAATACCTTTAAAGGGCAAAGTGCGATTTGGTTTGGTAATTATGATGAAGCCGAGGGCTACCATACCCGCGCCTGGGAGTTGAGCAAGGCCCGCGAAGGAACCGACTTCCCTGACCAGCAAACGGTTACCAAAGTACTCTCTGCCAGCTCCCGCATGTTGGGTGAGATAGAAATGCTGCGTGGCAATTATGACAAAGCGTTAGAGTGGTTGGAGATTACCGAAATCCAGGCCGCGAGAATGGATTTTGGCGAAGAGATTTTGCCACACTTCCGGGTAATGGCTGAATTAGAGCGCCGCCGTGGCAATTTTGATCAAGCCCGTGAATGGTTAACCAAGAGTTGGGAGCGAGCCGAGCGCGGCCCCTACCGTTTATACAATGTGGACTCCTATAATATTCTGGCGGAAGTCGAAGATAGCTGTGGTAATACCGAAGCAGCCATAAAAGCGGCGCAAACAGCTTATCAATTGGCCTGGTGTGACGGACCTCCTTATGCCTATCAGCGCGGGCTGGATGATGCCAAAGCAAAAATTGAGTCATTAGGGGGTGCAGTACCCACCATGCCAGACTATGATGATAGTAAGTTTGAACCCGTACCCGATGTATTAATTAACCCGCAGGATGAATACTTCGACTAATCCTGTGCTGATAGAGCAGGCAATAATAATTAATGGCCGACTTACTTAACGACAAGATACGTAGCGCCACAGGAGCCGACCACGCTATTAAAGGCGAAACCCTGCAGTCTTTATGGAGTGGTTACGGCGAAGTGGTTCGTTATTTTTTATCGGGTGTTAATGCCAGTGCTCAATCGGTGGTGGTCAAGTGGGTGTCACCGCCCACCAAAGCCCACCATCCCCGCGGTTGGAATACCGATCGCTCCCATCAGAGAAAACTCCAGTCCTACGATGTTGAAATGCATTGGTATCAGCACTTTGCCAGTCAATGTGGTGAGTATAGCCGTGTGCCTGAGGTCTATGGTGTGTACCAATATCCCGTTGAAAATCATCTTCACACAGTTATGGTGTTAGAGGATTTGGATGCCGCGGGTTACCCCCATAGAAAAGATGAACTTGACCTGTCAGGTGTTAAACAGTGTTTGCGTTGGCTGGCTAATTTTCATGGCACCTTTATGGGGCAAGCCCCTGAGGGCTTATGGCCGGTAGGCAGTTATTGGCACTTGGATACCCGCCCTGATGAATTTGAGGCGATGCCCGCCGGTGAGTTAAAAGAGGCTGCTGAGGATCTGGATCGGCGTTTGCGTGAAAGCTCATTTCAAACCTTGGTTCACGGTGATGCCAAGGTGGCTAACTTTTGTTTCTCTGATGAGGGTCATGCGGCCGCGGTTGATTTTCAATATGTCGGTGGCGGTTGCGGAATGAAGGATGTAGCGTATTTTTTGGGCAGTTGTATGGATGAAAATGACTGCGAAAAATATGAAAAAGAATGCCTGGATTTTTACTTTGCCATATTGCAACAGTCGCTGGTACGCCAGCAATCGACAATAGATTTTTCGCAGCTGGAGCAGCAGTGGCGTTCGCTGTATCCGGTGGCATGGACGGACTTTTACCGTTTCTTACAAGGTTGGATGCCGGGGCATGCAAAAATTAATGCCTATACTTTAAAATTGGCTGAGGCCGTATTATGAATGTAGTGACCGAATATAAAATTAAAGCCGATCAAGTAGGTGCGCAAAAAGCAGCTCTGATAGAATTTGCTGCGCAGTTAAAACAGCTTAATAACCCGGATATAAAATTTACCGCCTATCATTTGCATGATGGGGTGAGCTTTAAACATGTGACCTATTTAAAAGATGATGCTACAGCGGGTTTATTGATGTCGCAGGAATTTTATAAGACGTTGGGGGAGGGGACCTCAGAGCGCTGCGAAGCAGAACCCAATTTTTCGCCTATGGATATGGTGGCTACGTTTAAGGTTTAGCGAACTCCAGGAGCTAATAGAGATGAGTAAAAAAAAGAAAAAAGGCAGTAAAAAAGAAATAGAAGCCAGAAAAAACCTGCTGGATAAACCCTGGTGGGAGTTTAAGGATAATTGGTTTTTTGTGGGTTTGTTGGTTGTGGTTGTTTTGATAGTGGTACTTGCAGCGGTTATTTAAGTTTGGGGTTTCTTTCCCGTCATAGTGTTTGCAGTGCCTTGTATGGATAGCATGCGATGTATTGTTATTTAAATCGCAGCTAAAGATTTAGCGATTTTCCTCTACAGTCTTAAAAAGCCTTTTGAAAGAATGCCTCCATCTTGAGCAGGCATTTTTTTGTTCGATGATTCGGTATTCTCCGTTCGGTTTAAATAAAACGAATCTCCATACGCTTTCCCATCACCTGTGCTACCTTTGCCAGGCTGCTTAAGGTGACTTTGGTATCTTGCGGGTCTAATAAGCGGTCCAGCCCGCTACGGCTGGTCTGCAAGGCTTTGGCCAGGGCGACTTTGGTAATCGATTGCTCGGTTTGGAATTTTTTTAATTCCCAGGCAACAACCTTGGCTACAGCTTTCGCCTGAGCCTGGGCGAGTATACCTTCTTCTTCCAGAAAATGATCAAAATCACTACCGATATGTTGATTTTTTAGGCTCATATTAGTTCTCCTTAATAACGAGTTTTCTACGAGAGTCAGCCAAGCTGATATCCCGTTTGGGGGTGGCTTGTGACTTTTTAATAAAAGCATGTAGCAATATCATTTTTGCTGTAATAACCGTAAAAAGTACGCGAGCTATTTTGTTACCCGACAGTTGAATACGTACTTCCCAAAGCCCTTTGCTTATCTTGCGTACTACAGGCATACCCAGCGGCCAGCCTGTCTCAACGGTTTTAATCTCAGTGCCGACAATAAGCTTATCTTGTTTGCTTAATGTCTTAAGCCAGTGTCTTACGGGTTCGTTGCCATTGCTGGTGGCGAAAAAGCTGACGCTAATAATTTTTATTGTTTAGATACCATCCATGGTTTCTGTGACTCGAAGAATGTACCAAGTTTGGTACTATCGGTCAACAGCTTAATCAATCCTTTGTTGCCGCGGGTAAGTCGCTGCCTTTGTTATTAACCCTGGGTGGGTTCGTTTATTGTAAAGAACTGGATTGAAGCCTATTTGATAAAATACCGATGAGGCCGCTGCAGATACCACAAAAGGCCGCAATACCGCCGTAGTATAAGCCCGCCTGACCGGAGCTGATATGGTGATTAATCAAAGAGTGAGTAATCCCTGTATAGGCACACAACATACCTAGTACTACCGCCAGAAATGCAAGCTTTACTCCCTTGATAGTTTGTTTCTGTGTTGTGATTTTCGTTGTATCAATATCTAAACCTTCAGCCTCCATATCAAAAGCCGCTGCTAATGCTTTTTTGGATTCTAAAGAGCAAGAGCCTTCGTTTTCAATTCTTTGAATAGTACGATGACTTAAGCCTGATATGGCCGCCAGTTGCTCTTGTGACCAAGCGCGTTCGTTTCTAAGTGTTTTGATTAATGCTGTATTGATCATAGGGTCCATTCTCCGGCTCCTCAGATATTGTTTGTAGAACAGCAAACATACTCTGTAGTGCTAGCTTATAGTACGACAGAAATACGCCATGCTTACGACAGAACCTTGCCATCTAAGCTTATGCAGGGCTGAGCGATATTTTTTTGTGAAAAAAATATTCTGCTACTTTGATCTTGGGGAAGCCATCAGGTAGTTGTTCAGGGGTGATTTTATTAAAGCCATTTCTACTATAAAAGCTAATAGCGGAGGCAAAGATGCTATTAGTTTCAAGGTAGATCGTTGAAAATCCGTGGGATGCTGCCCATTGTTCAAAACGGTTTAGCATTTGTTGGGCAATAGAGGAGCTTCCTCCTCTGTGATCTCGGTGGACAAAGATTTTTCGTAAATCACAGTTGCCGTTGCCCAAGTTATATAGCCCCAAAGTTCCAATAATTTGATCATGGTCAGTTGCCACCCAAAACATACCCCCATTATCAATATAGCTTTCTTGTATATTGAGTAGGTCAGGCTGATCTTCCAAGGTTAAATTACAATGAAACTCGTGGTTTTCAATAGTCAGAATATGATCTATAACCTGTTTTTCCATAGACTGTTTAAATACTTGGATCATAATTCTTTCGCTGCCATCGTCCCTGCCGCGCCTAGCATGGTAGCTGCTGCTCCTTTATGTAAAATCTGTTGTGCTTTAGTGCTGGATAAGGTTCTTCGTACACTAATAGATGCGAGGATAAATAGCGCACCTACAGGTAGCAATACCAGAATGGTAAGGGGCACTAATATTAAGCCCCAGCTTTGTAGGGATATGGTTCCAATATCAATCATCACGGGTAGCAGTGCCAGATAAAAAGCAATAGTTTTCGGGTTTGCCAGCGTAATTGAATACCCTGATAAGCCCGCTGAAAAAAGGCTCTTCTTTGATGGGGTGCTGGCTGAATTTAATGGTTGATGGTCTGCATGCCAAAACTGCCATGCCAGATAACAGAGGTAGGTTATAGCTCCCCATTTAACTAAGATAAATAAAAAGCTAAATGTTTTGGCAAGCATAGCAAGCCCAAATACCGCCAAGGACAGATAGGTAAGGTCCCCAAGAATAAGGCCTAAAAGCATAGCGAACCCTGTTAGTGCTCCAGAGCTAATACTTCTGGCAATCAAGGCTGTCATACCCGGGCCCGGTATGGCGGCAGCGATGGCCAATGCGGTGATATAAGCTAATGCTTGAGTAGTTTCTATCATAGTGTGCCTGCTTCGATGGGATTTAGGTAAATCGCCGTTTAAAGCTCGGCGATTTACTTCCATCTACTTAAGACACTTTTAAGCGGAAAATCCCCACCTGGGCTGGGCAGTTTTTTTATCCCAGCGCCAATTAGCTGCCTTTGGTTTAATTTCAACTCCCCCTAACCAGTAAGCATCAGGCCTAAACGACAGATAGTCGCTCTCACCCTTTAATACTGCCAGCCCTTGTTCACTTAAGACCGCATGATAGTTTGGCCAATGCTGTTCATTATTCTCTTGAATAAGCACTAAGGGTTCATCCCCTTCGGCCAAACCTTTTACAATATGCCAAAACATTAAATCACCCAGCCAGGGCAAGGGCTCATACACGGTCATTAGTGCTTTAAAAAGCTGACCGCAAGGGCGGGCTTGCTGTTTTAAAATTTCCAGGGTTAGTTGTTCGGTTAAACCCAGCCCATTGTCCGTGGCAGGTAATTCTTGCAAGTGCCGGTGAATGGCTGCTGGCAGATGCGGGAGTTGTTGGCAGTGGGGTTGCTTCATTAATACTGCCAGTTGCTCTGGCGAGTCTTGGCATAAAGCATCCCAGGCTTCGGTGCCAAGTTGTAGTTGTGCATTGGTGATAGTTTCACGTTTTGACCAGAGTAAATAAATCGCTTCAGGGGGTAATTGGCCCAGCCCGATAAAGCGAGCAGTACCGGGGAACTGGTTGGGAGAGACGATTTCTAGCACAGCGGGTTGTGGGTATTTGGCCAGTTCCGCTAGTAGCTTGATCAGTAATAATTGATCAAAGGTATCATGCTCAAACCATAACACGACTCGTTGATAGTGATTGGCCAGAGTTTGAATACTTTGCTGTTCAGCCAGGCTGTCCTGATAGATTTCCTCGTAGGATAAATTCACTAAGTCACCATAGACTTTGGCAATAAACTCGGCGCGTATTTGGTGGTATTGATCGGACTTTACTACGGGACCCTGGCAGACAGGGTCCTTATAGTCTAAAAACGCGCCACTAAAGCCGGCTTCTTTAAGGGTGTTTTCTATATCGGTGCCACAGCGGATATGCAGTGTTGTTAAATCTGAGTCTGGCGCTATCTGTTGCGTTTTAATCAGCCGCTGATTATTGCTCATCTCGTCAATATGTTGTTTTAGCTTAGTCCAGCTGGCAACACCTAGCTCACGAGCAATCACCAGTTGCGCATCGGCTAGACGAGGAGCTGTGTCTGCTTGTTCGTTAGTGTATTGGGGATGAGATTGTTTAAAGCGTGCAAAGGCTTCAGCTTTATTTTCTTGATAGGCGCGCAATAATTCCTTGGCGCGCTTTTTTTGCTGCTCAAGATTAAGACGAAATGGGGTATTACCCCTTGTGGAGTTATCGGTCATGGTCGTTACCCTTTCCAAGTATCTGTGTCCGCCAGGCAGATAGAAAAGGGAAACAAAAAACAGGTGTGTTTCACCTGGTCATGGGCGCAGCCCTTTCCGCGGACACAGAGGCTTTGACCAAGCCTTTGGGCAGTGTAATTAGCGGGTAGATTGCTGTCAACTGGAGGCAGGCGGGACTTCCATATCCATGCTTGAGGCTAGTTAATATGCGGGGAATTCGCTCTGTGTAATTTTACTCTATGGTTAACAGCTTAAAAAGTTGCGCTAATTCCTAGCATAATATCGGTATCATCGGTCTTGCCTATACCGATGGCATAAGCCGGTGAGTTACGCCATTGCAGAAAACCGCCGTGCTCACCTTCAGAGTCGGCTTCCAGTTCCAGTTGCCAGTGGGTAGTGAGTTGAAAGCTGGTTTCAAAGCCAATATGAATTTCTTTGTCATCGTTTAACCAGCTATCCAGTTCGATATTAAAGGGGGCATGGTAACGAACACCTAATTGATATTCCCAGTCGCTATCTTCCCACTCGTATTGGCTGCCCAGATAAAGTTGCGTCCATTGATCAATACGATAGAGCGCTGCGACTTCTGCTTCAGACTCTTCCCAGCCGGATCTTTCCGCTTCGGCTTCCAGTGCATAGCGATAATTGCTATAGCGGATTTTTCCGCTGATATAGTCCGAGTAAAGCGAGGTATCAGTACGCCAGTAGCCATCGGTATCCATAATTTCATTGCTGGCCATTTTGGCTTTCATAAAGGCAGGGTTGCCCTGGTAATCACTGTAACGGAGTACCCGGGCCATACCGGTTTTAGCATGGTAGAGATTATGGCAGTGAAATAACCAGTCTTTTTCTGCATTGGCAGCAAACTCAATAGTGACTGTCGCCATCGGCCCAACATCAACGGTATGTTTTATTACATCGAAATCACCATTGCCGGAAATCACTTTAAAAAAGTGGCCGTGCAAGTGTAAGGGGTGGCGCATCATGGTGGTGTTATTAAATGTCATACGAACCACTTCGCCCCGGTTAATTTTTATTTTATCGGCGTTGGATAAAATAGTGTTATTAAAGCTCCAGTTATAATTTTCCATATCGCCGGTCAGGTCGAGTTTTATCTCCCTTAGCGGGCCAGAAAATTTAACCGGGCTGGTGGTTTTTAATTGCTGGTAGCTGAGTGCTCGAATAGCTGGCTGATGGTGCATGGCATGCCCGGTGTGGTGGCTGCTGTGAGCGCTGTGGTTGCTATGATCCATGGCCTGGTATAAATCAGGTTTGCTTGGCAGAGGTGCTGGTACTGCTTGGCCGGAACCGATTGTAATAGCGGCATAACCACTGCCATCGATATTATTGGCATGTATATTCACCGCGCCGCTGGCTGGGATAGTAACAATGACATCATAAGTTTCAGCCATGCCCATTAATAAGGATTTAACCTTAACCGGTTGCACATCAATACCGTCGGCGGCAATCACAATAAAAGGCTGGTCGCTTTGCTCAATCGAAAAGTAGCTGGAGGCGGCGGAGTTAATTAAGCGCAGCCGCACTTTTTCCCCGGCTTTGGCTTGGGGTAGCAGCTGTAATTGCTGTTGACCATTGGCGAGAAATGCATCGTAGCCAACATCGCTAACATCCATACCTTCCATTCGTTGCCAGCGGTTACTAAGCCAGGTATCAAATTTATCTCGCTCCAGATAGCCTTGCAGGCTGACTACAGAGTGTTTTTTATAGGCATACCATTCGCCGGATTTTTTCAGATTATTTAAAACGGCTCTGGGGTCTTCATCGGTCCAGTCGGAGAGTTGTACTACTTTGTCGTAATCATACTGCCGAGGGTCTTTTTCTTTGGGGTGAATAATAATGGCACCATACTGGCCGCGCTGCTCATCGATATTGGTATGGGAGTGATACCAATAAGTACCGGCATGGGTGATGGGAAAGCGGTAAGTAAAACTTTTGCCGGGTTTAATCGGGAAGTAGGTTAAATAGGGCACACCATCCTGATCCTGGGGGAGCAGTAAGCCATGCCAATGGATGGAGGCATCGCTGTCCAGACGGTTGGTCACTGTAATAACGGCGGTATCACCCACGGTAAATTCCAGTACCGGGCCGGGAATGGTCTGATTGATTGCCATAGCCTGAACAGGCTTGCCGCTAAAATTAACCGGCAGGGTATCAACGGTGAGTGAATAAAACTTTTCTTCACCCCAACTGGGGAGAACAACACTAAGCGCGATCAGCGCGATAAAAAACTGCATCATAATAGGCTTCCTGATCAATTAAAAAAAATAGGCTAATGATCAGGCGATAGGTGGACGAAAAACTCCGGTATGGGGCGGGGAGGGAGCCGTTTCTATCAGCTCAATGGTTTTGTTATTACTAACGGCGGAGGCGCTTGGCAGTTCAGTCTTGGCCAGTGATACAGAGAGCAGATGAAAACAGTGATTTAAACAATCACTGTCGGTGGGTATCTCGTCATCACAGCAGTCATGGCTGCCTGCCATGGTTTGCCCGGCGGCTTGCATCAAGGCCGGGCTATTCTCAATAGAGGCTATTGAGAACTTGGCAAACCAAGTGTTGCTGATGACCAGCAGTATTAACAAAAGCTTGGTTATCATGGCTATATAGTACGCCTGAGTAGCTGGGCAGGCAATTAAACTGCCGAGGCCGGTACAAAGCCCTTGGGTACACCGGCATCCGGGATAAAGCCATACATCGGCTCATCGGGCAGGGCCTCTTTGACTAACTCTCTGACCGCTAATAGCTTGTCGATATCAATACCAGTCTTCAGGCCCATAGCTTCCAGCATCCAGACTAAATCTTCTGTCACAATATTACCGGAGGCGCCGGGTGCCCAGGGGCAGCCACCAATACCGCCCAGCGAAGCGTCAACGGTGGTAATACCCATTTCAACAGCGGCCAGCACATTGGCCAGACCCTGGCCGCGGGTATTATGCAGGTGAACACCCATAAGTTTGTCTTTGCCGCAGCTATCCCAAATACGCTGGGTAATACGCTTTAGCTGTACCGGGTTGGCAAAACCGGTGGTATCGGACAGGCCCACTTCATCGGCACCAATTTCCAGTACCTTCTCAGCATTGCTAACCACTACATCCTCATCGACATTGCCTTCAATAGTGCAGCCAAACGCTGTAGATAAGCCAACTTCAAAGCGAGGGCGCTGCTCAGCGGGCACTGTTTGTAGAAACTCCACACAGCGCTGAATTTCGGCCAGCATTTCCGGGTGGGTTTTCTTCACATTTTTAATAGAGTGGGTTTCACTCTGGGAAAAGGGGATACCGACTTTATGCACGCCAGCTTTAACCGCAGCTTCAAGGCCACGCAGGTTAGGGACCAGGGCCGCAATCTGTAAACCGGGCAGGGTGCGGGCATAGGCGACAATCTCGGCGGTATCCGCTAGCTGAGGCAGCAATTTGGGGGAAACGAAGGATCCCACCTCGATTTCTGGCACGCCAGCCTCAAATTCGGCCTTGATCCAGGCTTTTTTAGCCTCGGTAGGCATAATCGCCTTAATGCTCTGAAGCCCGTCGCGAGGGCCTACCTCACTGATTTCTATATCAAAATTTGCCATTGCTTTAACCTGTTGTGGGTAAAGGCTCACTGTCAGGGAGTTTGTGACATTTGTCTCTTAACTCTTCCTTAACATATAAAGCCTATTGTTATATCATATAGTCAATTGTACTGATTTGCGTGCTTTGAGTCTATTCAGGTTAGCAGTCATTAAGTACGCCGTTATTGATAAAACGCAATTGAGAGGAGGCCACGTGGCTGAGAAAGAGCTGCCATTGTCAGGCATAAAAGTTGTTGAATTTACCCATATGGTGATGGGGCCTACTGTAGGGGTGATCCTTGCTGACCTTGGGGCCGATGTGATCAAAGTAGAGCCATTGAAGGGTGATAATACTCGCCGCCTAAAAGGCTCTGGTGCGGGTTACTTCCCCATGTATAACCGCAATAAGAAAAGTCTTTGTGTTGACCTTAAGTCAGAGCAGGGCCATCAATTGGCCGAGCGTCTGGCCGCTAAAGCGGATGTAGTGATTGAAAACTTCCGCCCCGGTGCCATGGATAAATTGGGCTTTGGCTATAAGCAGCTCAGTGCCGATAACCCCGGTTTGATTTATTGTTCATTAAAGGGCTTTTTATCGGGCCCTTATGAGCACCGCACTGCCTTGGATGAAGTGACCCAGATGATGGGCGGCCTGGCTTATATGACGGGGTTGCCTGACCGTCCCATGCGGGCAGGTTCTTCAGTAATTGATATTACTGGCGGCATGTTCGGTGTTATCGGTATTTTGGCGGCCCTTGAAGAGCGTCACCGCACTGGCAAAGGTAAAGAAGTCACTAGCTCCCTGTACGAAACCACCGCCTATATGGTTGGCCAGCATATGGCACAGCAGGCTGTTTCTGGTGAAGAGCCACCGCCAATGTCTGTTCGTCGCAGCGCCTGGTCGGTTTACGATATTTTCCATTCCAAAGATGCTGAGCGTGTTTTTGTCGGTGTGGTGTCTGATTCTTTGTGGAAGCGTTTCTGTGATGAGTTTGAATTAACGGAATTTTCTGCCGATGAATCACTTAACTTGAATAATGAGCGGGTTAAACAGCGCGACAAAATTGTACCGGTGATTACTGATATGTTTGCCAGTATGAGCAAAGAAGAAATGATGTCTCGCCTGGATAAGGCCGGTATTCCTTTTGCACCTATTAATAAACCTGCTGACCTGTTTGATGATGAACATCTTAATGCCGGTGGCTTGGTTGACCTGACCTTAACTGGCGGTGATAAAGATGGCGAAGTCGTTAAATTGCCTGCACTGCCCATTGAGTTTTCTGGTGAGCGCTTAGGTGTACGTCAGGACCTTCCCCGTGAGGGCGAGCATTCTAAAGAAGCCGCCGCAGAGGCGGGTTATGCCAATGACGATATTGAGCAGATGATTGCCGACGGGGTTATCCGCGTCGAATAAGTATAATGCTAAGTAAAGAAGTGTAAAAACAAAAGCCATCTTTGAAAAAGGGTGGCTTTTTTTTGTGGCTGGTTTATGTTGGCAGCATCAATAAATCATAACAAGGACATAACTATGCGGCATTTTATTCAGCAAGCTATCAGTACTTTTCTGTTACTGCTAATAATGGCTACAGGGGCTGCGGCAGCGACTGTCGCCAAAGGTGATGTTATTTTAGTCGTTGGGTCGACTGGGGGCACGGGCAAACTGATTGTGCGTGACCTGTTGGCACAAAATTACACGGTCAAAGCCATGGTCCGCGACCTTGACCGGGGTAGAGAAGCGCTGGGCGATAATGTACCGCTGGTTAAGGCTGACCTGACGGATAAGCCAAGCCTGGCTGCGGCGTTTGAAGGTGTTGGTGTGGTGATTAATACCGCCGGTGCTGGTCTAAAAAGCAAAGGCAAAGCCACCCCGGAGTGGATCGATTATAAAGGCACAGTGCATTTGGTTGACCTTGCCAAAGAGAATAACATCAAAAAGTTTGTGCTGATTTCATCAATGGGGGTGACGCAGGAAGATCACTTTCTTAACCGCATTGCTAACGATGTATTAAAGTGGAAATTTAAAGGTGAAGAAGCGCTTCGCGCCAGCGGTGTTACGTATAGCATTATTCGTCCGGGCGGTTTAACCAATAAGCCTGGCCCTGAGCAAGTGGTACAGTTTTATCAGGGTGATCAATTAAAGGGTGGGCCAATTAGGCGTGAAGATGTTTCCCGCGTTGTTTTGGCAGCACTGCAATCTAGCTCTGCTGATAATAAGTCCTATGAAATTATGGCTGTGGTCGGTGAGCGTGTTGAAGACTTTGAACCTCGTTTTAAAGCCTTAAAAGCCGATTAAGAATAAGGGTTGAAGTTATGGAAGGGCCATTAAGGGCATTAATGCCAGTCTGCTTGATCAGTTCCTGGTTATTGTTTTATTGGATGTATAACCAGGCTGTTATTGGTCCTTTATATCTGTATTTATTATTGCTTAGCCAGCTTATTTGCCTGATTACCTTTGTTAACTTTGTGCATGTGTTTACCTTTGGTTATGCGGGGGCAACGCTATCACTTAACGCCATATTATTGCTTTATTACCAGCCGCCGCTAATGGCATCGCTGATTAGCATTATGTTGATGCTCTATGGCGCTCGGTTAATGATCTTTCAATATAGGCGCTACAACAACCCCAGTTATGCTCAAACCCGGGCGGCGATAAAGGATGCCAGCCAGGCTATGCCCTTTTTTGTAAAAATTATTTTATGGGTTTTTACCAGTTGGAATTATCTCTTTTATAGCCTGGCCTCGTATTTTGTGGTGTCACGCTATCCCGCAGAAGGTTTGCTTGAATTGCCAATGGCACTGGCCTTTGGTGTGATCTTGATGATAGTGGATTTGGTGATGGAAACCCTGGCCGATGCGCAGAAGCAGGCTTTTAAAGCGACCAGCCGTTCTTTTTGCAATATAGGTTTATATACCAGCTGCCGTCACCCAAACTATTTGGGTGAAATTATTTTTGTCGTAGGTGTTTTTGTTGCGGGTCTGGATTTTTATCAGGCTTGGTATGAGTACCTTGCCGCCGCCATATCGCCGTTTTATTTATTTGCTTTGATGGTGGACTCGGCAAGGCGGGGTGATATTAAAAAAGATCAACAATACAGTAGTGACCCAGCCTATCAGGAGTATAAAAAGACGGTGCCAAGTCTGTGGCCGAAATTTAGTCGATAGTCTGTCATTCCCACCCGCGCGGAAGTGATGTATAAAAAATCCGTCGCTAGTTAAGTATTGTAGGGTGGATTATAATCCACCGGTTCTGAAGACTCTGGGTTGGTGTTGGTGTTGGTGGATTATAATCCACCCTACAACTACTGCGAGAACTCGAAGAGTGAGTGGGGGCTGGGGTTATTCTCGGGTTAATCCTGCTTGTATCCATCGCATATTAATGCCAACCCGGGCCGAGTTACTTTCTGCCCAACTATAAGCAAAAGATTGTTCTTCCCCTGTCTTAAAAAACTTTAATACCAAAATAGGCACCTTAGTATTTTGATAAGTTAGTTTCGCTAATTGAATTTCTACGCCGGATTCACTGCCATCTTTATCCAGCAAAGGAAGGCGTTGGCCTTCATTATGAATGCGGATACCCTGCATAAAAACCCATTCATCTTTTTTTGCTGTTGGGTCAATGCGCTGTTTTTCAAAACCACCCCAGCCAGTGTAATAGCTTACCTTGCGATTTCTATGGGCTACGCCATCTTTGTCGCCATAAACAGCTTCGCCGTTTTCATCGACCGCTGAATCATTAATCCAGATAGTATCTTTAGTGAGCTTAAGGCTGTCGGTCACATAAATCGTTTTATCCAGATTTTTGGAAAAGTAATAGCAGCTAGCTTTATCCATTTGGCCGGTATAGGCATTATCGGCAAAGGTCCAATAGACATCGCAACCAGGAATAGAAACCAGCTCATCCAGAGTGAGCGCCTTTAATATCTCGCTATTGCTATCGGCATTCTGGTAAGCGGCCTCATCTTTAAAGCGATAAATCTTAAGCGCAATGGCTTGTCGCTGCTCATCTTTGCTTAACTGATATAACCGTTGCCGATATACCCGGTTGCTATCAGTGGGTATGGTCTGTTTTACAAAGAAGGTATGGGGGCCAATCGCCGGAGTATCCACGGCCTTAAAGATATGGTGAATATGCTCTTTAAGCACTTCGGCCTTATCTTGCCGTTGCTGCCATACTTGCTCGTGATTGTCGTATTCACCCTCAAACCACTGCACAAAGCGCTGAAAATCCTGCTCCAGACTATTATCGGCGGCGGGGAGGGTGGCGCAGGCGGCAAGGGTTAGCAGGCCGCAGAGGGCAATGAATCGTGGGTTAAGCATGGCGTTCTCGTGGTGGTGGTTGGTATGGCGTTCTGCTTAGTATAGAAGATGCCTGTGGCCATGCTTTGATTAATGTCAGTGGGTAAAAATAGTGTACAATTCCCGCTCAATCGCAATGACTAAACGAGTACATCATCGATGTCGGGAACTCCCCAATTACCTTGCCATAAGGTCGCGCTCTACGAGGGTTTATCTGAGGCTGAAGTCGCGCAGTTGATGGCTATCTCTCGCTCGAAGGATGTCGCGGCTGGTGAGTACCTATTTCATCAACATTCTAATGCCAATTCGATTTATATCATCGAAGAAGGGGTGTTGATGGTGGAGCGCTCCTCCGAGAATGGCCGGCGCCAGATTATGTCGTTTATGTTTCCCGGTAATTTTGTGGGCTTCACCCATAATGATTTTTTTGAATACAGTGTTCAGACTCTGACCCCTGCCAGGGTGTTAGAGTGTTCGCGACATGATTTTATTCGTTTGGGTGAAGCAATACCCACACTGAAAAAAAATGTCGAAGTGATTGGCAACAAAGTGATGTTGGGCTTATTTGATCAGCTGTTTGCACTGGGGCAAAAAAAGGCCCATGAGCGCTTGGGGTTTTTATTACAGCAATTAAAAGACCGGCAAACCATTAGCGGTGGTTTTAGTTTTGAATTATTTATGACCCGGCAGGATATCGCTGACTATCTGGGTTTGACCCTGGAGACTGTTAGTCGTGCATTTAGCCGCTTGCAAAAGGAAGGTGTTATTAAAATTCAATCAGCCCATCATGTTGAAGTGTTGGATGCGGAGCAATTAAAGCAGTTGGCCTTTTCTAACTAGCCTAAACGTAAAATATTGATAATTCTCAACGCTCAATATTCGCCGCCCTTTAAACTTCTATACTCATCACCCCAGCTAAGTATTGGGGCCTATTTTCTGGAAATATCTATTTATGAGTAGTGAATCAATTAGCGCAACCCTGGCAGCGATTGTCGGGCCAGATTATGTGCTGACCGACGAGGCATCCTGTATTTTATATGCGCAGGATGTTTTTACCCGGGATAAAACCGCAGCCTGTGTGGTACAGCCGGAAACTA
Source organism: Oceanicoccus sagamiensis (assembly GCF_002117105.1). Classification (GTDB taxonomy): domain Bacteria; phylum Pseudomonadota; class Gammaproteobacteria; order Pseudomonadales; family Dasaniaceae; genus Oceanicoccus; species Oceanicoccus sagamiensis. The sequence continues at coordinate 903,413 of NZ_CP019343.1, read as the reverse complement.
CCGAGCAGTTATCCCGTCTGGTGGCCGCTGCCGTTGCTGCAGGTTTTGCCGTAGTCCCCCGTGGTGGTGGTATGTCCTATACCAGTGGTTATGTGCCTGAAGAGGACGATAGCATTTTGGTGGATACCAGCCGTATGGATGCTGTTATTGCGATTAATCAGGAAGATATGTATGTCACGGTACAGGTGGGCTGCAGTTGGAAAAAACTGTACGAAGCCTTAAAAGATACCGGTTTACGCACACCTTTTTGGGGGCCGCTATCCGGCTTTCATGCCACAGTGGGCGGCAGTATTTCCCAGAGTTCGGTATTTTTTGGCGCGGGTTTATTTGGGGCCTCTGCGGATTCTGTGGTCAGTTTGGATGTGGTGCTAGCGGATGGTTCAGTGCTTTCAACAGGTTCTGCCGCGCAAAAAAATGGCAGCCCTTTCTTCCGTCATTTTGGGCCTGACCTAACCGGTTTATTTACCTGTGATACCGGAGCCCTGGGTATTAAATCGACGATTACATTGCGTTTAATGCCAGAGTTTAAATCGATCCGTCATGTCTCTTATGATTTTGATAATTATGAGAGTCAGATAAAAGCTCTCAGTGAAATTTCACGGCAACATTTGGCGGCACAAATGTTTGGTACTGATCCTGGTCTCGGTCAAATACGGGCCCAGCGCGATAGCTTAATGAATGATGTAAAAGCGCTAGGCGGGGTATTAAAAGCGCAGGACTCTTTATTAGGTGCCGTCAAACAGGGCGCCAAAATTGCGATGGCAGGCCGCCGTCTGGTTAAAAACGCCAGCTACCCTGTGCATGCCAATGTTGAAGAGCGTTGCGATGCCGCCGCCGATGAAGTGGCTGATCAGATAGCGGCGATTTGCCAACAGTTTGGTGGTAAAAAAATCGAAAACTCGGTGCCGTCTATTGTACGTGCCAACCCCTTTAACCCTCTCAATAATATGGTGGGTCCGCAGGGTGAGCGTTGGGTGCCGGTACATGCTTTGTTGCCCCATTCAAAAGTGATTGAGTCCGTCAAAGTCACCGAGGCTATTTATGAAAAATATAGCGATATGATTGAAAAGCATCATATTGTTACCGGCTTTCTGTTTACTACCGTGTCCACTAACTGCTTTTTTATGGAGCCGCTGTGGTTTTGGCCGGATGAGCTTAATGAATTACACCGGGAAACGGTTGAAGGTAATGTACTGGCTAAGCAGAAAGGTTTTGGCGCAAACCTGGAAGCCCGCCATGCGGTTGAATCGATGCGCAAGGAGTTAGTCGCTGCTTTTTCCGAGATGGGGGCATCTCATCTGCAGGTGGGCAAAGAATATATCTATAGGGATGGCCTTAAACCTGAAGCCTTTGAATTGATTAAAGCGATTAAAGCCGTGGTTGACCCGACACGACGGATTAATCCGGGCTGTCTTGGATTGTAATTTAGGCTATTCTTGTAGCATTGAGAATAACGAGCAGGAATATACGCATTATGGTTGATCAGTCCCATGCCTCACCCCGTCGCCTGATTATTGGTATTTCAGGTGCCTCCGGTATTGTTTACGGAGTAAGAATGCTGGAGATGTTAAAAGAAACCGATATTGAAACGCATTTGGTGATGAGTAAGTCCGCCGAGCTGACGCTGGGCTATGAGATGGATATCAAGGCCAAAGATGTGCATGCTTTGGCGGATGAGGTGCACTCGGTAAAAAATGTGGGGGCCTCTATTTCCAGTGGTTCTTTTCCTACGATGGGGATGGTCATAGCTCCCTGTTCGGTGCGCAGTATGTCAGAGATTGCCTCAGGGATTACTTCCTCACTCTTAACCCGTGCCGCCGATGTGATTTTAAAGGAGCGTCGTAAGCTGGTACTGATGGTTAGAGAAACGCCTTTGCATACCGGGCACTTACGCACCATGACAGCTCTGTCGGAGATGGGGGCGATTGTCGCGCCACCATTACCTGCCTTTTATAACCAGCCTGAATCCATTGACGATATTGTTAATCATAGTGTGGGTAGGGTATTGGATTTATTCGATATTGATACGGGCATGGTCAAGCGTTGGGGCGTTGATGCTGGCTAGCTCGGTCTTGGGCAATGCGGTTAAATTCTCGAAACTATACGGTGGTTACTACCTGCTTTCGTGAAAGGCCTTAAATAAGACCAGGGGTATCGTGGCGTCGGCATTTTAAGTCAATCAGAGTTTTCAAGACGGCTGGACTGTAGGGTGGATTATAATCCACCAGGGCCCTGCTCGAAGCAATCATAACCGGTGGATTATAATCCACCCTACGGGCAGTCATTCCTGTCTTCGCGGAAACGACGTTGATGGGCGGGGTTAGAAGCGCTTATTTCTCCCGTTAGTCATCTATCTTTTAGTTTAAGTCGTAGTAAGCTTGTACCCATTTATAAGGGTATTTAAAAAACGTAAAGTTTTGTAAAAAACAATGACTTAGCTGCCTTTGGTGTTCAATTTCCATCCAAAAATTGTGGTTGTTAGGTATAATGCGCCGATTGTTATTGCTCGCTTCCCTGAGTTGAGCGTACGGCATTAACAGCACGAATATAGCCGGCTAGCCCGGCTGCACAAACAACGCTTTAGCGTGTTTAGGAGAATAATATGTATATTAACTTTTGGTACGCGATGGCAGAAACCGCAGATGTGCCGTCAGACAAGCCGCACCGTGTTACTTTTCTAAAGCAGAATTTTGTCCTGTTCCGTGATGAAGACGGGAATGCCCATTGCTTGCATGATGTTTGTTCTCACCGTGGTGGCGCTTTATCGAAGGGTAAAATGAATGGCAGCCATGTTGAGTGCCCTTATCACGGTTGGCAGTTTGATGGTAACGGCGACTGTAAGTACATTCCTTCGCTGGGTAAAGATAACCAGAAGATCCCTGCTCGTACCAAAGTAGATTCTTATCCTGTACATGAAGAGCATGGTGTTATTTGGGCCTTTCTTGGCGACTTGCCAGAAGACGAGCGTCCCCCCCTATTACGTCCTCATAATAATCCCAATGGCATTGATTACTCCGGTGATGAATGGCGTTGGGTTACCCAGACCTGGCCGCTAAAATCCAACTATGAGCGCAATGTCGAAAACGGCATTGACCCTGCCCATAATGAGTTTGTGCATGAGCGTCACGGTTTCTCAGGGGCGCGTTTAGATACCTATAAAGTTCAGGAATACGACCTGACTGATCACGATTGGGGTGCTGGCTTTATGCTGACATTCCAGGCGCCGCCGAGTACTCACGAGACGGCACATGCCGGTGAGACTTCCCGTACGGAAGAAGGTGATTTGGAAGCGGGTGCTGGTCATAGTGGCCCCAACAATGTGTGGACTTATATCCATATGACTACGACCAACTTTATGCACCAGTATCTCTATGAAACGCCGATCGATGATTACAATACCAAGGCGTTTAACGTGAGTATGTCCAACTTCTTGCCTGAAGATGTCGCCGATGATGATGATATCCGTGATATGAACGGTGCTATTGCTGAGGATGACGTGGTAGTGCTGGAAGAGATTCAGCCACCCTTAACGCCAGATAATATGACCTCTGAAGTGATGATGCCGGCGGATAAGATGATTGTCTCATACCGCAAAATGTTGAAACAATGGGATGCTAAAGGCTGGCGTATTGATAGCGCTGAAATCGATCGTCATAAGCACAATAAGATTTTTGCTATACCTTCTCCCCGTCGTCGTACTGAGAAAGGCTGGGTATTTGATCCGGTACCACTGATTGCTGGTGAGTAATAAATACCAGAATTTTTAGTTAATACTTTGCTGTATTAATTGATACAATCGCAACCGCTAAGCACTTCGTGCTTGGCGGTTTTGTTTAAACAGAGCAACACTTTATTCAAGAAAGAGGTTTATAGAGCAATGGCAGTCCTTAATGTAATTGATCGTGATGGCAATGATGCGGTAATCGAGTCTGATACTGGTTATAGCCTGATGGATGTCCTTCAGTCTAATGGCCAGGATATAGCGGCTATTTGCGGTGGGGTTTGTTCCTGCGCGACCTGCCATATTTATCTACCGGCTGATGTAAATGCCAAATTGCCAGCCCGTAGCGGTGATGAGCAGGTTTTGGTAGAAGAGAGCGAATACTACCGTGAAGATGAATCACGTTTAGGTTGTCAGGTAGAGTTTACTGAAGAATTGGATGGCATCCAGGTTATCCTGGCTCCGGAAGACTAGACAGTTGTCGCAGTCAAAAGCTGCAGGCAAAAAAAAATCCCGGTCATTGCCGGGATTTTTTTGCCTGCGATTTCTGGACAGATATTAAGGCTTAAACTTGTCCGCAAATGCGCGATCAATCTCAGTAACGCCTTCTCCTCTAGCGCCTTTAAGAATGGTTTTTAACGCCATCTTACGAAACAGTTTTGGCACTTGTGTTAAGTCTTTAGAGGCTTCAAGGCTGAATGTAATGTTTTCATCCAGGCTATCACCCAAATCTTTAATTTCTTGTGCTATACATCCGTCAGCACAGTTTTTTGAGGCGCAATCTTCACCCGCTACGATACATTTACCATCTGACATAGTTGTTTACTCCCAGTTATTCCCGATATAAAAATAATTCTTAAGTGGCGCCCAGTATACCAAAATATTCTGGTATTGGGCGTTTAAATTGCCTAAAAGCTCAGGGTTTTTGCGGGCTGTGAGACAGTTGCTCCATGGTTGTTTTGCCCGTTATGTTGCCCTGGTTGCAATAAAAAAGGGGAGCCGAAGCTCCCCTTTTGTTTAAACATTAGATGCTGGCTTAGAAGTTATACTTAAAGCGAACACCTGCTGTTCTCTTAGCGCGTGGGTAAACCAGTGCCTGGTCACGAAGGTTCTCGGCAAAGCGCGGGAAGGTGATCGCGCTGGCTGGAGCGTCTTCGTTTTCAACGTTATCCAGATAGGCTGTGACTTCGTAAACACCGTTAGTGATACCGGCTTTAATGTCCCAAACAATAGCGTCGTCAACCTTGCTTAAGTTATCCGTTGAAAGATAGCGCTCAGACATAAAGCGGCCATCAATTCGAAGGTAACCGTCAAACTCATCACCTACAGCAAAATCAAAGTTGTTGCTTAGCTGTAAGTTATGCTTTGGCGTGTAAGGTAGGTCATTACCACTCTGGTCAGCATCGGGGTCGGCTAGAGCCAGTCGCGTTGCTTCATCTGCTGGAGTACCGCGTGGGGGTGAAGGAATACCGTATGCACTTTGGTTCTGGAAATCGGTAACTTCGGTCTCGATAAAGGCGTAGTTCAGTGTTGCAGTCCAGTACTCGTTGACGGCGCCAACCAGTTGTAATTCCAGACCCTGAATTTCGGTTTCACCGATATTATCAACAAAGCTTCGAGGTGTGCCTGAAACGGTTACATACTCACGGTTATTTGCCTGCTTGTCAGTATTATCCATTAAGAATAAAGCACCGTTGGCAATAAAACGATCATTCATCCAGCTGGTTTTCCAACCGAATTCGTAAGAGGTTAACTCTTCCTGATCGTAGGTTAGCTTGTCTACGTCGGCACCAGGGGCTGCAGAAATATCAGGTTCGATAGTGTGTCCACCAGGCTTGGTACCCTTTGACACAGAACCATAAAGCATAATGTCGTCGTTTAAGTAATGTGTTAATACAACACGGGGGTTAAATGCATCATAGTCACCATCGGCTTTAGTGACCGGGGTTAATGGGTCAACAAGTGTAGGTACTAAACCTGAAGCAATTGAATTGTCGTATTCGATATCAAATTCTTCTTCTTGGTAACGGAAAGATAATGAAATCTCCCAGTCTTCCTGGAACATCCAGTCATAGCTACCGTAGATGCCGAAAGAGTTCACTTCACGCTCGGCGGTGAAAGGTGATCCATCCCAGGTTTGTGTAACGACTGTACCGGCTGGTGGTGGGAAGGCTGAAATCTTACCTGTTACCGTGCCGCCGTTGCGGTCCAGATTGCTACCATTGGCCGCAGAATAGTCATCCTGATTGGTTTCTTCATAGTAATACTCAAGGCCCACTAACCAGCGAACATCGTCGCCAGCATCAAAGCTTAGACGGAAGTCCTGGAAAATAACTTCACGTTCGTAGTCACGGTCAGAGATATAGTTAAATGGGTTATCACCGTCTACCCATGGAAATACTGCCAGCGAACTTAGCTGGAAATTGGGTAGGCCCTGGCTGCTACAGCTACCGGGAACAAAAGCAGGAGCAAAGCCGATACAGTCACCAACGGAGGTGACGGTTGGGCTGTAATCCAGATCGAAAGAATCCGTACCTTCCATATCGGTATAGGCGGTATTCGAAGTAAAGGTATAGTCGTCTGCAAATTCGTAGCTGACCAATGTGGTCCACTGTAGTTGCTCGGTTTCAGTACCAAAGCGTGAATCATCAGAAAGGCCGATCTGGCTTTCATCAAAGTCAGGGGTGGTACCGTAAAAACGAGCACCAGCGTTTTCACCGGCAGCGGTATCACAATCTCTTACGTCAACCGGTGCACCAGTCGTGACATCGTTGGTGACGACTTTAACTGTCTCGTCATAGTCTTCAGTAAAACAAGCGTTGGCGCCGTTATAACCAACTGCGGTATGGCCCATTTCCTGATCGGAGTAATCCAGACGGGTTAAGATTTCGATATCGTCTGTAGGTAAAAACTGTAATGCCACAGAGATGGAGTCAACTTCTTCTTCACCCAATCTATTGCCTTCCGAAGGGTTGTCATACTGACCTCCGGTCTCAGAGTGGGCGATATTTAATCGGTAAAGAATATTATCGGTGATTGGGCCAGATAAGCTGGCTTTGGCTTTATAGGTTTCCCACTCGGCCGCTTCTAAGTTAATGCTACCTTCAAATTCAGAAGAAGGCTTTTTAGTGATGTAGTTAATCGCACCACCGAAGGCGTTTCGACCGAACAGTGCACTCTGGGGGCCGCGTACAACTTCAATTCGCTCAAGGTCATATAAACCCAGTGCAACCGTTTGACCGGCACCGGTACCTTGCAGAGCATCGGACGTGATATCTACACCATCAACCAGGATGGCGATATTGGCACGACCGGATAGAGGGGTCAGACCACGAATATCAGGACGTAAATCCTGTCCACCAATACCGCGGGTATAGGTTAACCCCGGTGTTAGCTTGATAACATCTTCGGTACTTTCGATCGCCAGTGTTTCAATTTCATTGGCGCTAAAAGCCGATAGTGCTAATGGAACATCCTGCAAGCTTTCTGTTTGCTTACGAGCGGTTACCAGAATTTCTTCTACAAATAGCCCTTCCTGTGCAAAGGTAGGTGCTGTTGTAGTCAGGGTCGCCATGGCTATTGCTAGCGTCAGCTTGGAGCGGCGTAAGGGTGCGCTGCGTTTGATCATCGAAAACTCCCAGATGTAGTGATATTTTTGTAATACTTTTTAATAGTAAAAGACTGCAATAAGGATAGGTAATGAATGCAATGTAGTAAAGTTATACCTTTATACTTTTTAACTGATTCACACTTTTTTTTATAACCAAAGTTGTAGCTTAGTTTAGTTCTGGAGTGGGAAACTTCAAATTCGGCTAATTAATAAGCGAAATACACTTTTCAGGCAGGGCTTGGTGATGGCTCTTTGTTCAGCGTTGCGGCGGCTTAGTCCAGATAGGCCCAGCTGCGTTGGGATCGATCGTTATTTTCAAATTCGGCGATTTGATCTTCCATGGAGAGGGTTAGTGCAATGGCATCAAGGCCGTTAACCAGCATATCCTTATGCGAGTCCTCGATATCAAAAATATAGCGCTGCTTGCTGTCGGTTGAGATGATTTGCTGTGCGGGTAAATTGATCGTCAACGGCTGCTGCTGTGGCGCCTGTTCAATCTGTTGTGCCAGCGTATTGATGGCTTCTTCGCTTAAGGTTATGGGTAAGATACCGTTGCGAATACAATTCTGATGAAAAATAGCACCAAAGCTGGGAGCAATAATGGCCCGGATGCCATATTCCTTTAAAGCCCAGACTGCATGTTCTCTGGATGAGCCACAGCCGAAGTTTGAGCCAGAGAGAATAATACTGGTATTGGCGTATTCGTCTTTATTAAGGATAAAGTCCGGATTGATATCCCGGCTGCCGGGCTTGCTATAGCGCCAACCGGCAAATAGCCCTTCTCCCAGCCCCTGCTTGGAGACCAGTTTCATTTCCCGCGAGGGGATGATCGCATCGGTATCGACATTAATGCGCAAGATTGGGGCGGCAACACCGGTATGTTCAGTAAACTTTTCCATTAGACACTCCCATTGGACTGCATAGCAGGTTGGGCGACTTCCAATAGTTCGCGAGGGTCGGTGATACGGCCGGTAATGGCCGAGGCTATGACTGTTAAGGGACTGGCGAGGTGGGTGCGCGTCCCCGGGCCTTGTCTGCCTTCAAAGTTGCGGTTGGTGCTGGATATCACTCGCTTGCCCGCGCCAAAGGTTTCTCCGCCAGCGAAAAAGCACATAGAGCAGCCGGAATCACGCCATTCAAAGCCGGCGTCGGTAAATATCTTATCCAGACCCTCGGCTTCTGCCTGCCGTTTAACATTGCGAGAACCGGGTACAACAACCCCTTTAACAGTGGGTGCGATAGTGTGGCCCGCGACCAGTTGGGCGGCAGCTCGCAGATCGCTAATACGGCTGTTAGTGCAAGAGCCAAGAAAAGCAGCATCGATAGCAATATCGTGAATGGTCTGACCGGCTTGCAGGTCTTGGTAGCCCAGCGCCTTTTGGGTGGACTCGCGGTCATGGCCGTCAGTCATATCAGCCGGATTTGGCACTTGGCTATTAATAGCGGCGGCATGTTGCGGGCTGGTCCCCCAAGTGACGGTGGGGGCGATATCGGCACAGTTGATAACAATCTCTTTATCGAACTGGGCGCCTGTATCGGTATGCATTTGCTGCCAGGCTGCAACAGCTTGCTGCCATTGATCACCAGTGGGCGCGTAGTTTCTTCCCTTTACATAATCAATCGTGGTCTGGTCCGGGGCGATAATACCGGTAAAGGCAGAAAACTCTACCGCCATATTACACAGGGTCAGGCGAGCTTCAATGGCCAGATTGCGGATAGCCTCACCGGTAAACTCAACGGCATAGCCTGAGCCGCCAGCGGCGCCATGTTGGCCAATAAGGTGCAAAATCATATCTTTGGCGGTGCAGCCAAAGGGCAGTTCGCCGTTAAATTGCACCCGCATGGTTTTGGGTTTTTGTACCCGCAGGGTATTGGTGGCCAGGGCGTGCTCGGCTTCGGATGAGCCGATTCCCCAGGCTAGCGCACCCAGCCCGCCAAGTGTGCAGGTATGGCTATCGGGGCAAACCAGTGTTGTGCCGGGTAGGGCAATACCTTGCTCCGGAGAGATAACATGGGCGATACCCTGATCTTTGTCGTCGATATCATAGAGGGTAATGCCCGCCGCATTGGCGGATTCGCGGGTGGCCTTGATAAACAGATGGCCCGAAGGCATCAGCGTTTTGTCGCCGCGGCCCGGGAATGTATCGACAATATGGTCCATAGTGCAAAAAACGCGGGAACGGCTGCGCACGCTGCGCTGGTCCGCTTCCAGGCTCTTCAGGGCAATGGAGCCGGTGCGCTCATGCAGGAAAATGCGGTCTATATAGATGAGAGCATTGCCATCGCCAAGGTCGGCGACAGTATGTTGGTCCCATAGCTTTTCAAAAAGTGTTTTTTCCATTTTAAATCAATAGCTTAGCTTTTTTTCAAAATTACTGGTGCAAGTGTCAAAAGCGGTCTTTACTGAGTAAAGGGCCTCTGTCCACGGGATCAGGTCATCCGATGGTTGCTGTGCTGCGAATCCATCAGGGTTGTGAGTGTAGCTACAGACCCTTATCGCATTGCCACTTGCATATTTGGCCTTATGCTAGCATAATTTCGCTTAAATGTATTAACGTTATATCTTTATGATATTTGTGATGAGCCTTAGGAATTTGATCTTTGCTAAGGTGGATTGCAAACAGCGTCTTGTAAAGTGCAGCACAGTTTGGATGACCACTCGGTTTCCATGGTGCTCATCTCCGCTGTAATTTAATTGATAACGAACAAACAAGCCGGGCTCTGTTTATTGATAGCCTGCCTGTAGAGATATTCATGTTTAGTCCTGAAATTAACGTACTTATTATCAGTGCGGCCACAATTGCTTTTGTGCATACCTTAATGGGGCCAGATCATTACCTGCCCTTTGTGTCTATGGGGGTGGCTCGTAAGTGGACCGTTAAGAAGATGATGGCTGTCACTGCCTTTTGTGGCTTTGGTCATATCCTGGGTTCCATTGGTTTGGGTTTTGTCGGCGTGGCTTTGCAAATGCAGGTCGGCAAATTGGAAATGATTGAATCGGTACGCGGTGATTTGGCGGCCTGGTGTTTAATCGCCTTTGGTTTATTGTATTTTGTTTGGGGTATGCGCCGAGCTTATCTGAATAAACCTCATACCCACTGGCATCGCCACGACGGTAAATTACATTCTCACCAACATACTCATAAAACTGAGCATGCCCATGTTCACGATCAAAAAGTAACAGTAGCCGATGATGGCAGCGTGAGTGAAAAGGCGGCTGGCAAAGTTGGTCCCTGGGCTATTTTTATAATTTTTGTCCTGGGCCCTTGTGAGCCTTTGATTCCATTATTAATGTACCCTGCTGCCAAAGAAAGCACCGTGGGCCTGGTGGCTGTCACTGGTGTGTTTGGTGCGGTAACCATGCTGACGATGATGTTTGCAGTATTTGTGAGTACGGTAGGTTTAAAAGCGATTGGTATTAAGGCGCGTCGCCTGCCAAGTATGGAGCGTTATGGTCATGCCTTTGCCGGTGCCACTATTTTCGCCTGTGGCTCCTCCATCGCATTTTTAGGTTTATAAAAAGGAAGTAGATGTTAAATGAGTGATCACGATTACAAGGCCATTGATGCCGTAGTTAATATCTGGACCAATGAGGCACTGTCACATCGTCCCGGTTGGACCGATGGTTTCTTTATCGACAAAATGAAAGGCAAGCACGACAGCGGTGGTATTTCACTGGAAGTGATGCTTGAGCAGATGGATGAAGCTGGTATTCAGATGAGTTTTTTAGTGGCGGCAAAAAGTGGTCGCCCCGGTCTACCCGGTTCTTATCATATGCCTCCTGAAGTGGTGGCAGATGCAGTACAAAAATACCCGGATCGCTTTCGCGGTTTAATTGGTGTTGATCCTTTCTTGGGTATGAAAGGTGTTCGCGCCATGGAAGATGCGGTTAAAAATATGGACTTTATTGGTGCGCACCTTTATCCGCACTGGTTTGACCTGCCGCCAAATGCAGCAAAATATTATCCTTATTATGCCAAGTGTATTGAGTTGGATATTCCGATTCAGATGCAGGTGGGCCAGTCATTAATTTATGCCCCTGATCAGCCTTGTCGCAGTGTGGGTCGTCCGATTTATCTGGATGATATTGCCTGTGATTTGCCAGAGCTAAAATTAATCGGTACCCATGTAGGTATTCCATGGACAGAAGAAATGATTGCCATGGCCTGGAAGCATAAAAATGTTTATATCTGTACCGATGCTCACAGCCCACAGTACTGGCCTGAATCATTGGTGAAGTACATTAACTCTTACGGTCAGGATAAAGTGATTTTTGGTTCTGACTTCCCGGTACTTCGTTTTAAGCGCACGTTGGATGAAATTGATGATTTCAATTTGAAACCCCATGTGCGTAAAAAGTTTGTTAACGAAAACGTGACCAAACTATACAAGTTATAAAAAGAAGCTTTAAGAGAGGAATTAAATGCCATCTCCATTAGACGGTATCAGAATTGTTGAAATGACCAGTGTTGTGCTGGGACCCTATGCTTGCCAAATGTTGGGCGACTTGGGTGCAGATGTTATTAAAGTAGAGCCGCTGGAAGGTGATACCAACCGTAATTTAGGCCCTCATAGCAATAACTCGGATATGGGTTCTCTTTATCTGACCTGTAACCGCAACAAGCGCAGTATTGCCTTGGATTTAAAGTCTGATGACGGTAAAGCGGCCTTGCGTGAGTTATTAAAAACGGCCGATGTGCTGATTCATAACTTTCGTCCACAGGCGATTGATCGTTTAGGTTTTTCCTACGATAACGTTAAAGCATTAAAGCCTGATATCGTTTATTGCGGTGCTTATGGTTACGCAAAAAATGGTCCCTATGGTGAAAAGGGTGCCTTGGATGATTCTATTCAAGCCGCTTCCGGTATCGCTATGCTGCAAAGCATGGTTGAAGGTGAGCCGCGTTATCTGCCTACCATCGTTGCGGATAAGACGACGGCGTTGATGGTTGTTCAGGCTGTTATGGCTGCTTTATTTCATCGTGAGCGCAGCGGTGAAGGCCAGGAAGTTGAAGTGCCTATGTTTGAGACCATGGCTTCTTACGTCATGACCGAGCACTTGTGGGGTAAAACCTTTGAACCCAATATTGGCGAAGCCGGTTATGTACGTTTGATGGCAAAACACCGCCGTCCCTATAAAACCAAAGATGGCTTATATCTGGCGGTACTGCCTTACTGGGATAACCACTGGAATACTTTCTGCGAATTGGCCGAGCGTCCTGATCTGGCCGAAGACCCTCGCTTTTTAAATATGCGTTTGCGCCTGCAAAATATTAATGAGTCCTATAAAGCGACTGGCGAGATTATTATCACCAAGACGCGTCAGGAGTGGTTGGATTTATTGGGTAACACCAAAGTACCGATGATGGTAGTGAATACCCTGGATGGATTGGTTGAAGATCCGCATCTGGTTGAGACAGGCTTCTGGCAGGAGTTTGATCATCCGACCGAAGGTCGTGTGCGTATGAGTAGTCCACCGATGAATTTTTCTAAAACGCCTGCTGAGATCAGAAAGCTGGCACCGCGTTTAGGTGAAAACAGTGTTGAAGTGTTAAAGGAAGCTGGCCTGGCTGATGCTACGATTGATGCCATGTTAGCTGCTGGAACAGTGAAAGTTCCAAGTTAATACCGTCATTCCCGCCTGCGCGGGAACGGCAGTAAAGTTTTACAAAAAAGCAGTACTTTTAATAACTATAGTTAGATTGTTGAGTTTACACGACGGGAGTTTGTTATGACTTTTATGAACACCAAGATAGACACAGAGCGCACCCCTGAGGTTGAGGAGTGGATCAAGGAAGAATCGGCAGAACAAGAAGTTCGCTACCAGAAAATTTACGACGAAATGGCTGCACTTAAGCCGAGTCGTGAGCAATGGTATGCCGAGTTTTTTCACCGCCTGAAAACCCGCGGTTTTAACGCCGATGCGGATACCAAGGTGCAAATCCCGGAAGCTGATATTCCTGTTAAGCCTGAAGGTCGCGAAGATATCGTGATCTGGAAATACGGCGAGCAGTCAATCGAAGAAGTAGAAGGCAAATAATAAATTCAATATCACGCTTTTAGCTGTGAACAGATAAAGTTTTAGGAGAATAACTATGGCACGCCCACATATCGAACCGTTTTGCGATCGCGATGTCCACTGGAAAAAAATGGCCCTACCAGGTTTTGGTACTGGCTTTAGCTACAAAATGCTGAGTTTTGATAACGAAACTGGCGCATGTTCTATGAATGTTCAACTGGCTGGCGGCTACAAGCGTCCACCAGGGTTCAGCATGTCTGAATACGAAATGATGGTTATTCAGGGCAGTATCAATATCGGTGGCAAGCGCTACGGCAAAGGTCACTACTTCTATTTGCCTGCGGGTTACTCACTGGGTGAGTTAACCACCGAGCAAGGTGCTGAAGTTCTAATGATGTTTAACACTGGCGCTCCTGATCATCACGAAAGTGATGAGCATCATGCACTATGCCAGACTGGCCTGTACCACGATGTTAGCTCTTACGACGACATTCCCTGGTCAAGCGGTGGTGTAACCAGCCCAACTGTTGCAACCGGTTGTCTTGTTAAAGTATTGAACTTTAACCCTAACAGCCAGGCGCTAACGTTCTTGTACTGTATGACACCTAACTTTAGCCAGGACAATATTTCTTACCACGATTGTGCGGAAGAGTCTTACCATATTTGGGGCACTAGCTGGATGATGCAGTTTGGTGAAATCCCGACGGGCGGTTACTTCTGGCGTCCTGCGTATATCAACCACGGCTCGTTTGCTTCTGCCTACGGTTGTATCGCTTTAGGTCGTACTGACTCTAAACTGTTTAATCACTTCCACTACAACCCATGGACTACGCCAGTAGAAAATGCGGACCGTTCTTTGGCTCGTATGACCAAGCGTGATCCACTGTTGTACCGTTGGGGTTACAGCCGCAGCCACAACCACCCACACAGTATCACAGACTTTGAAGATACTATGATTCGTCGTGGTGGTATGGCTGATCTGGATCTGGCTTCTGGCCACGGTCACTACCATCAGTATGAGGGCGATCATGATCACAGCGCTTCTCACCCTGAAGGTGAACCGCACAGCCATGACCACGATCACGGCCATAGCCACGATCACTAGTCGTTGAAGATGTGCATAAACGGGGGCAGTTTGACTGCCCCTGAATTTTTACTTAGAAAGCAGATATAAATAATGAACAAACCTTTAGAAGGCATTCGCATTATCGATTTGACCCATATGTTGTCAGGTCCCTATGGTGCCATGATTCTTTCAGACTTGGGCGCTGATACGATTAAAGTTGAACCGCCGCACGGTGAGGGCACACGTAAGTTGTTAGCCACCGACCCGAATAATTCCATTGATGGTATGGGTGCATACTTTATTACCCTAAACCGTAATAAGCGCACTACCTGTATGGATCTGAAATCAGAAAAGGGTCTGCAATTATTTTATGATCTGGTAAAAGAATCTGATGTGGTGATCAGTAACTTTGGTGCGGGCGTTCCGCAGAAACTAAAGATTGATTACGATAATCTGAAAAAAGTTAATCCCAAAATTATTACCTGTTCTATTTCAGGTTTTGGTTCTGATGGCCCGGGTTCAAAGCGTCCAGCCTTTGATCAGGTGGCGCAGGCTTACGGTGGTGGTATGTCTATCACTGGTGAAGATGCTAACCACCCTATGCGTGCCGGTATTCCTATCGGTGATTTAGGCGGCGGTATGTTTGCGGTTATGGGTATTCAGTCGGCTTTATTAGAGCGTGAGCGTTCTGGTGAAGGCCAGCATGTTGATATCTCTATGGTAGATGTGCAGATTTCATTGCTGAACTATATGGCAACCATGCACTTTATGTCCGGTGAAGATCCATTCCCCATCGGCAATAGCCACTTTGTACACGTTCCCTATAACACCTATCCAACCCAAGATGGCCACTTGGTTATTGCTGTTATTACCGATAACTTCTGGCAGAACCTGAAACAGGTCGTTAACTTTGAGGGTTTTGAAAAAGAAGAGTTTGATGGTCAGCCAGGTCGTTTGGCCGCTAAAGATTTTATTGATGGCAACCTGAACGAAATCTTTGCCACCAATACCACCAAGTTCTGGTTGGATCAGTTAAACGAGAAACGTATTCCTGCAGCACCTGTGAATAAGTTTTCTCAGGCATTAAGTGATGAGCAAGTCTTGCACCGCAATATGGTGATCGAGTTGGGTCATCCCAATGGCAAGTCTACTAAAGGCCCGGGTAACCCTATTAAGTTCTCTCGTACCAATGAAGAGAGTTTTACGCCCGCGCCTGTATTAGCGCAGGACACAGATGAAATTCTTTCTGAGGTAATGGGTAAGACCGCCGATGAAATCGCGGCACTAAAAGAAGAAGGCGTAATCAAGTAATAGTAGGCCGGATTAGCGAAGCGTAATCCGGCATCGATGGTGGATTGTAATCCGCCCTACGAGATAGAAGGCAAAGTTGATGACAGAAAAAGTATTTATTAATGATGTTGGCCCCCGTGATGGTTTGCAAAATCAGGCCAAGATTTTAACGCCCGCTGAAAGGTTGCAGTTAATTAATGCATTGGTTGATGCAAAATTACCCGCGGTTGAAATCGGTAGCTTTGTCAATCCTAAAGCAGTACCT
Organism: Oceanicoccus sagamiensis; assembly: GCF_002117105.1. GTDB lineage: Bacteria > Pseudomonadota > Gammaproteobacteria > Pseudomonadales > Dasaniaceae > Oceanicoccus > Oceanicoccus sagamiensis. Next base: position 887,442 of record NZ_CP019343.1, on the reverse strand, counting down.
GCTATGGCGGGTACTGATGAAATTGCTGCCAGCCTGCCTTCGGCTGATGTGGCTTTTTCTGCGTTAGTCGCCAACCAGAAAGGCTATGAGTTGGCTCGTGATGCGGGTGTAAAAATAGTTAACCTCCCGATTGCTGCCAGCAATACCATGAACGAAAAAAATATTCGCAAAAACAATGCTGAAGCTATTGCCCTGACGGTTGATATTATCGAAGCGGGTAAAAAGGACGGTATTGAGGCCATTCCTTATATTGCAACAGCATGGGAATGTCCTTTTGAAGGCATTGTTGATGACAAAGTCGTTATAGAAATGACGGGCCAGTTTTTAGAGGCCGGTGCAAAAACTATTATTATGGCGGACACTATTGGTGCTGCTAACCCTGGGCAGGTCACCTCGTTATATAAGCAGCTAATCGCTGAATATGGTGCTGAAAGTTTAGGTGCTCACTTCCACGATACCCGTGGTTTTGGTGTTGCCGATGCCTATGCTGCCCTTGAAGCAGGTATTCGTATTTTTGATGCCTCTATCGGTGGTTTGGGGGGTTGTCCTTTTGCGCCGGGTGCTACCGGTAATGTGGCCACAGAAGATATTGTGGTGTTGTTTGAGCAAATGGGTTTTGATACGGGTGTTGATTTAAATAAATTAATTGCCGCTACCGATTTGGCGACTGAGTTGACCGGTAATTGTGATGGTGGTCATTCAATGCGTTGGTTAAAGCGTCAGCAAGAAAAAGGCACGCTGTAATTCGTAGGGTGGATTACAATCCACCAAAACACAGCGTTTGAAAAAGGTGGATTTTAATCCACCCTACTAAGGTAACAATAATTAAAATGTGAGCAGCACACTTACTCACACCAAACCAAGAGGAAATAGCAATGAGTTATCGTCTCGGCGTAGATGTCGGCGGAACATTCACCGATCTACTCTTAATCAATGAAGAAACCGGTGAGACCAATACCGCCAAAGTTCCTTCCACTCCTGAAGATTCATCCATCGGTGTACTTAACGGTATTGCCCGTATCTGTGATGAGTCTGGTGTTGACCCCAAAAAAATTAACCGTGTTATGCACGGTACCACCGTTGCCACCAATGCTGTGCTTCAGGGTAAAGGCTCTGTTGTAGGTTTGGTAACTACTGCCGGTTATGAGCACACCTTACAGGTCGCTCGTTCATTTTGCCCAGGCGGTCTTGGCGGTTGGGTGACTTTTAATAAGAAGCCTTTGCTGGCCCCGCTAGAGTTAACCATCGGTGCGCAGGAGCGTATGGATGCAGACGGTAAAGTGGTTCGCGATTTAGATGAAGCTAAATTACGCGACGACTTAACCGCATTAAAAGCCAAGGGTGGTATTGAGGCATTAACCATCTGCTTTATTAATGCGCATATTAATGGCGAAAACGAAGTTAAAGCCAAAGCCATCGCGCAAGAAATCTTTAGCGATGTGCATATCTCCATTTCCAGCGAAGTGGTTCCTGAAATGCAGGAATACGAGCGGACTGAAACAACGGTTGTTAACTCTTATGTTCGTCCTGAAGTAGCCAAATATGTAGATAATCTGCAAGGCGCTTTAAAAGAAAAAATGTCTGAGGATACCTTGTTATCCATTCTTCGCTCTGACGGTGGCTTGGCTTCTGGCCGCGCTTCTGCAGAGTCACCGGTTAACCTGCTTATGTCAGGCCCTGCGGGTGGTGTTACTGGTGCAGTCTACTTCTGTAGTCGCGCAGGCTACGACGACATCCTAACGTTTGATATGGGTGGTACGTCTACCGATGTAGCGTTAATTCAAAATTCAAAAGCCCGCGTTCGTCGTGAAACCATTGTTGGCGATGTGCGTGTGCGTGCTCCTTCAGTGGATGTTCGTACGGTAGGTGCTGGTGGTGGTTCTCTGGCCTTTGTGCCTGAGCTAACCAAAGCTTTACGTGTTGGCCCTGAGTCTGCCGGTGCAGTACCTGGCCCTGCTTGTTATATGAAAGGTGGTGAGCAGGCGACTGTTTGTGACGCCAACGTTGTATTAGGTTACTTGCCCTCTGATGCACAGTTAGGCGGCGCGATGGAAATTAATCGCGATGCCTCTATTAAAGCCGTTCAATTAATTGCCGATGCCGCAGGTATCAGCTTAATGGAAGCCGCTGAAGGTATTATCAAAGTGGCCAACGAAGCGATGTTCGGTGCTTTGCGTCTGGTATCGGTTGAGCAAGGTTACGATCCACGCGACTTCGCGCTGGTTTGTTTTGGTGGTGCTGGCCCACTACATGCCAATGCGATGGGTGTGCTGGCGCAGTCCTGGCCGGTAATTATTCCTCCCGGCCCTGGTGTATTGTGTGCTTACGGTGATGCAACCACTCAGGTACAGGATGAAGCTACCCGTACTTATATTCGTATGGCGGAAGATGTAAGCAGCGATACATTAATCGCTGATTTACTTGAGCTACAAGAACGTGCTGGAGAGTCTTTGGTAGCTGATGGTATTCCTACCAGTGATCACGAAGTGACTTTCCAGGCTGATTTACGTTATGCCGGTCAGGCATTCCAAATCACCGTTGAGTTTACTGAAGAAGATGTTCGCGCCAAAGGTATGGATTTGCTAAAAGACAGCTTTGACCGTGAACACGAACAGTTGTTTACCTTTAAGCTGGATGATGGCCACGAGATTCTAATGATCCGTGCCGTGGTAAAAGCCAAGGCCAATGCCATTGCTGAATACACCTTGGGTGAAGCCGGTACCTCTTTGGAAGAATGTAAAATCCAGAACACCAGCTTCTACTACGAAGGTCAGGAGCATAACGGTGCGCTTTACGATCGTAATAAATTGCACGATGCATTAACGGTTCCCGGTCCTGCCATTATTACTGAAATGGACTCAACCACTGTGGTATTACCAGGTTATGAAGCCAAGGTCGATAAGATTGGCAACCTGTTAATTAACCCAGCCGCATAAGAAGAGGAGAATAACAATGCCTGCAACAATTATTGAAACCAACAGCTCGCCTCTTCAGAAAGTTGAGGTCGATGGCGTAACGATTGATATTATCGAAAACGCCTTAAAAAATGCCCGTGAAGAAATGGACGCGGTTCTATTTAGAACGGCTATGTCTCCGGGTATTCGTGAACAGGGTGACTGTTTTCCAATGATCGCGAATAAAGAAGGCAAAATGGTCGTTGGCCAGTTTGGTTCTTTTATTGGTCCGTTTATGGAAGTGTATGACGGTGAGTTGGAAGAGGGCGATGTCCTGTTAACTAACGACCCTTATATGTGTAACGCCGCTGTATCTCACTTACCAGATTGGTTAGTGCTGGTACCTGTATTTAAAGATGGTCGCCATATCGCATGGTCTGCGATGTTTGGTCATATGTCAGATAACGGTGGTATGGTGCCGGGTTCTATCCCCATCGAAGCGACCAATATCTATCAGGAAGGTATTCGTATTCCACCGACCAAGCTGTATAAAAAAGGTGAGTTGCAATCCGACGTGCTGGAATTAATTCTGCACAATGTACGTACCCCACAGTGGAACCGTTTCGATTTAAACGCGTTGGTTGCTGCTTGTAACACCGCAGCCAAGCGTGTTCTGGAACTGACTGAACGTTTTGATGACGATATCCTGCACACTGCCATGGGCGTTATGCTGGATCGTAACAAATCAGCCATGGGTCATATTATCCAGAACTTTATCCCGGAAGAGCCTCGCTCTTTTGAAGATTATCTGTGTGATGATGGTAAGGGCATGGGTCCCTACAAAATCAAATGTACTATGTGGCGTGAAGGTGAAAAAGCGATCTTCGATTTTGAAGGCACTGACCCACAGGCACAGACCTCGGTTAACTTTTACCTGAACGAAGATATGTTCAAAATGTTCTTCGGTTCATTCACTATTAACGTTGTTGATCCCCATATCGTATTTAACGATGGTTTCTACGACCTGGTAGATGTTCGTATTCCAGAAGGCACTTTGCTTAAGCCTAAATTTCCAGCGGCTCTTTCCGGCCGTACTCACGCACTGGGCCGTATCTTTGATATCCTTGGCGCGTTATTGGGTATGGGTGCTCCAGAGCAAATGCTTAACGCTGCGGGCTTCTCTGATTCGCCACACCTGTTCTATTCAGGTTATGACGACAACGGCGAATGGTTCCAGTTATTCCAGATTGGTTTTGGTGGTATCCCCGGTCGTCCTATCGGTGATGGCCCTGACGGTCACTCACTATGGCCCGGTTTTACTAACGTACCTAACGAATTTATTGAGTCGTACTTCCCGCTGCGGATTGAAAACTACGAAACCATCCCTGATTCAGGAGGGGCTGGTTTGCACCGTGGTGGTAACGGCTTAAGTGTTGCTTACCGTTTCTTATGTGACGGTGAAATCGGTATTCACGATGAGCGTTGGTTAATGTACCCATGGGGTGTATTAGGTGGCGAGACCGGTATGCGTTCAACCAAGAAGCTGGTTCGTGTCGATGGCAGCGAAGAGTTTATTCCTTCCAAGTGCGAAGGTATTCACGTTAAAGCGGGCGACCTGCTTTACTTCAATACCTGGGGCGGCGGTGGCTGGGGTGATCGTTATGCCCGTGATCCACAGTTGGTTATGGATGATGTTAACCGCGGTCTGGTTACTGCCAAAGGTGCAGAGCGTTATGGCGTTGTTGTTACTGATGGTGCCGTGGATGAGGCTGCGACTACAGCCTTGCGTGATAAGCTGATTGCCGAGCGTGGCGATGATATTCCACTGTTTAACTACGGTGGCACTATCGAAGAAATCAAAGCACGCTGTAAAGAAGAAACCGGTTTTGAGCCTCCAGAGGCGCCTGTTTTCAGATAAGTTTTTAGCGGCTTAACAAACCACTTCAATAGTGATATTGAAGTGGTTTTTTTATACCTGCTATTGGCATATTGGCCGATGCTGGTCTTAACTGTTGCTTTTGCCAGTGCTACAGTGGCGCTGTGCAGCACTCATAGCGAGTGGCCTAAATTTTAATTGAGAGTTAAGTTTTCGATGTACAAGAGCAGATTAAAACAGCCGTTGTTATGGGTTTTGGCCCTGGTTTTGTTTGTTCCCCACTTAGCATTGGCCCAAGCCCAAACGCAGTGTACTGATACCCTGCGGTTGACGGTATCCACCGTTAAGCGCAGCGAAGATTATTTATCCGTGATTAAGCCTTTTCTTGCCACTATGGCCGAGTCATTAGGGAAAAAACCGCAGTTATTTTTTACTGATGGCTGGTCCGCATCGGTACATGGCTTTAGCCAGAATTCCGCTGATTTGGTACTTGTCCCCCAATCCATGCTCAATGTGGTGCACGCTAAACCAGAATTAAGGCCGGTGATAAGAACGCCGGGAGCCAGAGTTTTACTGATCACTGAGAAAAGCTCGACAATCCGCTCTATGGAGCAACTGCGCGATAAAAAAGTAGGTACCGTGAGGGACTCTACTGAGGCCATGATTGCACAACAACGGCTAAGTCAGGCAGGGCTGCTGGAAGCGGTTGAGCTAAGTTCGGTCGTGTCGCCTAGTGATGTCTATATGGGGCTGTTCCAGGACCGCTTTGACGCTGCCTTTGTTATCGGAGAGTCGATGGACTGGCTGCAACCCACATTTAGGGAAAAGCTGGTTCAGGTGGCCGAGATGGGTAGAACCAACGGCCTGTTTCTCTATGCGGGTTCCTGTGTCTCAGATGCCCAGCTAAAAACGCTTGAGCAGGCACTGTTATCCAACCCTGTTGATGAGCGGGTGACTCGCTTTATCGAGCATTTTAATTTTGGCCGCTTTGTTGCCATCTCACCCGGGGATGTAGAGAAAGCGCTTAAGCAGGATTTCAGTTCTGATCAATAAATGTCATAATGATATATCTTTCGGTCAATACTGGTGGTCAACTACGCTATGTCTGCAAAAACGCTCTATGACAAACTCTGGGATCTTCACTGCGTAAAAACTGGTGAAGACGGTACCGCACTACTCTATATCGACCGCCACCTTATCCATGAAGTGACCTCGGCACAGGCCTTTGAAGGGCTCCGTAATGAGGGCCGTGGGTTATGGCGCAAAGACACCATGTTTGCCACCGCAGACCATCAGGTACCTACTGAAAATCATCATTTGGGGGCTGAGGGTATTGAAGATGATATGGCCAAAATCCAGGTAATCACTCTGGATAATAACTGCGATGAGTGGGGGTTAAGCAATATAAAATCACCGACAAAGAGCAGGGTATTGTGCATGTTGTTGGTCCTGAGAGTGGTCTTTGCCTGCCGGGGATGACTATAGTTTGTGGGGACTCACATACTTCAACACACGGAGCTTTAGCGACTTTAGCTCAAGGTATCGGTAGTTCAGAGGTCGAGCATGTGATGGCCACCCAATGCCTGATGACCAACAAACAAAAGAACTTGCAAGTGCGGGTAGATGGCGAGTTGCCAGCAGGTGCCACCGCTAAAGATATGGCGCTGTATATTATTGGCCAGCTAGGCACCGCCGGTGGTACCGGCTATGCCATTGAGTATGCGGGTGAAGCCGTGGCAGCCCTGTCGATGGAGGCGCGGTTTACGCTCTGCAATATGACCATTGAGGCGGGAGCTCGAAGCGGTATGGTCGCCTTTGATAAGGTCACCGAGGCTTACGTAAAAGGCCGGGCAGCGGCCCCTCAAGGCGATGACTGGGACCAGGCCCTGCAACTTTGGCAAACACTGCACTCCGATCAAGGTGCCCACTTCGACAAGGTATTGCAGCTAAATGCCGCCGATATCCAGCCCCATATCACATGGGGTACCAAGCCGGATCAGGTAGTGCCGGTTGGCGGTATCGTACCCAGCCTGGAAGAGGCCAAAGATGCTGTGCAGCGTGAAGACTGGCGTACGGCCTTTGACTATATGGGCGTGACCAGTGGTAACAAAATTACCGATTTAACCATAGATCAGGTATTTATCGGCTCTTGTACCAATTCCAGAATTGAAGACCTGCAAGCGGTTGCTGAGGTGGTGGCGGGGCAATCCGTCGCTTCATCCGTACAGCGGGCGATGATTGTACCGGGCTCAGGCTTAGTGAAGGAGCAGGCAGAAGCCATGGGCTTGGATAAAATCTTTCTCGATGCGGGCTTTGAATGGCGCGAAGCGGGTTGCTCGATGTGCAATGCCATGAACCCGGATCAATTAGGCCCAGAGCAACGTTGTGCCTCGACGTCTAACCGCAACTTTGAGGGGCGTCAGGGTTATAAAGGCCGCACCCATTTGGTCAGCCCGGCAATGGCTGCCGCGGCGGCCATTGCCGGGCGTTTTGTTGATGTGCGGGAGCTATAAACGGTCTATTGATGGTCGGTAACAATATTGGAGATTTTCATCAGTTTGGAGCTGATAGAAATATTGGACTGTTTAAGGTTGTCCGTATTGATATGAAAGACCAGTTTTTGAGATTGCTTCCGGTAAGCAATTTCCACCATACCGCCATGATTGGCAAAGGACTCGATACTGCTGCCGGTTAAAACTGGTCGCTTTAAATTTCCAAGAATATAGGGGTATTTGTCCTCGGTATTCTCGGCAAAATAAATAGCATGGGCTTTATCCAGCAAGTCTTTGTTGCTCTGCCCATTGGCCTGTTCGGCGGTTAAGGAGCTAACCGAGAGTTTATGGCCGTGGATTAAATAGTCCGGTAACTTTTGTGCCAGTATATCGCTTACTGAATCGCTACCTACCAGCACGATATTGAGTGGGCTTTGGCTGTCTAATTGTTCAACCGGCCAGCGGGTAAATTTAAGCGCATTGAAGTAATAGGCAGCTCTTAGCTCTGCGATATTGGTATGTTGCTCAGCGAGACTGGAGGTACTTGCCGTTATAGTGACAAGGGCAAGCAATAAGGCCATGCGGGATGGGAGAATATATCGACGAGGGGATGCAGCGCAGGTCACCAGCATGGCCACGCTGTTTGCTAATTCCTTGAATGCATACCAGAGAATCATTTTCTTCAAATAAATAGACGCTTAGTAAGCTAAGTTTATAATAGTTCAATACTAGTGCATTAGCCGACTTAATACCTCGTTTCAGTGAGGTTTAATCACAGCTGTCACCTGGGTGACAGCCAGCCAGAGTTCTATTCAGTAAAGCCTCCTGGTGGTGATACTATGGCTTATTACTAGGTTTACCCGTCAACCTGACAACAATAAAAAGGTTTAGCCATGAATACATTCGAGTTTATCACCGCCAATAAAGTTATCTGCGAGATTGGTGCTGCCAATAAACTCGGTGAATACTGCCGAGAGTTCAATATGCAACGGGTTATGTTGGTGACCGACCCGGGTATTATGCAAACCGGGATGGCTGACCCTATTATTACTGCCATAAAAAATTCCGGTATAAGTACTTTTACTTATAGTGATGTACAGGCCGACCCGCCAGAGGCGCTGGTACTCGCATCGGTTGAGGTGGCCAGGGCAGAAAAAATTGATGGTGTGATTGGCCTGGGGGGCGGAAGCTCCATGGATGTGGCCAAGCTGATCGCTGTAATGGCAATTTCAGAACAGCCCATTAGTGAGATGTATGGTATTGGCAATGTGCAGGGCAAACGCCTGCCGCTGATTCAAGTACCAACAACGGCGGGCACTGGCTCCGAAGTAACCCCCACCTCTATTATCACAACGGGAGCCACCACTAAAACCGGGGTTATCTCTAAGCAGCTACTGCCCGATATTGCGCTGTTAGATGCACAACTGACCATTGGCCTGCCTGCTCATGTGACAGCGGCAACCGGTATTGATGCTATGGTGCATGCTATTGAAGCGTTTACCAGCAAGCATAAGAAGAATATTTATTCCGATATGTTAGCCAAACAGGCACTGAGCCTGATGTCTGCCAATATTCTGGAAGCGGTACACAATGGCTCTAATCTTGAAGCCCGTGCCAATATGTTATTGGGTGCGATGATGGCGGGGCAGTCCTTTGCCAATTCACCGGTAGCCGCTGTGCATGCTTTGGCCTACCCCCTCGGCGGCCATTACCATATCCCCCATGGCCTATCTAACTCATTGGTATTGCCCCATGTGCTGCGCTTTAATGCACCTCAGGCCAGTGAGCTTTATGCTGAGCTATTACCTTGTATGGCGGGAGCCAATCAGGCATCGGGCTGCGACGGGTTTATCGACTATATGGAACAGCTTATTGATAAAGTCGCGCTGCCCAATTGTTTACAGGCGATGGATATTGCCGAGGCTGATTTGCCTATGCTGGCAGATGATGCCATGTTGCAACAGCGGCTATTAGTGAATAACCCCAGAGACGTTTCCAGAGATGATGCTCTGGCTATTTATCAAGCGGCGTACTAATCCCCCACCTCGTTATAAAAAAACGGCAAACACTACGATTAAAAAACGGCAAACACTATGGCTTCCAAAGTAGATATTACCCGCAACGATTATAAAGCTTTTTATCCCATTACCACCCGCTGGATGGATAATGATATTTATGGTCATGTTAATAACGTGACCTATTATTCGTACTTTGATACCGCGGCAAATACCTTTTTAATTAACCACTGCGGTTTGGATATGCATAACGGCGATATTATCGGCTTTGTTGTTAGCTCCGGTTGTGAGTACTTAGCGCCGATTGCCTTCCCGGATAAAATTGAAGTGGGTGTGAGAATTGATCGCCTGGGTAATAGCTCAGTGCAATATGGCATTGGTATTTTTAAAGATGGCGAAGAGCAAGCCTGTGCCTTCGGCCATTTTATTCATGTGTTTGTGGATCGTATTTCTAACAAGCCGGTAAAAATTCCCGATAGCATGCGTAAAAATATGCAAAAAATTGAAGTGACACTTTCTAGTTAACGCTTTCCAATCCATTATTTACAGTCAATAAGGCGCGAACAGCATGGCAGATGCATCCTTAAAACAAAAAATAGACAGCGGCCAGTTTATAGCGGCCCCCGGCGTCTTCGATATGATGTCGCTATTAATGGTAGAAAAAATAGGCTTTGATGCAGTGTACGCTTCCGGCTATTGGAATGTTGCCTCAGATCAGGGTATCCCCGATGCTGGCCTGGCTACCTATACCGACTTTGTTAATCGTTTTGCCAAAATGGTGAAAAAAAGTTCTGCTCCGGTGATTGCCGATGCCGATACCGGCTTTGGTGGTTTAATTAATTTGGCGCATACCGTAAGGGGCTATGAGGAGGCAGGTATAAGTGCCATGCAAATTGAGGATCAGGAGTTCCCTAAAAAGTGTGGCCATACACCGCACCGTATCGTTATTCCTATAGAGGATATGGTCAATAAAATTAAAGTGGCTATCGATACCCGGGCCTCAGATGACTTTTTAATTATTGCTCGTACCGATGCCAGAACCGGTTATGGTTTCGATGAGGCTATGCGTCGTATGGATGCCTATGCAGAGGCTGGCGCGGATATTTTATTTTTTGAATCCCCCGAATCGCCAGAAGAAATGGCGAGCTTCTGTTCCGCTATCGATAAACCCTGTGTGGCTAATATGTCTAATGGCGGCCGCACACCGATGTTATCGGTCGATGAATTGAAGCAGGTGGGCTATGCCATGGCAATCTATCCTGCTATGGCTCCTCTGGTGATGTTAGAGGCGATTGAAAAAAGTTACCGAACATTAAAGAGCGAAGGAGTATGCGAAACCGAGAATATTCCTATGTATGAGTTCAAGCAGTTTTGTAGCGATATTGGTTTTGATCAAATTCATGCATTTGAAAAGAAGTGGGGCGCTACGACTAACGCGCCAAACAATTACGCCCGTTTTGCTTAGCTCTGTAAAGGGCTTTATCCGCGGCTTTAAGTACTTGTTCGGGGTTGGTCTGGTGTTCGGTTTTCTCCGCAACACCAATACTGATAGTGACCGAGACGGTATTCTTTTTTGTTGGTTTGCCGCGTTGCGTCACACCTTCTTTTGAGTTTTTTGGCCGAGTCGTTTTATCACGCAAGCTAATACTGTAATCAGCAATAGCCTCTCTAACCGCTTCAAGATGTGGCACGCAGGGCTTCATCTTCTTGCCTGGAAAGATCACACAAAACTCCTCCCCACCATAGCGGTAGGGAATGCCACCGCCGGTGACCTGCGCAATATGGTTGGCAACAATTTTTAATACATCGTCGCCAACATCATGGCCGTGGGTATCATTGAATTTTTTAAAATGATCCACATCCATCATGGCGATGGAGTACTGCTTGCCAAGCCCACGTATTTTTTCATTAAAAGCCCTGCGCCCCAGTAAACCGGTTAGATCATCTCGATAGGCCATCTCAAAAGAGTTACGCAGCAAACCAATTGCCAGAGTCAGGCCACAAGCGGAAAATAAGATACTGGAAATTAACGGTTGGTCAAAGCCTGCCAGAGTGACATAGGCGAGAATAATACAGGCGCAAAAGCTAGCCTCGGCCTCGTTGTTGCGAATAAGCAGCATCACCAGAGCCAGTAACAGCGATACCAGAAAACCGAGACTGGCATAGATCGATAAGACATAGCCTGAATAGGGTTTGATAGCAAAGAACCCGGTAAAGTCGCTTAGCTGCTGCTGGCTATATTGCAGGCTGGCGGTATAGGTCATAAGGACTAGCAGCGGCGTAATGGATAGCGGCAATATGCCATGCATATTCCATAGACCTCGCTCAGGTAAAACCGCCAGAAATAATAAGCCCAGAGGTAAGAGCAGGCTGAGGGCCGTATAAAAATACAGCGGGTAAAGCTCAGTTAAAGAGGTTTGCAAATGGCTTTGGATTAACCAATAGGCGGTAGTTAATAGCAGTGCTGCTGAGAAGAAGCGTGAGCGATTAAAATAGTGCGCCAGCCCTAATACCACGGCGAAAATCATATAGGGCAGCAAGCCAAGCAGCTCCAGATAGTTGCTATTAATCAGCGGGGTTTTGCCCAAAGCGTAAAAAGACAGGGCTAATACCAGCAGAGGCAAGGTCAGGCGTAATAAGGGTTTTAGCGTTAAAGGCATTCAGTTCAATGAGTTATCAGTGACTATTAGGTTATAAGGTTTAGTATAGTTGATTTATGGCTTAATGAGGCTGGATATAGGGGCGAGACTATAGGGGCCCAAACTTTACAATTACTTACTAAAAATTGCCCCGGTATTAAAACTATCAAAAGCAAAATCGTCTATTATCTGCACTAATTATCTGAATCTAAGAGTTGTAACCTGGCAATGAGCGAAAATACTAGCGCAACCACCTCCGTAGAAACGAAAGAGTACCCCTATAACCTGTGGTGGGGCGTTTTAGCCTGCGTCGCCATTATGGGGGTGATTATCGGTTTGGGTCCCTATGATGAGGGTTTTGTGTTGCCTCCTGATCAGGGTGATTTTTGGTATGAGTGGAAACTGGCCGAGCCCACCTTCTGGACACGGTTTACGGCCTGGGGGGGTATGCGCTGCACCAGGTAACCATCTGGGGCCTGATTTATTATGCCCAGAAGAGCAAACTCAAATATGTAAGTGGCCTGCACAAGGTCAATGTGATGGCCTTGCTGGCTAATGCCGGTTTTATTGGCCTGCATATTCTGCAAACCAAAGTGGCCTACGATGGCCTGGCCCAGGATGTTCATATCCTGACCTCTATGGGCTCGGTGGTCATTATGCTGATTATGATCCTGCTGATTGAAAACCAGCGCCGCGGCGTGGTGTTTGGCGCCAAGATGCCGTTTATGAAAGAAGTGGCCAGAGCATTGCGCAAATACCACGGCTATTACTTTTCCTGGGCATTAATTTATACCTTCTGGTATCACCCTATCGAGGTCACCAGCGGTCATCTGTTAGGCACCTTCTATACCATTTTGATTCTGTTGCAGGGCAGCCTGTTTTTTACCCGTACCCATACCAACAAATGGTGGACACTGGCTATGGAGCTATTGGTGGTCGTCCATGGCACCATGGTAGCCTGGATGGTGTATCAGGGTGATAACCCCCAGGGTGGCACACCGGCACAATTTTTCTTTGGTTTTATCACGATCTTTATTATCACTCAGATGCATGGATTGGGCTTGTCGAAACTGGCGCGCTGGGGTTTTGCCCTGCTTTATATTGGCGGCATTGTATTTTACTACTCCGGCCGCTGGGCTGAGATTGCCGAAGTGCCAAGGATTGCGGTGGTTGAGTATCTTGGCTTGATAATCATTGGTTTGATTGGGTGGTTAATTCTGCGAATAGCGGCATTATTTAAATCTTTGCGTGGTAATAACTCAGCTACTAGCTAAACCCACGGTGCTCACCTAAATATTCTTATCCTCGCCAAGAAGGCGGGGCTGGACCTACTGTTTCGCTCTTTGATTAATCCATTCCCGAGCTGCCCGTAGGGTGGATTATAATCCACCGGTTTTGACTGCTATGGGTAGGTTTGGTGGATTGTAATCCACCCTACGTGGTTGCCGGTGAGGTGTTTTTTAGTTCCTTTAGCCGGACCATGAAGCCAACCGCAAATACGAGTCCATTGGCAACAGCAATTGCATAAAACGGCGCATAAGGCCCAACATTATCAAACAGCCTTCCCCCGACCACAGAAATCATTAAAATTCCGATAGCGCCAAAAAAGCTCTGCATACCAAAGGTACTGCCTCTTAATTCTTCCGGTGACTCCTGACCTAACATGACTGTGCAGGACAAGATAGTACTGGACTGACCAATCCCCATCATAATCAATGCCGGAATAGCCGCAGACGATAAAATATCCGCTTGTGTTGCAACCCATCCATAACCGATAGCGGCTAATAAAAAGCCAACGATTAATAAATTTAAACGATCCACTTTATCCGCAAGAATACCAAACACTGGTGCCCAGAAAACAGAGCAGGCCATGACGATACCCATTTTCATTCCGGCTATTTTGGTGGCTTCGGCTGCGGACATGCCTGCATTGGTTGCAGCAATAGTCGCCCATAAAATCAGAAATAAAGTGATAATCGACATATCAGCGCGAGCGGCAAAAGAGCCCAGATAGGATACACCGATGCGGGCTTTTTTACCGGCGGAAAAACCTTCTTTCATTAATGACAGAACCGATGCTTTACTGGGTTTTTGATTGGCCGGTAAACCAGGTTTTAAACCGACCATAACAAACGCAGCAAAAAAGGCGATAGCGGCAATGGATAGAGCGGCATAGCGGCCTGCCCATATTTCATTTTCGGCAAACTGTAAAAAATAATCCGGTAAGGAACCTAAAGCACCGCTAAAAAAGGTAGCGCCCAAGCCATTCAGTAGCATAGAGGTGGCGGCTAGTTTTCCGCGTGATTGTTCGGCGGGGTAGTCGGCAACAACGGCTGCCAGCATGGCGCTATTGGCGGCGACCGCTAAAGCAAAAATTAAACGAAAGGCAATCAGTTCTGGAATGGTGGTGGCGAAGGCATAGGTGGCATAGGCAAAGCCCATTAGGATAAAACCAATAATATAAACCCGGCGTCGCCCCCAGCGGTCGGATAATGCGCCAAACCAGCCGATCACACAGAGTACTAAAATTTCCTGCCAGAATTGAATGTCGCCGGTGATCTGGCCAAAGTTGGATTGATCTGCACCAATATTATGGCGCAGGATATACGGGGTTAAAATGACCAGATAAGTAAACAGACCAATGCTGACAAAGGCTGCAAACAGGTAAGCTAAAACGTGGCGGGGTAGGACCCCTTCAGCTAAATAAATGGGGCCTAGCTTGTTTGCCATATTATTGTTCTCTTTTTTTGACTCTCGTTGGGTGGCTTATAATCCACCTTTCCCGCCGCTGGTTTTGGTGGATTGTAATCCACCCTGCAATTTACTTTTCGCGTAACAGACGCATGCCGTTCAAGGTAACGATAAGTGTGCCACCTACATCGGCCAGTACTGCCATCCATAAAGTAGCAATACCAGGAATAGCTAATGATAAGAACAACACTTTAAGCACCAAGCTTAACACAATATTCTGTTTAACAATCGTGCGTGACTTGCGTGCTACCCGCAGGGCTAGTGATACATCCTGTAAATCATCTTGCATTAATACCACATCGGCGGTTTCCATGGCTTGGGCCGTACCACCGCCGCCCATAGCAATACCGATATCGGCACGGGCGAGGGCGGGGGCATCATTAATACCGTCACCGACCATGGCCACTGCGCCGTGATCCGTATGAATTTTTTCAATTGCCGATAATTTATCTTCCGGCATTAGCTGTGCGTGAACTTCATCAATGTCATTAATACTATCGGCAACGCGATTGGCGGCTTTTAGGTGGTCACCGGTTAACATCACTTTGCGAATATTCATTTGTGATAATTGGGATAAAGCCTCGGGAGTGATTTCACGAATTTCATCGTGTACGCCAATATAGCCAATCACTTTATTGTTTTCTGATACATACATAACGGTTTCGCCTTTATCACGAGCGGCTTCCGCATGGGGGGCAATATCTGCCCAGCCTTCCATCTCGGTATTAAATAAATCACCGGTTCCGACAGTGATTTTTTTATCACCGGATAATTCACCGCTAACACCTTTACCGGGGTGCGCCTGCACAGCCTGTGCTACGGCAAGGTGGCCTACACCGGAACGGTTATGTGCTGCTTCCACAATAGCGTGAGCAACAGGGTGTTCAGAAGAACGCTCAACCGCAGCCGCTATCGCTACAACATTGTCGCAGTTGCTGCAGTTGTCATCATTGGCGGCATCGTGTGAGCACTGCAAGCTGCGAATATTGGTTACCCGAGGCTTGCCATAAGTGAGTGTGCCGGTTTTATCAAAAGCGATAGCGGAGATATCGGCCATACGATCTAGCTGTGCGCCACCTTTAACCAGTACGCCCAGATTGGCTAAGCGAGTTAAGCCGCTAACAACGGTGACAGGAATACTAATAACCAAGGCACAAGGGCAGGCAATAATTAACATGGCCAGGCCGCGATATAACCAACCGGTGGTTTCGCCTTCTGTCATTAAGGGCTGGCCAAATCCATAGACGGGAATTAACACGACCAATGTCGCCAAAGCCACGACTGTTGGTGTATACCAGCGAGCAAAGCGATCAATAAAGCGCTCAGCGGGGCTGCGTTGTGCCTGAGCTTGTTCTACCAGTTTGGCGATACGGGCAATGGTGCCTTCTGCGGCCACTTTGGTGGAGCGAATTTCAAGGGCGGCTTCACCGTTAACGGTACCGGCCATAACAGTATCATCAATATCTTTAACCACCGGCACACTTTCACCGGTAACCGGGGCCTGGTCTACGGAGGATAAGCCTTTGATAACAACCCCGTCGACAGGGATACGCTGACCGGGGCGAACTAGCACTCGGTCACCGATTTGTACTTGATCAACGGGCATAACTACAGTGTGGTCATGATCGCCTTGATCGTGGCTCTGGTGATCATGGCCACTACAGTTTTCACCCTGCTCATGGTTATGGCCGTGAGCATGCTGCGCAGTATGGCTGTGGTCATCATGGTTATGTGTGTGGGCAACACTGGGCTTATGCTCGTGGTCGTTATCACTGCAAGACTCGCTGTGCTTATGATCGCTATGGTTATCGCTATGGGCTTGAAGCACTGTTGCTTCCTGTGGCTGTAAAGCCATCAGACTGCGCAGTGAGTCACGGGCGCGCTCGGCACTATAGGCTTCCAGTGCTTCGCCCAACATAAATAATAAAATCACAGTAACCGCTTCACCGTACTCGCCAATACCCAGGGCGCCGACGGTGGCGATAGCCATCAATAAATCAATGGTAATACGATTGGCGAAAATTAATGCACGAAAACCTTTAAGAAAAACCGGAGCACCAGAGATTATTACGGCGGCGGCAAATACAGCATCCAGAGGTTCTACACCCCTAATTGGGTCCATACCGCTTAAGGTGATTATGCCAAGGATAACGGCAATGGCCACACAGACAGCCATCCGCAGAGGGGGTTGCTCCCATAAGAAGCGCGCAAAGCCCGCAGCACCGCGGTGGTCTGGTAGCTCGGCATAGGTTTGTGGTTTATCACTATTGATTTTGTAGCCCAGCTCTTTTAAACGGGCTTCAATACTGTCCATGGCAATATTGCCTTCAACTTCCATGGTTTCAGTAGTAAAGCTGACACTGGCACTGCTGACACCCTCCAGTTTGCGGATACTGTCTTCAATCGTCATAGCACAACCGCCGCAGTCCATACCGGTGATTTTGACCTTTAAGGGTCCGGTACTTTCGGTGCTCAGGGCTTCGCTCATCGTTCAATTCCTCAGGGGGTAATCTGGCAATGTTGGCGATACTCACCCTTGAAGTAGGGTTTAAGGTCAAGCTTTTTCAATTTTGAGCTTACTACGTCATTCCCATCTCGCCAATTGTTGTCTGGGGCACTAAGCCTGTAGGGTGGATTATAATCCACCGGTGATACGAGCTGCTGGCTGGGTTTGGTGGATTATAATCCACCCTACGATGTCATCTCTGATTGGCTTAAAACGGCGATGCTATAGTCTGCTTGGCCCTATTTCATCGATAAAGCAATATCCTGAGGTTGGGGTGTTGACCTTGAACTATGCTTTAAGGTCTAGATTGGCCACACTGCGCAGTATCGCGTGATAACTAAAAGCATCCCTGGTGGAGTTCTCTAATGATTGGTGTTGATGACAGGCTGGTAACACCGGCAACGATGAAATGGGTAAGGGTAGGGCTGATTGCCGGTCTTGCTACCATTCCAGCGACCATCCTTCTTTATTATGTTCTGGGTTTGGCGATTGATGCCGCTGTCGATGGTAACAATATGTTGCGTAGCTGGATTGCCGCCTTTGTTGGGCTGGTATTGTTAAAAGCGGCCTTGGCATGGGTGTTCCGTACCGGGCAATTCCGTGCTTCCAGTTCTGCCAAACTTAATGTCCGTGACCAAATCTATAAACAGGTGATCAAGCTAGGTCCCGGACTTTTAGGTAAGCGCCGTACCGGTGAGATGGCTAACACTGCCACTGAGGGGGTGGAATACCTCGACTATTATTTCAGTGTTTACTTTGTGCAAATCTGGGTGGCTATCGCTATCCCTATTTTTCTTTGTGCGGCCATCTTTTATATCGATTGGGTCGTGGGTTTATGGATGCTGGCAGGCGTACCGCTAACGCCTTTGTTTGTGGGTATGGCTGCACAGGGTTTTAGAAAAATCAGTGGCAGCAATGAAGAAACCAAAAACCGTAACTTTGCCCAGTACCTGGATTCTATCCAGGGTATGAGCACGCTAAAAATGTTTAATATGGACAAGCGTCGCGGCAAAGAAATGGAAGAGGGCAACGAGCTCCAGCGTCAGCAAACTATGCGCTTATTAATGGTGGCGCAGTTTCAGTTTGTTTTTCTTGAATTAGGCTTTGCGTTGTTTTCAACGGCTTTTGCCATGGGTGTTTCGCTATACCGTTACAGTGGCGGCTTTATGTCAGCGGGGGAAGTGGTCGCGGTTATCTTTATGAGCCTGGAGTTTAGCCGTACCTTATTATTAATCGGTGAATTCTTTTTTGCCGGTGCTTTAGGTCGTGAAGTGGCTGCAAAAGTTGTTAAGTTTCTCGATGAGGAAGCCCCCGTTAAAAGTGATGCCGGAAATAACCCCGGTTCAACTAAAGGCCGTGCTATTAGCATCGAATTTAAAGCCGTTGATTTTACTTACCCGGGAGCAGAAGAGCCTGCCATTAAAAACCTGACCATGGCGTTACAACCCAATGAAACTGTAGCGTTAATCGGTAAATCCGGTTCCGGTAAAACCACCGTCACTAATTTAATGCTAAGGACGCTGGACCCAAATAAGGGGCATATATATTTTGATGGCCATAAAGATGAAGAACTGTCGCTGGATTGGATTCGAGAACAAATTGCTTTAGTGCCGCAGGATCCGTTTCTATTTTTTGGCACCATTGCCGATAATCTGCGCATTGCTAAAGACGACGCCAGCGAAGCTGAGTTGGAAGCAGCGCTAAAAGCCGCGGAGCTTTGGGAATTTGTGCAAAGCAGCCCTGCCGGTATCAATACTATGGTAGGTGATCAGGGTACAGCACTTAGTGGCGGTCAGGCGCAACGATTAGCCATAGCCCGCGCGCTATTAAAAGATGCGCCAATCGTTGTACTTGATGAGCCAACCTCACAAATAGATGTTGAAACCGAGGCCTTATTAAACCGCGCTATTGAACGTCTAACGAAGAATAAAACCGTATTATTGATTGCACATCGCCTAAGTACGATTGAGCAGGCTGACCGTATTGTTGTTATGGACCACGGTGCCGTTAGTGAGAGTGGCACCCGACAAGAGCTGCTGGATCACGATGGTATTTACGCCAGCATGATTAAGACTAAACAAAATATTGAAAGAGAAGCGGCAGTTCCCGTTGCGTAAACAACGCAGGCTATTTCAAGAGAGAGACTTATGAGTACATCAACAGCAACGCCAAAGGCGAGTAATCTGCAAATTATTTTGCGCCTGCTTACCTATATGACGCCCTTTAACAATATTATGATTACTTCGCTGGTGGCGCGGATTATTCGCTGCTGTGGTCAGGCAGCAGTGCTGGGTATTGCGGCAGCCAGTGTCGGTTTATATATTAATAGCGCCGAACCCGGCGTAGTTAATTGGGATGTTATCTGGACCCAGGCCAAGTGGATTGCTTTTTTTGGCACCATTGTTGGTTTTGGTTCTTATATCGAAAACTATACCGGTCATTATGTGGCGTTTAGGATTTTAGCGGCATTTCGCGATAAATTTTATTACGCTATGTTGCCATTGGCCCCAGCAAAAACCTCCAGGTTGCAATCCGGTGATGCGGTTAGTCGAGTGATGACTGATTGTGAGCGTATTGAACCTTTTTATGCCCATACCATAGCACCGGCGATTGCCGCTGTGTTTGTGCCCGCCTTAATTCTGGTGTGGTGTTGGACCGTGGATGAGTCGCTGGTATATGTGTTGCTGCCTTTTTATGTGGCCAATACCGTATTGCTACCCTGGTTGGTATCAAAGCTGGGTGGTGATGGTGTTGAGTATCGCCAGCAGTTAGGTGAGGTTAATGGTTTTGTTGCCGATAGTATTCAAGGGGTGCGCGATACCGTGGCCTTTGGTTATGAAAAAAAGCGCGCTGAAGAGTTGTATAACATGGGCGCTACTATGCAAAAAGGTCAGGATAAATTATATGGTGCCGACGCCAATCAGCGTGGCCTTGCGGAAGTATTTATTACGGTCGGTATTCTGGCTTCAGCTTGGTGGGGTATTGAATTGGCACTGGCAGGGGTGATTGATCCGCTGGTAGAGTTGCCTGCGGTTATCGCTGTGTCTATTGTCGGTTTTTACCTATCAGTCGGGCTTGCCAATAATTTTACCGATTACCGGGTCTCGTTAATTGCAGCCCGTCGTCTATTTGCCATGATGGATGAAACGCCAGCGGTACAGGATACAGCGAAAGGCCCCGTTGCCGGTCCGGTTGATTCGGCAATTTCTTTTGATAATGTTAGTTTTGAATACGATGCCAGTGATGATCAGTGGAGTCGTAAGAAAAAAATCTTTGATGGATTCTCGTTTGATCTTCCCGCTGGTAAACACTTTGCTTTAGTGGGGCCCAGTGGTACGGGTAAATCTACCGTGGTGAATTTATTGTTGCGCCAGTGGGATCCACAGTCTGGCAATATCTCTATTGGCGGCCATCAGGCGCAGGAATTTCCATTAGAAGATTTGCAGGATTTATTTGCGGTAGTCTCCCAGCGCAGTTTTATTTTTAATGACACCCTTAAAGAAAATATTCGCATGGGGAGCTACGATGCCGCTGATGCTGAGATTCAAGCCGCTGCTGAGCAGGCAGGTTTGGGTGAGTTTTTAGCTGCCTCTCCTGATGGTTTGGACACTCAGGCGGGTGAGCGGGGCAGTAAGATTTCTGGTGGCCAACGTCAGCGGGTGGCAATTGCTCGGGCTATTCTAAAAGATTCACCTTTTGTGTTATTAGATGAGGCAACCTCTGCCCTTGATGTGGAAACTGAGTTAAGTGTCATGACTGCGTTGAAGAAGTTGTCAGAAGGGCGGACAACTTTAACCATTGCCCACCGTCTTTCAACCATTGTCGATAGCGATGAGATTTTGGTAATGCTGGAAGGCAAGATTGCCGAGCGTGGCAGTCATCAAGAATTGATGGCCTTAGGGGGATGGTATGCGAAGATGTTTGCCATGCAGCAGGATGAGGTTGATACAACACTGACTTCGTAGGGTGGATTATAATCCACCAAAATCAGAAGGGTGTGAACGGTGGATTGCAATCCACCCTACGGGGCTTCGCCCTTGTAGTAAGTATTAACCAGAGTGGTAGGGTGGATTATAATCCACCAAAATAAGGAGGGTGTGAACGGTGGATTGTAATCCACCCTACGGGGCTGCGTCCTTGTAGTAAGTATTAACCAGAGTGGTAGGGTGGATTATAATCCACCAAAATAAGGAGGGTGTGAACGGTGGATTGCAATCCACCCTACGGGGCTTCGCCCTTGTAGTAAGTATTAACCAGAGTGGTAGGGTGGATTATAATCCACCAAAATAAGGAGGGTGTGAGCGGTGGATTGCAATCCACCCTACGGGGCTGCGTCCTTGTAGTAAGTATTAACCAGAGTGGTAGGGTGGATTATAATCCACCAAAATTAGGGGGGTGTGAACGGTGGATTGCAATCCACCCTACGCAGTAGGCAGCTGGATGTCTATTGCCTGTGACGGGCAGGTGGCCACACAGGCGCCGCAGCCAGTGCAGGCTTCTGAGCTTATGCTTGGTGTAGGCGGTTTTCCAATAGTATATTCAAAGACAATGGCTCTAGGTTCGCAGCTATCTTGGCAGCTTTGGCATGAAACATTGTTGTAAGTTAAGCAGGTGTTATTAATTGAAGCGCGATAATCCCAAGGCGCTTTATCATCACTTTGGTTAAATAAAGGCTCGGGGCAAACGCTGGCGCAGTCTCCGCAAAAGGTACACTCACCTAAAGCAAAGTTAACTTCAGGGAAGCCGCCGTCACCTTTGACAATGATATTTTCTTTACAGGAAGTGATGCATTGTTCGCATTGCGTGCAGGTAGATGAAAATTGGTCAATATCAATAAGCCAGGGCATACGGGTTGGCTGTTTGTGTGTGCCAACCTTGCCGCGTAAAAAATGGCGACGTTGTAGATCCATTGGCAATCCCTAATTGATTTTATCGTAGTGCTGGCAAAGCGTTAGCTGTCAGCTTTGTCTGATGTTAACGATAAGACCCAAACTGAAGCCACAGCGACACCTGCAAACCCTGCGAGGATAATAAAGGGCATCGCGCTATAGCCTACGACGTGCCAAAAAATGGATTCTAGTTGACTCATATTATCTTCCTTACTGGCTTACCAGCCTTCAACACCATGCATGTCAGGTAATTTATGGGCGACGCCTTTGTGGCAATCCACACAGGTTTTTTCACCAGAGGCCAGCGCAGTGGAGTGCTGCTTGGCGCTACGGTTACTCTGTTCAGAAAAATCCATATATTCAAACTGATGGCAATTTCGACACTCTAGTGAGTCATTGTTTTTAAATCGAACCCACTCACGTTCAGCCAAATGCGCTCTACGAGCTTTGAATTTCTCCGGGGTATTAATTGTTCCCATCGCAAAAGCCACCAGCTCTTTTGATGCCTGAACCTTGCGCACTATTTTATCTGTCCACTCGTGAGGTACGTGACAATCTGAGCATATAGCCCTTACACCTGACCGGTTTGAATAGTGAATGGTTTCGCGTATTTCAGCCACAATGGGTGCATGACAGCTGGAACAAAACTCTTCCGAGTTGGTAGCTTCCATACCAGTGTTAAAGGCGCCCCAAAAAATAAGCCCGCCCATAAACCCCATAAACAATACAATGCCAACGGCGGCATTGCTTGGTTTTATTAGCCGAGCCCAAAAAGCTTTTAACAAATTCATAACTAACCTCTATTAAGCCGTGAGCAAGATGACTATCGAAGTGACTCGACGGGTCTAAATACATTCTCGACTAGTGGTTTAGCATTCGCCTGCGGAACGTGGCATTGCAAACAAAAATAACGACGGGGCGACACGTCCGCCAATACCGCATCTTCTCTATTAACATAATGCGTTACGCTGATTTTGGTCGCGCCCATTTCTTTGGCGTTCTTCCAGCTGTGGCATGATAAGCACTTGTTAGCATTGAGAGAAACCTCGTAGCCACGAATATTGTGTGGTACCAAGGGCGGCTGATAGACATATTCACTGGTCAACACTTGCTCTCTTGGGTACTTTTTTAAGGCTTCTGCCGGGCGTGTCTGATCCAGTTCTGTGGCGCCACGCAAAGACTGTACCCCGCCATTACCGCCGGGGTTGTTAAGCTCAGCACTGGCGGTGCCTGATAATAACAAACAGACTGACAAAAATGTTATTAGTCGTTTATTCATCTTAACCTCTAATCCTGTTGGCTGTAGTTGTAAACAAGTTTTAACCAGTTTTAAAACTTTAGGCTACTTTGGTAATTTTAACCGGACACTTTTTATAGTCGGTTTGCTTCGATAATGGATCGGTTGCATCCAGGATCAGTTTGTTAATCAATATACGGGCATCGAAAAACGGTACAAACACTAAGTTTTCCGGAGGCCTGTTGCGACCGCGTGTTTCAACACGGGCACGAACTTCACCGCGTTTATTCGAGATCACAACTTCGTCACCACGTCTTAAGTCACGTTTGGCAGCATCGTCCGGGTGCATATAACACAGTGCGTCAGGTACGGCTTTATGCAGTTCTGGCACACGTGCCGTCATCGTTCCTGTATGCCAATGCTCTAATACGCGGCCAGTACATAGCCACATATCAAATTCAGCGTCGGGAGATTCCGCCGGAGCCTCGTAAGGTGCGGATATAATCAGCGCCTTGCCATCGGGCTTGCCATAAAAATCCCAGCCTGAGCCTTTTTTGGCGTAGGGGTCAGAACCTTCTTTATAGCGCCACAGTGTTTCTTTGCCATCAACCACCGGCCAGCGCAAACCACGCACTTTATGGTAGGTGTCGTAAGAGGCTAAATCATGGCCGTGGCCACGGCCAAATAGGGCATATTCTTCAAACAGGCCTTTTTGAACGTAGTGACCAAAATGCTGCGCATCATCATTGAGTTCCTGCGCTTCTTCTAACGGGTACTGGTTAACTTGCCCATTTTCATACAGCACCTCATACATGGTTTTGCCACGGTACTCAGGCATTTTTGCAATCAGTTCTTCCGGCCATACTTCTTCTATCTTAAAGCGCTTAGAAAACTCCATGACTTGCCAAAGATCTGAACGTGCTTCACCGGGAGACTCCACTTGCTGATACCAAGCCTGTGTTCTGCGCTCAGCGTTGCCGTAAGCCCCTTCTTTTTCAATCCACATGGCGGTGGGCAAAATAAGGTCAGCGGCTTGAGCGGTTGCGGTGGGGTAGGGGTCAGATACCGCGATAAAGTTAGCGGGGTTGCGATAACCAGGAAGCCGCTCGTTATTAATGTTCGGGCCGGCTTGCATATTGTTATTACACTGCACCCAATAGGCATTGAGTTTGCCGTCGTTTAGCATTCTGTCTTGCAGCACCGCATGGTAGCCGGGTTTGGCAGGGATGGTGCCGTCCGGTAGTTTCCAATATTTTTCTGCAGTGGCCCGGTGTTTAGGGTTTGTGACAACCATGTCGGCAGGAAGGCGGTGAGCGAATGTGCCAACTTCGCGTGCCGTACCGCAGGCCGAGGGTTGGCCGGTCAAAGAAAAAGGACTGTTGCCCGGTGTGGATATTTTGCCGGTTAGTAGATGCAGGTTATAGACCAGGCTATTCATCCATACACCGCGGGTGTGCTGATTCATGCCCATGGTCCACAGAGACATCACTTTGGTGTTGGGGTCAGCATACTGCTTGGCTAACTGAATCAGTTTATCTTCGCTGACACCGGATATTTCAGCGGCTTTTTCAGCAGTATAGGGTGCGACTGAGGCTTTATACTGATCAAAATCAATCGATGACATATCGCCTGAGTTTGGGTTGGCAGCCTTTTGCTGAAGGGGGTGCTCATCACGTAAGCCGTAGCCTATATCGGTGGCTGCCTGTTTGAAATTAGTGTGTTTATTAACAAAGTCCCAATTAACGGCGTCGTTCTGGATGATGTAATTGGCGATAAAGTTGGCAATGGCGAGATCTGACTGTGGCTTAAAAATATAGCCGTGATCAGCTAGCTCAAAGGAGCGGTGATAGTAAGTAGACATCACGTTAACTTTGACATCGGGGTTACTCAAGCGGCGGTCAGTAATGCGTGTCCAAAGTACGGGGTGCATTTCTGCCATATTCGACCCCCACAAAACAAAGGCGTCTGCATTCTCAAAGTCGTCGTAACAGCCCATGGGCTCGTCGATGCCAAAGGTGCGCATAAAGCCGACAACGGCAGAGGCCATACAGTGACGCGCGTTGGGGTCAATATTGTTTGATCTAAAGCCTGCCTTCATCATCTTCGATGCGGCGTAACCTTCCATGACTGTCCATTGCCCTGAGCCAAACATACCGACGCTGGTAGGGCCGCTTTTTTTCAATGCGTCCTTCCATTTTTCAGCCATCACATCAAAGGCGGTGTCCCATGAAACCGGCGCAAAGTCGCCGTCCTTGTGATACTTACCGTCTTTCATACGTAATAAAGGCTGTTGCAAGCGGTCAGTACCGTACATGATTTTGGAGAGGAAATAGCCTTTAACGCAGTTAAGCCCCTTATTGACCGGTGACTCTGGGTCACCCTGCGTGGCAACGACTCGGCCATTTTTGGTGCCAACCAGCACTGAACACCCGGTGCCGCAAAATCGGCAAGGCGCTTTATCCCAAGTGATTTTGGTTTCTTTTGAACTTGCGATCAGGTTGGTCGCCTTTGCCGGTAATGTAACCCCTGCGACAGCGGCCGCTGACGCTGCAGCGCTTGCTTTCATCAACGCTCTTCTAGATGTTTTCATGATATACCCTCAGCCTCTGAAAATTGCACACCACTTGCTTCACTGATTTCGTGCGGTTCCTTGTCAATCTCGTGATAGACCAATGCCACATTAAGCACATTCGGCATGTCGCTAATGGCATCGATTGTTTTCGTCACAAACCCCTGATTTTCTGTTTCCAATACCACGATTATTTTGCCCTCTGGGCTGTCACCGTAAACTTCGGCATTATCGAAAGATTCTATCTGATTTCGTGTCGCCGTTAGATATTCTGGTGCTACATGGACAATGAGACTGGATATATGAACTTCATTACTAAGCATTAGCTGCCTCTAATTGTCTGGCCGAAAAATGAGTTTCAGTACTGGGATATGACGAAATGTACTGAAAGTCAGTGTTGCTTATTAGGTATGGCAAATATATTGGCTGTTGCAATGGAGCCGTTTTGCCTTATAACGAGTGTCGAGATTGTAGGTTAGTTGCCAAGGCTCATTATAGTAACACCTACTGTTATAGCTTGGCTTTAGTTCCTTGTACATTAATCCAACCCATTAATTATTGTCAAGCAGCAAGGCTTGTCAGGTGCCCAGGAAAATCTATCGTTGGCTAATGATATTGAGAGACGGTGGCTTTAAGCATTTTTAACAATCTATGTTACCTAACATATGAGACAATAGCGCTCTTGCTGATTGATATCCCGAGAGACGATTACCTACGATGAACAAGGCAGTTGATAACTTTGTTGCGCCTCCTTGTTTTGAGGATATTCACATACTTTATCAAGACAAGGATATTCTGCTGATTGATAAACCCAGCGGTTTACTGAGTTTGTCGGGTAAGAATCCTCTTAATAAAGATTCTGTACACTTTCGTTTACTGCAAGGGCGGCTTAAAGGCATTACTCCTGAGCAAAACGGTCAGGCGTATCCTTCGGCGACATTGGTGCATCGACTGGATTTTGGTACCTCAGGCATTATGTTAGTGGCTCTTAACAAAGAGGTTAATCGTTTACTAGGCCAGCAGTTTAAAGCACGCTCGGTTAGCAAAACCTATATGGCAATGCTTAGCGGCCAGTTGAGTGAAGATAATGGCTTGATTGAGCTTCCTATAGCTAAGGGTAACTTCCCTCTACAAAGAATTTGCCGGGAGGCCGGCAAACCAGCAATCACTGAATACCATGTAGTAGAGCGCTTACAGCAGCCATCACGTTGCCGGGTACGTTTTACTCCGCTAACAGGTCGTACACATCAGTTACGTATTCATAGTCGAGAAATCGGTCATCCGATTCTGGGGTGTGACCTTTATAACAATGAACACAGTGAGGGCATGGCCGAACGTTTATTATTGCACGCTACGGCATTGCATTTTCGCCACCCTGTGAGTGGTGAGCTTATGCAGGGGCATAGCCCTTGCCCTTTTTAAACGTTGTCTCTAAATGTGTTGTATCAATAGGATAAATTCATGTCAGATAAGTTTTTCTTTAAAGGTCGGCAGGATGCCCGGCAAGACCATCATAACCACGGTTATCAAACCAAGGCAGGGCATAAACCCGGCAGTAAAAAATACCCAATGACTTTGGTGGTGACCAGTGAGGCACGGAAGCAAGAGGTTGAGCTATTAGTAGATCAAGCGCAGTTATATGCAGATATTCGCGTTGATGATGCCGAGGATGCGGTTGAGTCCATAGAAGAGTTGACGATGGCTTTGGCTAAGGGCAATGCCGTTAAGGTAGAACAAATGCCAGAGCGAAATCAGCCTTGCCACTGTGGCAGCGGGAAAAAATTTAAAAAATGCTGTGGGTAATCCGGTGTTAATTATTCGGGCTATTATGACAGCCGTTCTGCTTGTCAGTATTGGGTTGCAGGCTGCGCTTGTGGCAGCACAGCCACAGCCTTCGGCGACGACTAAAAATCTTTGGTTACCATTTGCTAAAGGTCAATCAGCACAGCTAGCCCAGGGGCCTAAGGGGCGTGGAACACACTATGGGGCTACGCCTGGGATTTTGTATTGCAGGAAGGTGCTGCAATTCTGGCTCCGGCCAATGGCCGGGTCATTATGCTGGTTGATGACCGAACCCTGTCAGGTATAAAGGCGAAGGGCGGCAGCAGGCAAGATATGTTGGATTACCAGCGTCTTAGCAAGGCCCATTCCAATCGGCTGGCTATTGATCATGGTGATGGTAGCTATAGTCATTACTGGCATCATAAACCTTACTCTGCTCGGGTAAGGCCCGGTGACTATGTGGCTGCTGGAGCACATATTGCTGATGTCGGTTTGTCGGGGACGTCTGTTGCCCATATCTGTTTTTCACTGCGAGACCCTCTTAAGCCCCAGGGGTGGGATGTTCGCTTTCGTGATAGTGGTCTCATGCCCATTCAGTTAAGGCAGGGAGAGACTTATATATCCAGTACAGAAAGCCTGGCCAAAGGTTCAAAAGCTTTTAGTGACTCTGTGTTACAGGGGCATGAGTTTAAAGCCAATGGTGTGGTAATGGATGGAGGACAGCCATTATTCACTTTACCATCGGGAAGGCTTATTGAATATTCCGGCAGGGTGCTGCAAGAGGCAGCAAAGGTTGGCTTTTATCTATGGCCAGAGGCTAAGAGCAGTGAGTATGTTGTTACTACAAAGCCTGATCGCTTTGGGCGATTTAAGTTAAGCGTGTTGATACCGCGGAATTCTCGGGGCGTTAGGCAATATACCATCGCTATCACCACACCGGATGGCCGTCTTAGTTATCCGGCGACTAGTATCGTTAATATTCGTTAGATAGCTTGCGGCCGGATTTTATTCTGGGGTGAGATACCTGAGGGCAGAGTTGGTTTTTACACCTAAAAGAAAATGTTATCAGCTCCTACATATACTGGGCAGGCGGTTTTGAGTTAGGCTATAACATGATGATATCCACAATTAGACCATGCCCAGCGGTGTTTGACATAGTGTTTAGCCGATTAGGGTAAAGTAATAGAACAGTCGCTCTATGAATCCGCGTATTATCTTTTTACATATCCCCAAATCAGCTGGCACCTCCCAGCATTTGCTGTTAAATAAAATCTATGGCCGGGATAATGTTTTTTGGCATCATGAATATGGTGATCAAGGCGTTACTAACTACGAGGATTTACAGTCTTTTATTGATGGTAGAACTATTGTCGGAGGTCATCGCCCTCGTGCTTTTTATCCATCGACTATCAGCATGGGTTCACCCCCTGATTTATTTTGCGCTATTGTCCGTGAGCCGGTGGCTCGTGCAGCCTCTCTTTTTAACTATTATTCCCAGCCGCAAAATGCTGGCGACATATCCAATAAGCGTGAGCGGAAATACTTATTGGAGTATTGGCGGGATGCGGGCATCAATCCGGATAGTCTGGTGAAATCTATTGAAAGCTGTGAGCCGTTTAGAGAGCAAATCAGTAACTACCAATGTCACTACCTCTCTAACGGTGCAGCAAGTTTTGATGCCGTGTTGACGACACTTCATCAGCAAAACTCGCTGATAGGCGCTATGGATTCGCTGGATCAATTTAATGGTGCCTTGGCACAATTGCTCGGCTGGCGTGAGATCCCCACAGTGCATGCCAATAAAAATTGTCAAGGCTCGGCTCAGCCTCTACTGCAAGAAGCCGGTGCGGTAGAGTTGATTGAGAGCATTAATCGTGAAGATTCTAAATGCTATCAGTTTGTTATTCAGCAGCAGGGGCTTTATCGGCATATTCCCGATGCTGATAAATTTCATGATTTTCAGGCGGTACAGAAGCCGACAACATGGCGCCCTAATATTCGCCGGCAGCCATCTCCGCCACCGCAACAGACCCTGGAAAAATTGGGTTTGCCCCATCTTTGGCAAAAAAACTTGCCTTGGCCAAATGGGCAGGAGAATACCATGCCTTGGCCGCTGCGGAGTGTGTTAGTCAGTGCCGATAAAAAAATAATAGCCCGCCCCATTGTAGGTAATCAAACAGAGTGGTTGACAAAAATAATGGCAGAGCTGAGTGAATTTGAGGGCAAAGCGTTATTGGATGGACCGACAGTCAAACTTCCTCAGGCGCTGGATTATTTTAATACTGGCATGATGTTAAAAGACTATGCCATGGCAGGTGCTCGAGAAATTATTTCAGGAGAAAATTATTATAAATTTGCTTTGTTGCAAGACCCCAAAGATAGACTGGTTAAGGCTTATCTCGAAGCCTTTGTTGAGCCGCTTGCAACAGGTGATAAGCAGGAAAGCGCTCAGTCGATACAGCGGTTCACTGACGGTCCAGTAAGCTTTGCAAAATTCGTTGCGTTTATCTGCGCGCAACCTGCCAAAAGCTTGGATCTGGCATGGATGCCACAGGTTTTATATTTAAAGGGGGTCAAGCATTATTCAAAACTTTACTCATTAGATCATCTGGACCAGTTGGTTGATGACCTGGAAGGGATGAGTGGTAGAAAGCTGACGCGGTTTCCAGCAAAAGAAAATGGAACTATGCCGCTAGTGGTTGAGGGGGCTTTTGATATGGCGCCTGCTTTGCTGAAGGATTTTCCGTTAATTGAGGCCCGTAGTTTCTATAATGATGAACTAAGTGCCATGGTTTCCAGCTACTATGCTGAAGATTGTCGGTGTTTAGAGGCCTTATAATGCAGTGAATAAATCTGCCTCCAAAATTGATTGGCTCAAAAATATTAGAGCGTTAAATGCCGTTACTTGATAACATGACTTGCTTAATAACTATAAATACGAAAGGAAGCTCCCTCATGTTGAAACAAGCTCTGGCAGTAGTTGGTTTATCGCTGTCTTTCTTCTCGCACTCTGAACAGATAATCCAGAATGGGTTTACGCTTGAGCTGGAAGAGTCCGGATACGCGAGAAATAGAACAGTATTAAACGCATATGGTGTTCTTATAGAAGATAGATACTACGACATGTCATTCAATAACTCTTTTGGGAACCCTCTACTATTCTCTGGCGATAAATTGCTGGCAGAACAAGCTGCGTTTAGCAGCCTAAGGGTGATAGGAAGTATAACTGATTCCCATAGTGGCTGGAGAGTTATGTACAGCGAAGCTGATTATTTTCAGTACGGCTGTGCTGCTGGTTGCTTTTATATGTACGATAGTGCAATAGAGGGCGAGACCTACTCAGGAGGTATTACTGTTCAATTTCGCGTATCTGAAATACCAATCCCAGCCGCAGCATGGTTATTCGGCTCAGCGTTGATTGGGTTAGTTGGAATTAAGCGCAGGAAATAATTGTCTAAAAGTTCTATCTCAATGCAACTTCGGCAGCCGTTTTTAATTATTCTAATGTCAGCTATTGGCACACAACTACCCCTAAGCCTCGATTAACCTCGGGGCTTTTTTATGTCTGCTATCTGGAGGAAAGCTGTCCCTTTGATTTACGTGCAACGGAAAGAGAGGTCGTGACAGCTGTTGACCCAAAACGGACGCTATTGGAGCTATCAGTTTTAACAATTCACCAAGGTCTATTCTCTTTTTCCAGCTTCCACTCTAGTACTTTCAGGTAATACCTTCGAATGAAGACTATCAATATAATAACCTTACTCTATTAATTGTTATATGTGATATTTTATGGTCTCAGCATTCGAGAAAGACACTCCTAAAGCTTGGCTGGAAGAAGTGGAAAACTGGTTGGGCAGAAACAGGAAAGTACAACCTAAATCTTTGAACGATTTCAATTACTCCCCTGAAATCAATATGGATAACTTTGGTGCCAACAGAATTCCTCCTTCACTTTTTAAAATAGGTACTCTCCAACGCCTTTCTATCAAAAGAAACAAGCTAAAAAAAGTACCAACAGAAATTTCGTTGTCAAAGGAAATTATTGAACTTAACTTTGAGGGCAATAAGATAAAGACGCTTCCTGACGAGCTATGTGAGTTATCTAATCTTGAATACCTAAACCTAAATGACAATCGGTTAACTGAGCTGCCTGATGAAATAATCAATATCAGTAACTTAAAGAGAATATATCTAAAGGGAAATCCAAAGCTCAGGCTCACGGAGAAGCAAAAATCCTGGATAATTTCTCTGGATCAGTCACAAGTAATTATAGATGTTGATTTGCTAACCAGAAACGCTAGGCCTGAAAAAGAAACTGAAGAAGAGTATTTGTCCAGGCAGTGGTAGTCTGCTACTGGCACATAACAGTCTATAGGGCGGTATCCGGCCCAGCGTGCTGTTTTGGCAGCTCCTGACCCACTACAGACTTTAGTTGGTAGCCTTACATACTTACGTCTAATAGACAGGGGGTTCTAGTTTCAATAGAGTTTGTGCCAGAATAGTAAATGCCCTTAAAGGACGCACTTCTACTCCATATCCATTTAATGCTGTGAATAGTTTACTTACTCAAAACAAGTGACGAAAAACTTTACAGAACCGGTTTGACTCAGGCCATGGATTAAAGGAAAGTGCCTGAACTTAAAACAACGCAACGACTGCAAAGTAAGGACTCTCTCATGCTGAAACAAACCCTGGCCCTAGCGGGTCTCGCACTTTCCTTGTCTGCAAATTCAGCAATTGTTGACTCAGATATGGATGGCCTTTTAGATAACGATGAAATAAATATATTTGGTACAGATCCGCACAGCGCGGATACAGACGGTGGTCTGGTTATCGACGGCGGTGAAGTATCTCTTGGCACCGATCCACTTGATCCAGGTGATGAGCCAAGTAGTCAATTTTTACCTTTAAGTATTAGTATTTTAGGAGGTCCGTTTGAAATAGCTATGGGAGATTCATTAACAGTGACGGCTGAAGCATCTGGCCAACTTGGTGTGTTCACTTTTTGGGATATAGATACCAGCGACAACAATTTCTATGACGCCTACACACTGACAACGACAGTTGACTGGGAATCATTAGCACCTTTCCTAGTCAATACAGGTGATACTAAACAGATTCACTTTTCAGCGACCGATTTTTACGGCAATCAAGCATCCACAAGTGCAGTTGTAACACTTGTAGGCATTACCGCTCCCGAGGTCCCAATACCTGCCGCAGCGTGGCTGTTCGGTTCAGCGTTGCTTGGTTTGGCTGGAATCAAACGTAAGAAATAACCTGAAATAGATGTGATATTGGGGCTACTTCGGTAGCCTTTTTTGATTCTGATTTAGTCCATTAATGGCACACAGTTGCCGTTAAGCCTCAACTCACTTCGGGGCTTTTCTTTGTCTGTTGTTGAATGGTTAGCTGCCGTTATCTTGCGTATAAGATTGTTAGCTTCCCTTGGTGGTTCCTGGCCCGTAACTGACATTCGTTGTGGATCATCAACAACTGCATTTCAGCTGTTAATCATATATACGATTAAATTCGTTGCAGCATTAAAACCAGGCTGACATAGACGTTTGAATTTAGTCATTTTTATTGTTTTAAATTGCTTATACTGCTGCAACCGGTATTATTAATAAAAATAATAATTAATATATGGAGATAGTGAAGTGAATAGAAGCATTTTATTGTTTTACTTTGTTTTTCTTGCTTGCACCGCTGTTAACGCCACCACCACCCAGCAATTCCAAGTAACAGGTCTTTTAACCAATTCAACAGGTGATATGTCACAATTACCTGATGCTTTGCAGGGTACATTGCTTATTGATGAAAATGGCGATGGTGCTTTGAGCTTAACGATAGGGCAGCGTGCCTTCTACCCTTTTGACAGCTATATTGGCCCGGTTGACGCTTTTTCCATATTAATGAATGGTGAGAATAGTTCAGATTATTATAGTGATTATGGCGGCTATGGTGATTATTATTACGAAACCTATAATACAGTTGAAAAGCTTGCTTTTCAGACCGCCAGCACTAACGCCTCTTATTCAACGATATTTTTACCAGAACCTATTGATACTACACCGCTCGTTAGTCTGGGTGATTTAATTCTTTCAGAATACTTTTCAACGTGTTCTTATTACTATGAAACTGAAGAGCAAGCTGGCACACCTTCAATCAGTTGTGAGGAATCTGAAACATTACTGCTTGAATCAAGCGTTTTAACTATAGAGTATTTTCATGCGACCGGAGCAGATACCAGCCTTACTGACACCTATAACTTGAGTTTTACAGAAGTTGAAGTCAGTGCAGTCCCGGTTCCTGCTGCTGTGTGGCTATTTGGTTCTGCGCTTGTTAGCTTGATAGGGCTAAAACGCAATAATTAATTATCCAAGCTGATTCAAACATCAAGCTATTTCGGTAGCCTTCTTTTGATTCTACCAAGTCGGTTAGTGGCAAAAAGTTGCCTGAATGCCTGTTGCAGTCAATTCATTCATGCTTCGGCCTATAACTGCTGCCGAGATTCGATCCACTCATTAATAGCGCTTTCAAAGCAATAGGGTCAGAGTCGTAGAAGCTACCTGTTTTTAGTAAGCTGTTGCTTGGAGCGTAGTTGGTGGGTTGATTAGCTGGAAGTGCGCCGACGGGAATTCATTCGGTCCATCCTTGGGCCTCACTCTGGGGGCGACCTTCGGTCGTGTAAAATGGCTATCCTGCCATTTTATGAACCCGGCGATATACCTCAGTTCCTGTTGGCTCCACCAAAACAAAAAAGCCCCACCAATAAGCACTGGTGGGGCTTTTTTGTTTTGGTGGGCCGGCGGGAATTGAATTGAATTCTTAAGTGGTTGTAATATAAGGTTTTTATTATATATACTTATTTGGATGTTACTTCCAGTGTTACGTTAAATGAAAGTCATGAGAGCGAATTGAAGGTTGGGGCTGGTTATGAAGATCAAACGTCATACAGAGCAAATAAATATCAGGATTAGTCGCCAGCTATTGGATGATATTGAAAATTGTGCAGATAAGCTTGGTATTTCCGTATCAGAGTACATTCGAGCAAAGATGGCTGGTGTTGTGTTAAGGAGTAAGCGGCGAGATAGGACTACTTGTTGAGCTAGAGGGCTGTTGTCTATACATATGTAGTGCATTAATTTGATGGAGGTTCGATATATTGTCGGGCAAAGATGGTATCCAGTATGTTAAAGTGATGCTGACATCTTCGTATCTATTGATAGAAAATGCCCACCCCCCACCCTTTTTTAAAAAATACAGTCTTGTTGTGGATGCAAGCCATACATAAATTTATCATATCTCAAACTTTCGGTTGTTCTGGAGGTTTAAACCATAAAAATCATTATGAGGATTCGCCGGTTGATGAGAAGATGATCTGTGCGTGCAGAGGGCTTTCTTTGTAATGCTTGGCCAAGAGTGGATAAATATAACGGAATATTGAATGGATACAGAAAATAATAAAATTCTTAAAATTAGCTCTTCCTACAGTGAGTATGTTGTAAGGAGTGCATGTAGTTGGGCTTTTCCTGCACCAGAAGAGTTTCCTAGCATAAAAGTAGATATGGATTCATGGGTGCTTACCTTTGATAGGGCTTTATCCTGTGATTCAATAAACAAACTTAATAGTTATATTAATGATTATCGCTTACGAGAGATTATTGACTCTGAGACGGGCAGGGAGCGACAGAAAATAGTGAGTAGAGCACTAAGTTCTGTCTATCGCGAAAAAGATGATGATTAATCCGTTTTTTTTTAGGGATATACCCTCCACTGATAAGGTCTTTATATCTAACCTTCTGGGCGAGTGGTCAATTCTGAAGAGTAGGGAGGAGCTGTATGCGTTAGTGTCCAGCTCTCTGAAGGGTGGCCAGTTAAATGAACTTGCAGCGAAGGGTTTCTATTCCGAAAGTGATACAGAGGCTTTAAGTTTTTCTAAGGCCGCTGAGCTAAATCTCACGGCAAAGTTCTCTAAAGGTTTATTTCGACCTAGCTTGATAATGGTGGTGCCAACACTTAGGTGTGATCATGATTGTGCATACTGTCAGGTTAGCAGGGCCCCTTTATCATCTGTTGATCATGAGTTGGAGATGAAACCAGCGCAAATTGCCCAGGCTATTGATAAAATTGCGGCCCCTGCTTTTAAATTAGAAATTCAGGGGGGAGAACCTTTATTAAGGCCTCGTTTTATTATTGACTTGGTAAAAGAGTTGCGTGTTCTTAGGGGACATGGGTTTGATGTGGTTATTGCTTCTGCGCTAGGCCCTGATATGTCAGATGACTTTCTAGAGTGGATGCATACTGAAAATGTTAGCTTGTCGGTATCCTTTGATGGTATTCCTAGCGTTCATAGTAAAATAAGGAAGTCTAGGCTATTTGATTCCTTTGAAAGATTCAAACAGCAGCTTAAAAGGCTGTCAGATGCTAATCTTTCAAAGAATGTTGGTTTTGTGAGTACAATTACTCGGGAAATTATCGAATTAGGTCCAAGGAAAATTATTTCAGCATGTAGTGATCTTGGGATACGAAGAATATATTCAAGGCCAATAGCAAATTATGGTTTTGCTACGGTAACAAAAAAATTAATTGGCTACTCCCGTAAAGAATATAGCGATTTTTTAGAGGCATATATTGATGAGATCGTAAAAAGCTTTCAGCGGGGTGAGGTTTTTTTTGATGAAGGCATCGGGTTGTATCTTTCTAATCTTTACTCGCCAGAGCTTAATGTGCACGTAGATATGCAGAGCCCTTCTGGTTATGCATTAAGTGCTTGTATAGTGAATTATGATGGAAATATTTTTGGCTCTGACGAGGCCAGAATGCTATTTGAATCAACAAAAAACCCATTGCTACCATTGGCTAGAATTAGTGGTAGTGAGTTGTTGGAGAATAACATTGAAGGGCATGAGGGGTTAATCTCTAGCTCTTTTTCTGAATGTTCACCTCTCTGTGATACATGTGCTTATATGCCATTTTGTGGTTCTGACCCTGTGCATCACCTCGCGTCACAAGGTGATTTTGTTGGCCTTAAGCCAAATTCGGGTTATTGTCATCATATCACTGATATTTATGATATTTTGATAAAAAAAATTGGCAATGGAGAAATCACTAATAAAATGGTGGTGTCATGGTTGAAACGATAAGGCCTGATAAAGCGATAATTGATTCAGGAGTAATAAAGCCAGGGATTTACAGGTTTTCAGGTGGCGAAAACCCTGTTGTATCGTGTGATATATCAGAAATTGTACACGGCGGTGGAGATCGTTTTACTACAACTAGATCAGTTGGTAATTCATTCTTTTCAAGGGAGCTTTTAAGTATAGTTAATGAGGGGGATATTTTAGAAGTTAATTACAAGTCCAGCAATATAAGGGTTATTCTTTCTTCAGCGGCAAGGCAGCATACATTGTTAGTGACTGAGGACTGTAATAATAAATGTATTTTTTGTTCGCAACCGCCAAAGCCTACAGGACAATTTTATGATCAAGTCCTGCTTGCTTTATCTGCTTTTGATCAGCAGGGGATATTTGGAATTACGGGTGGCGAGCCTACCTATTTTTGGGATGACTTTGTTCTTTTTCTTAAAAATACATTTTTGTCCAACCCTGATAAAGATTATCATATACTTTCGCATGGCAGAGTTTTTTCTGATGAAAAGAAAGTAAAAGAAATACAAGGGATTGGCGCCTCAAAAAAAGTTGTATTTGGTATACCTTTGCATGGAGATTCTCCAGAGTTGCATGACAAG
Source organism: Oceanicoccus sagamiensis (assembly GCF_002117105.1). Lineage (GTDB taxonomy): Bacteria > Pseudomonadota > Gammaproteobacteria > Pseudomonadales > Dasaniaceae > Oceanicoccus > Oceanicoccus sagamiensis. The sequence goes on along the minus strand of NZ_CP019343.1, from coordinate 850,041 downwards.
ATTACAGGTGTTCCTGGTTCCTTCGAAGAAACCGTTAAAGGGTTGTTGAATTTGGCATTCTCAGGGTTTGAATTGGAGATACGTCTTGTTGTTAATAGATATAATTACGAGAAAATCCCATTAATAGTTGATTTAATTCGGGCTAAATTTAGAGCGGTTAATCCTGTCATAGCGTTGATGCAGCTTGAGCCGGCCGGCTGGGCTAAAAACAGATATGACGATCTATTTGTTCCGGCAGATAAGCAAAAAGAACAGTTAGATGCTGTGATCTCTAGTTGTGAACTGCATAAGACGTCATTAGCATTATTTAATTACCCTTTATGTCACCTTCCACCTATTGCTCATAAGTATGCAAATAAAAGTATTTCTGACTGGAAGAATTATTTTCCAAGTTTGTGTAACTCATGTTCTATAAAGGATGATTGCTGTGGGTTTTTTTATTCTGCTCAAGGGCGGCATTTGGATAAACCGAGACCATATTTATGAAAAAGGTAATGAAAAACTTAGCTTCTAGTATTTCTGCTGCTTTTGCTATTAGTTCTTTGGCTTCAAGTGAGGACGCTCAAACAGAAGATTATAAGGACTCCTCATTTGATGACCTGACCTTTGATTCACAAGTCAATACTGGGAAGATACCAATTTACCTTGCTGCTCATGGTAGTCATCGGTCGCATTCGTCGCATGGCTCCCACCGGTCTAGTAGTGGCGGGTCTGGTCGGCCAGCTCCGTCCCCCAGTTATACTCCAGCTCCAGCTCCGAATTATTCTCCGCCCGTAACAAGGAAAAAGGACTCTGATCCTTTGGGGCAGCAATCAAAGCCTAAGGATACCTATAAGCCAGCAGTCCCAGATGCTCCTTCGCTTGCTAATGATCCTAAAGCTAGGGCGGAGATTATAAAGAGAGTTCAATTGCAGCTCATGCTGGAGGGGGACTACGAGGGACCCATGGACGGTATTATGGGGCCTAAAACACGGGATGCTATTGATATCTATAAAATTAAGCGCGGTTTGAAGCGAGGTGGATACTTGGATAAAGATACGCTTAATGCATTCGGAATAATAGTAAAATAATGGTCGAAAAAATATTTAGGACAATAATAATACTTTTTTGCTTTTTATGGATAGCTAAAGAAGTAATTCTGCCTCTTGCTACTGCTGCCATCTATAGTAAATCTTATATGGGGCTGGTGGTGGATTGCGATATTGCTATGGAGTCGGCCTGGTATGGCGATGAAAGAGATGAGTTAGAGAGAAAAGCCCAAGAGATCCATTTGATGGATTGTCATGAGTATGACAAGGTCAGGAAGATTATGCTCTTATCTGGGCTTCCTGAAACGTATTTGTCTTGGTTGGGTTTGAAATCCCTTGAAATTTACCAGCGTCCGGCTAGTGAGTTTACGGAGTCTCATCGGTTTAGGGAGCGATAAGTGAAAGTTTCTGTTTTATGTTTGTTGATGCTTTTTATGGCGATCGATTCTTGGGGGGAGACTTCTGAGGATAGAAAGCTCGAAAAAATTATTGAAGTGTATTCTATTGAAGCTTGCGAGAAGGTTGCAGATAGAAAGTTATTTATTCTGGGAGAGAAGTTTTTTAAGTCCAAGGAGCTTTCTGGTGAAAGGGATGTGTCTTGTGAAACCTGCCATATAGAAGAGGTTGGTTTCTCTGATGGTATACCTATTGCAGTTGGTGTTGGCGGTGAGGGTGAGTCTGAAGAACGGCTATACTCTGGTGGTGGAATCTTGGTCCAGAGAAATGCTTTTAGTCTTTTTAATCGCGGTCACCCTCAATTTAAAAATTTTTTTGGGATGGAAAAATTGATTCCAATCAAGATTTTTTTTATAGCCCGTTTGGGGTGGAAATATCCTCAAAGTTTAACTCTGCACTCGCTATTGCAGCCATATTACCGATCACTGAGCGAGATGAGTTTCTTGGGAAGAGCGGTGTTTTAGAGGATAATGATTTAAGGATGGCTGTCGGTGATTCGCTTTATCAAGATAAGTATAAGGCGTTATCCAGTGCAATTTCAAATAGGGTGTGGGCAGATAAAGACTTGGTTTCATCACTTAAAAGGTTAGGGGTAGACAAGGATAGCTTTGAGTTGGCAGATATAGGAAATGCGTTAGCAGATTTTATTGCTGTAAAGTTCTCTTGTCCGCCGTCGCGCTGGCAGAGCTTCCTTAAAGGAGATAAAGGAGCGCTTTCTACAATAGAAAAAAAGGGTGCGGTAGCTTTTTTCGGTAAGGGTCGTTGTGCAGTTTGTCATACACCTCCGTTGTTTAGCGATTTCAAATTCCATAGCATTGGTGTTCCACAAGGGGATTTTGGTCCACACACAAGAACTCGAGATCTGGGGCGTGCAGGGGTTACTAATAAGGCCGATGATCTCTATCTTTTTCGAACTCCGCCGTTAATCGCTGTCAAAGATACTGCTCCATATGGACATAATGGTGTATTCTCTACCCTAGAGTCGGTTGTTGTTCATCATGTTAACCCCGTTCAGCTGTTTTTAGATAAACCTGAATTAATGGAGGGGAATGACAGATACCGTCTAGGACGTTATTTAGATGCTAGGTCTGAATTGCTAAGGGCTATAGAGGTTTTTTCAGATGATGATTTAAAGTCCATAATTAGTTTCTTGGAGGCCATATGAGGTTTTTCTCTCTATTTTTTGTTTTTTTTATGTCCTTAGATTTATCTGCTAGTGAGAAAGAAAAAATACTTCGATTGGAAGCCACAGTCGAGCAGCTTTCGATACAGTTGGCTGAAAAATCACTGGAAAATAAAAGACTAACCGCTGCATTGAAGGAGGCAATGGAATCTTCTAGAAGGGGGGAGAGAGTAACGCTGGGATGTGATCTAGACCTGTTAGCTAAAAATTACGCTTTTTACGGCCATAATTCAATCACTTCGTTTTTGAAGAAATCAGGTGAAAAGTGTACAAAAACGCAGTTAATTACTATTTCTAAGAGTTACAGCTATATGTCTCCGGATGCCCGTAGGCTTTTAGAATATTATAAATCTCTATAGAGATTTCCGATTATCGAGGCTGTAATTTTGTCCTTTCAAGGTGTATATATGAAATTTTTTGCTTTATTTTTGCTGTTTTTTTCAGTGTCATCATTTCCTTCTTCTAATGATAAAGAGGAAATCCGAAAGTTGAAAATAACAGTTGAACAGTTATCCTCTCAACTTGCCGAAAAAACTGCGGAGAATAAAAGACTATCAGCAGCTATGAAAGAAATGCTGTCTGCACAGAGAGAGGGGAAAAAGCCTGTTTCAGGTTGTGATGTTGCTCAGTATAAAAAGGGCCTGGCATTTGCTACAGGTGCTGGTGCTAAGGCGAGAGCTTCGGTGAGCTTTCTTAAGAATCATGGTCAAAGTTGCACTCAGTCACAACTGTTGGAGATACAAAAGGAAGTTAGACGATTACTTTACCCCGCAGATTCGTCTGACCTACTTAGATATTATCAACAGTAAAAGCCGCTCACTTAACGGCAGGTTTTATAGGGTTTTAACTTGATGTGGAGGCGAGTTACTCGTGTCTACCGTACTCCAAAAGCCATTCATTATTGCTTAAGCCCTGGATTCTTGTTACCTCTTTGATATTGTCTCTATTGTCTTGTGTGTTATTGTTTAGCGGTTTGTTGTTTGTGGGTGGTTTATAGCCCGTGCGGTTTGATTTCTCTCGACGCTGCATTATCTGTGTATTTGCTTTAGTCTTTTCCCCCAAAGTTTCTCCCCGGCTTTTACTCGTAAACATCGCGCTACCCACTCTGTTTTCCTCCATTATTAGCATCCGTAGTTGAGCTTCATCGATTCTTAGAGGCAGTATCTCGTTATCTTCAAAGCGAAAAATACCTGGTATATGCTCATAGATTTCACCGGTGACCAGTTTCCATTTTAGCTTTCTGGTCAACTTCCATGATTCTGAAGGCGATCTCGGCTCAGGTATGTCGAGTAAGGAGCATAATTTTCTAAATTTGCTGTGGCTCTTTGCGGTGAACTGTTTATTTGGTCGAATTTTCCCTGTTTTTTTGTAACGTATATCGCAATTGTAGCTACGATATACCGTTTCTCCGTTGCCTATTTCATCAAAACGAAGGTTTACGGTTCCCAGCTCTCTGTTAGGATGTTGTTTGGTTGAATAGTCAGTCATTCTATAGCACGGAATGTCTGTGACTTCTGCAATTTCACGGGCGAGCCTGAGCCATATTTTTTTAAGGGGCTTCCCGCTAACTTTTTCTTTGTTAGGGCTGATAATTACTATCTCCCCGTTATTGATGTAAACACTACCTCCAGCCCTATAAATTTTTTCCAATAATTTCATTTTATCAGCTCCTTCGCTTTAACATATCGTTCTGTGACCATATTTTCTATGAGTTTTTTGATGTAGTGGTCGCCTTTATTTGCTGCCATAGCAACTAGAACAGCGTTCAACTCATGCTCTAGCCAGCCCACCGATCTACTTCCTAGAGAAATCGAGGGTGGTATTAGTCCTTTTTTGATTCGATCGTGTAAGCAGGTGTTACCGATACCGAATCGATTTAATACTTCTGGGCGGCGGGATATTTTTATTTGAGTATGCGTAACCATGTTTGTGCGCTCCAATGAATATGTGTGCGCTCAGAATAGAGATAGTTATTCTCCCGGTATAACGACAGAATAAATAAATTTTTCTTTATGTTGTCGGTGTGAACTAGTGCTCGGGAAGTATTTTTTCGATATGCCGTCTGGGATTGGCGATAGGGTGATCCAGGTAGTTTTCAAACCAAAAAACTACCAATTGAGAGAATAAGGATTCTGGCTCAGGGGATGGGGTATGTTTCGGAAATAATTCGTTAAATTGATTGGCTAGTTCTGCCAAACTACGGCTGTACTTCTGTTTGGACTTGCTTGCTGGTGACATGGTTTCCAGTCGGTGAGTTGTACCTTTAAGTAACTTGTTGATCGGGTCGGTTAATATAGGATCTTTGCCGTCTGTCATGTGAGTGAAGCTTTTATCACTGTCATTTGCCCAGAAGCAGCTTTGTTTAAGTATTTCTTGTTCAAAATCAGTCATTTCTTGGCAGGCTTTAATAGCCCGATTGAGCGAACTCTCTAGAGATTGTAGGTTTTCTTTAGCTTTCTTTTGATTGGGGTTTAACTGTTCTGAGCCGTACACTTGTTGCGCTTGCGCTGCGCTAATAAGCATTTTTTCACATTTTAGTAAAAGGTCGCTTTCTAATTCCGTTTTAATTATTTGGGCTAGTGCTTTCTGTTGATTTTTATTAAGCGTTATATGCTCCAGCCACTGTGCTTTGATGTTTTTTTCTTCCATCAGTTGACCTTTCGTAGTGTTTTAGTCCCAGCAGCCAGACTCATATTGCCAGACGCTGCTTGGTCTATATGGCTGCTCCACCATTCCATCATTTTAGTTCGGCGTTGTAGGTATTCAGCTCTGTTGTATGCTGCTCGAACTTCATTGCTGTCTACGTGCGCTAATGCGGCTTCAATAACATCGGCGTCAAAGCCTTTTTCGTTTAGTGTTGTGCTGGCTACTGACCGCATTCCGTGAGCAACAAGCCGTCCTCCAAACCCCATTCGTTTTAGCGCCATGTTCGCTGTTTGTTGATGGATGTGGCTTTTGGGGTTTCTGTCGGCTGGAAAAACATGTTCGCGATGACCGCTGATGGGGCGCATGGTTTCTAATAGTGCTATTGCTTGCTGTGACAATGGAACTGTGTGTGGGCGCTTTTTTTTCATTCGCTCTGCGGGTATAAACCAAAGGGCTTTATTAAAATCAATCTCATTCCAGCAAGTGCCTGCAGCCTCTGATGGTCTGACCATTGTGTGAAGTTGCCACTCAATTAAGCAGCGTGTTGTTATTTTTATACTTCCGATTGTCAATGCTCGCATTAGCTCTGGCAGTTCATCCGGCATAAGTGCGGGCAAATTGTTTTTTTCTGGTGCTTGAAATGCGCTCTTGATACCTGCCAATGGGTTTGCGGCAATTTGTCCGGTATTGACTGCGTAGGTCATTATTTCGTTTAAACGTTGGCCTAAGCGCTTGACGGTTTCCAGGCTGCCTTTGGCGGCAAGCGGTTTTAATGTATGGATAGCATCAGGGGCAGTTAAGTTGTGGATAGGTTTTTTACCAAGTTTTGGGAAAATATGCAGCTCTAAAGAGCGCCATATATCTTCGCTATAATTGGGGGTCACTGTGGTTTTTTTCACATCAAACCATTGCTCTGCGACATGCTTCAGTGTTCTGCTGTGGGCTTCTTGCTCAGCTAGTGCTGATGCGTCCCTCTGGCTTTTGGGGTCGATTTTTTGGGTCAGTAGCTCTCTGTATTCACCTGCTAATTTTCTGGCTGCTGCCAGGCTTACAGCGGGGTAGACGCCTAAGCTTATATTGGCTCGCTTTCTAGTCTGTGGGTGGGTGTAGTTGAAAAGCCAGAGTTTGGAGCCGATGGGCTTAACTCTGAGGGCTAACCCTCCTCCATCAGCAAGGTTGTATTCCTTGTCTTTGGGCTTTGATTGCTTAACTTCGGTATTGGTTAGGGGGGTGGTAACGTTTGCCATTGTAACACTGTGTTCCGGTGGTTAGCCTGATGTTACATTCAGTGTTGCATTAAATAGCGGATGTTACAATGCCTAAGCGTATGCTGGTGGGCATAAAAAAGGCTAGAAACCTTGTGGTTACTAGCCTTTTAGGTACATTCACGAATGTTGTCGAATGTGTACTTGGTGGAGCCGGCGGGAATTGAACCCGCGTCCGTCAGTCCGCTGCTTAGCGCTCTACATGCTTAGATTCCGTCAATTAAATTTAGCCGCATTCAGCCCGACGGGCAGGACGAGTTTGGCGATCCTGATTAATGTTTAGCAGATCCACCTCAGGCGCGGTTTCACAGCGATCCAGTTCTGAGTGACGGACATTAGCGCGGTACTGGCACCTTGCTAAAGGCCGCTAGCGGACGCATCCACTAGAAGGTACAACAAAAAGCTACTTACGCAGCTAGTTGAGCACCGTAGTTGTCATCGTTGGCAACTAATAGTTTGCAGCTTTGGATTAACGTGATTGGCTACCATCACGGCATGCACACATAAGTTTTGTAACCGGCGTCGAATCCAAATCGGCCCCGAAACTTGTGAACAGGGCAATTGTACACCGGCAGCGTGGGGTTTAGGTAGAGGGTGGGGGAATTTAACCGCAATAATATACTTTAATGTACAAAGGGCGCGGGCAGCTTTGCGCTGTCCCGCACCCTCTGGCTCTCCTATGGGAGAGCGATCACGGTATCAAGTACCTCTTTAAATATGGCGTAATTTATAGAGATTTCAACTGGCTTATTAGAGGATTTATGTCTTAAAAAAAGCCTGTAAATAGATATTCATTGGAAGGCAGCCAAGGCTATTGGAGGTAGGCTTTTTCAAACACGCTAACACAGCTTTGGATATAGGCGGGTAGGTCTTGCGTATGCTGGGGGTCTTCCTGCCCCAGAGTTTTTAATGAATAGGCTTCCGCCTTGATCATATAGAGAAACTGCTGGGCGGCAAAGCCGGGGTTATCGATTTGCAGGGTGCCCATTTGGTTCTGTTCTTCAAGGTAGCACTTAAAGAGGGATGTGAGCCGTTTGGGGCCTGCTTCTACAAATAGTTTGGCGACTCGACCTTTGTCTTTTTTGGAGGCGTCGGCAATACAGACTCTGAAAATAGAGATGGCCTCTTCGCTCATTAATAGCTTAGTAAAGTGTTCCGCCAGTTCCAGCAATACATCATGTACCGGGCGGTTTTTATCAAATAATTCATCGGTAATATCGTGGATGGCCAGTTTGTACTCGATAATCGCCGAAAACAGTTCTTCTTTGCTGCCAAAGTGGCTATAGACGGTTTGTTTAGAGACCCCTGCAGCAACGGCTACCTGATCCATACTGGCACCTTCAAAGCTCCTGGTTAAGAACAGGTCGCTGGCGGCGCTCAGGATTTGCTGGCGTTTTTCTTCGCTTTTACTGCGGCGGTTAGTACTGGTCATGGTTGATCATTGATTGGCCGTGTTGGATAAAGGGGCCTATTTCACCAAAATCATACTAGACTGTCCAGTCTAGTTTTGGTATTTTGACCGACCTTTTGATCAATACTCTTTATCAGTACTCTCTATCAGTACTTCGGATGGTATCCAGTGTATAAGCTAGCCAAGCCTTTATTATTGCCCTTTATCCTCGCCGTTGTGGCGCTGCTATCCGGTTGCGAGTCCGGTGAGGTCAGCCCTGAGCCCTATTTTCATCAGGTTGTCGCTAAGCCTGCTGTTCAGGTGCCTGAATATACGATTGATCGTTATTTTGTTGGCCAGGTGCAGGCCCGCCAGCGGGCGGAGCTGGGCTTTGAAGTGGCAGGGACTATTGAGCAGGTCATGGTCGATGAGGGGGACAGGGTTAGTCAGGGTCAGGTTTTGGCGCAACTGGATAATCGCTTGCTCAATGCTGAGATCGCAGAAATTGAAGCCTCGGGGGATGATATTAATGCCCGGCTGGATTTAGCCAAGCTTAAGCTTAAGCGAGAGCGGGAGTTAAACAGCAAGGGCTATGCGGCGGAGCAGCGTATTGATGAGCTAATGGCAGAAATCGCTTCCCTCAACGCCCAGTTGATGAGCCTTAAAGCCAGGCAGGCTTCAGCAGAGACTATGTTATCGAAGCACCAGTTAGTGGCTCCCTATGCTGGGGAGATTGCTTATCGCTATAGTGATTCTGGCAGTATCGCCCAGCCCGGCCATATTATATTTAGGTTATTAGAGCAGGGTCAGGAAGAAGCGCGTGTGGGAGTACCGACTCGATTGGTCAGTGCATTGAGTGTGGGTGCCCCTGTTGTGATTCAAGTTGCCGGTAAAGATATGCAGGCGAAAGTGATGGCGATTGCTACCAATGTGGATGCTATGACGCGTACTTCCTCTGTACGCATAGCCATGCCCGCCGTGCCCGAAGCTGTTGATGGTGAAATGGTTTATTTGCATGTGCCTGAACGTATTCAGCAGCCCGGTTTTTGGTTAACCGATTCATCGCTGGCCTCTGGGGTTAGGGGGATGTGGAATGTCTATGTGCTGGTGCCACAAGCGGGCAGCGACCTCTATACCATTGAAGCCAGAAGTATTGAATTATTATATATGGCGGACGGTCGCGCTTTTGTAAAAGGCGCGATAAATCAGGGTGAGCCAGTTATTTCCGCTGGCTTGCATAGAGTGGTACCCGGTTTGTCGGTGAGGTTATCAAGCGCTAGCAGCGGTGCGCAATAATGAATGCCTTACTAAATAATCCCCGGGCCTTTGCGTTATTAATTTCGCTGATTATTGTTGCGGGTTTATCGGCCTTACATGCACTGCCCCGCGATGAAGACCCTCGTATTGCCAACCGTCATGCTTTTGCAACCACAGTTTTCCCCGGTGCCAGTGCCGAGCGGGTCGAAGCGCTGGTCACTGAGCCTTTAGAAAATGCCCTGCGGGAAATGCCCGAGGTCTTGCATATTGATTCGCGCTCCAGTGCCGGTTTTTCATCGCTGACTATAGAGCTTAAAGATGCCGTCACCATGGCACAAACAGATACGGTATGGGCTGAAGTCAGGGATAAGTTAAGACAAACTGAGCCGGCATTGCCCCGTGGCGCAGATACCCCTGTGTTAGAAGAGCGAACCGGTTATCCCTATACTTTGATTGCGGCCTTAACCTGGGAGTTTGATGGTGTTGAACCGGACATTCTATTACTGGGACGCTATGCGGAAGAATTAAAAAGTCGCTTACGGGGTTTGCCCGGTACTGACTATGTGGCTATTCAAGGCGGCCCAGAAGAAGAAGTGGTGGTTGATGTTAATGCGGCTAAAGCAGTGTTATTAGGCTTTTCTCCCCATGATATTGGTTCAGCCATTAATAAAGGCGATGCCAAAGTGACCGCCGGTGAAATTCATAACAATCGTATTCGCACTGCAGTAGAAGTGGATGGTGCGCTGGATACCCTGGATCGCATTCGCCAGGTACCGCTGCGTCAAAATGCCGATGGCAGTTCGGTGCAAATCGGCGATATTGCTAAAGTTAGTCGTCAGGCCAAAACCCCTGCAAGAGATTTGGCGATTGTAGATGGCAAGCCTGCGGTGATTGTGGGTATACGTATGCTGGCGGACCAGCGCAGCGATATCTGGTCAGCCAGTGTTGAGACTGCTTTAGAGAGTGTGCAAAGTGAACTGCCCGCCAATATAAAAATTAAAACGATTTTTGATCAAGAGCATTACACCACGTCACGGCTGGGCGAATTAACCAATAATATTATTTTAGGTTTTGTATTGATCTCCGTGGTATTGCTGTTTGCTCTGGGTTGGCGAGCCGCAGTTGTTGTTTCGGCGGCCTTGCCTCTAACCGTTTTATTTGCTTTTGCCTGTATGAATTTTATCGGTATGCCGATTCACCAGATGTCGATTACTGGTTTGATTGTGTCGCTTGGCATTATGGTCGATAACGCGATTGTGATGGTGGATACCGTCGACCGGTTTAAGCGCAGTGGCTTAAGTGGTTTGCAAGCAACGCAAAAAGCGGTCAAACATTTATGGCTGCCTTTATTGGGTTCAACCTTAACCACTATTTTAACCTTTATGCCGATTTTATTAATGCCAGGTTCTGCTGGTGAGTTTGTCGGTGGGCTTGGTTTTACGGTGTTATTTTCACTGCTTGGTTCTTATTTAATTTCCCATTTGGTGATTGCAGGTTTGTCTGGGCGCTTTCTGGCCCGCGATGATAAAGAGGGTTGGTTTTACCACGGGTTCAGATTAAAAAAATGGTCACCCGGTTTTCGCCAGTCGATTGAGTGGTGTCTTAAGCGTCCAAAGCAAGTGGTGGTGATGGTCGCAGTATTGCCTTTGCTGGGGTTTTTTCTGGGCTCTACTATTCCAGAGCAGTTTTTCCCGCCTGCCGATCGTGACATGATCAATCTTGAAGTTTATTTACCGGTAGCTTCCAGTATTGAGCAAACCCAAGAGCTGACAGAAAAATTAAGCGAAGAAATTAATCAGGTAGAAGGGGTTAAAAGCCTGCATTGGTTTATTGGCCGCAGCGCTCCTTTGTTTTATTACAATGTGATGCAAGGTAAAAATAATTCCCAGTATTTTGCTCATGCGATGTTAACCACGGAGCATTTTTCTGACGTTGATCATATTGTGCCTTATTTACAAAAGCATCTGGATGATACATTTCCTGAGGCGCAGGTTTTGATTCGTCGTCTTGAACAGGGCCCTCCATTTAATGCGCCGGTTGAAGTGCGTCTGGTGGGGCCAGATTTAGAAGTGCTTAAGCAATTAGGTGAGCAGGTTCGTTTGCAGGCGATGGGCTTGCAGGATGTTGTGCATGTGCGCACCAGTTTGTCTGAGGCGGTCCCCAAAGTCTGGTTAAATGTCGATGAGAATTTAGCGCGGGCAGGGCAGTTAGGTCTGACCGATATCTCAGAGCAATTACATGAAGCGGTGGATGGTTCCATTTCTGCATCAGTATTAGAAGATACTCAATCCTTGCCGGTACGTGTGCAGGCCCATGGTTTGCGCCAAGTAGATTTAAGTCGGGTGCACAGCTGGTTATTGTTGCCAGGGGATACTCATGAGCCCACGTCACCGATTCCTTATGCGGCCATCGGTGACGTTGAAATTCGCCCGGCGATTGGTTCTATTCCGCGCCGTGATAGCCGACGGATTAATACTGTGCAGGTGTTTATTCGTGATGGTGTGTTGCCCTCGGTGGTTCTGGCGCGGGTTAAGCAATCGTTGGATCAAAACGGTGTGAATTTACCGCAGGGGTTTTATCTGGAATTTGCTGGTGAAGATGAGCAACGTGATGATGCGGTAGGCAAACTGGTGGGTTCGCTGGGTCTTATTTTAGTGTTGCTGGTGGTGGCGGTGGTGATTTCCTTTAACTCATTTAGGTTAAGCATCACCATTTTTATTGTTGCCATTCAGGCGGCGGGCTTGGGGATATTGGCGCTATTTGGTTCCGGGGCTTCGTTTGGCTTTATGCCCATTATTGGTTTGATGGGTTTAATCGGTCTGGCAATTAATGCGGCTATTGTTATTTTGGCGGAATTAAAATCCAATCCGGCGGCGGTGGCTGGTAATACCGATGCGATAGTGACCGGGGTTATGCACTGTAGTCGGCATATTGTGGCGACCACCATTACCACGGTAATGGGCTTTTTGCCGTTAATTTTAGCGGGAGGGCAATTCTGGCCGCCTTTTGCGGTGGTGATTGCTGGCGGCACCGTGTTGACCACATTGGTCTCGTTTTACTTTGTGCCGGTTGCCTTTTTATTAATGACCAGGAAGCGCCCTTTTGAAGTATCAGAGGCTGAAGCTGCTCCTTCCTAAATGCTCACGTCATTCCCACCTGCGCGTCTTACTATCCAGAGCAAATACTTTTGTAGGGTGGATTATAATCCACCAGTTATGACGGCTCTTGGTTGGGCTTGGTGGATTATAATCCACCCTACAATGTTTGGCTGTTAGGTGAGTATTGATATCTCCAATTGGCTTAACATGTCGACGCTGTTCTATGCTTGGCCTTATTGTAGGCATTTGTTCTGGGTAACATTACGCCTGTGGTAGATAAGGCGAGTAGGGGGCGTTGAATGATGACTCGGAAGAGGGTGGTAGTGATAGTCAGCAAAACTTAATTGGGGTGACGCATAATACGTTGTTTCTGCTTATCCCAGTCCTTATTTTTTTCAGCCTGACGCTTGTCGTGCTGCTGCTTACCCTTGGCGATGCAAATTTCGGCCTTGACGAGGTGCCCCTTCCAGTAAAGCGCAGTACAGACACAAGTACGACCATCCTGCTGGGTCGCTTCCAGCAGCCTGGCTAGCTCCCTTTTGTTCAGCAGCAATTTGCGGGTACGGGTAGGGTCGGTCACATAGTGGGTTGAAACTGTTTTTAATGGATTGATATGCGCACCCAACAGAAAGGCTTCACCGTCCTTCATCAGTACATAGGTATCGGTTATCTGGATTTCACCCATGCGCAGGCTTTTGACTTCCCAGCCTTGCAGCTGAACGCCTGCCTCAAACTTTTGCTCAAGGTGATAGTCATGTCGCGCTTTTTTGTTCTGCGCGATAGTATTGCTGGATTGTTTCGGTTTCTTTTTGCCCATAGCGGCGCATTATAGCGGTTGTCACTGGTAAAGCGTAATGGTCTGGGTTAAAAAGAAGCTTCTTATTAACGAATAACTGTTTTGCATGAATAATCATTATGAATCAAGGCGCCGGGGTTGGCGTCGCAGTTGGTCATTTGTCGCCGCTACCACTGGCGCGACCATCGGTTTAGGTAATCTCTGGAAGTTTTCTTATCTGGCGGGTGAAAACGGCGGTGCCGCCTTTGTGTTGGCCTATTTGATCTGTATTGTCGTTGTGGCGATGCCGGTGATGATTGCCGAGGTGGTACTGGGCAGTCGCGGCCGCTCCAATCCGGTGAGTACTATGCGTGATGTTAGCCTGGAGGCGGGGGCCTCTTCCGCCTGGCAGGTGATTGGGTGGCTGGGCTGTATTGCCGGTTTATTAGTCTTGTCCTATTACAGTGTGATTGCCGGTTGGGGCTTTGCCTATATTGGCAAGTTACTGGGAGGGGAGTTTGTTGCCGCCAGCGCGCAATTATCCGGTGATAGCTTTAATAGTTTGTTGGCGGCCCCTGAGCTACTAGTGCAGTGGCAGGCTTTGTTTCTGCTGATTATATTGTTGGTTGTAGCGCTAGGGGTTCGGCGGGGGATTTCTGCCGCTGCCCGTCTATTGTTACCGCTGTTATTTATTATGCTGATTGCTCTGGCCATCTATAGTAGTCAGGTCGGCGATTTTAAAGCGGCGGCCGAGTTTTTATTTAAGCCGGATTTTTCTGCATTAAGCCAGGAAGCTTTGTTGGTGGCGCTGGGGCATGCTTTTTTTACCTTGAGCATTGGGGTGGGGGCGATGATGGCCTATGGCGCCTATGTGCCTGACCAGCGCTCAATTACGGGGATGGTTTCGACCGTGGTACTGATGGATACGCTGGTGTCAATACTGGCTGGTCTGGCTATTTTTCCGCTGGTTTTCAGTTTGAATATGGCGCCTGCGATGGGGCCGGGTTTGATGTTTGTGGCGATGCCTTACGGTTTTGGCAATATGATCTATGGCAATTATTTTGGGGCGCTGTTTTTTCTGATGGTCTCTTTGGCGGCAATTACCTCGGGTGTGGCCCTGCTAGAACCAGCCACGTCCTGGCTGGCACAGCAGTTTCGCTGGTGGCGCCCAGCGGCTGCCGTGGTTATGATTATTGTGGTGTGGTTGCTGGGTTTGGTGACCATCTTCTCGTTTAATATCTGGCAGCATATTGAAGTATTTGGTATGTCAGTCTTTAACTTGCTGGACTTTGTCACTGCCAATCTGTTGTTGCCGATAGGAGGCGTACTTATTGCCCTGTTTGTGGGTTGGAAAATGCGCAAAGAAGTCCTGCGTGATGAGTTGTACGTAGAAAGCCCGCAAATATTTTGGCTTTGGCGTTGGCTTTTGCGGTATATTGCCGCGCCCGGTGTATTAGTGGTGTTTTTATGGTCACTTTACCCGTGGCTTAAAACCCAGTTAGTTTAATAATGATGCCCAGCTATGACGGAAATTAACCGCAGTGCCTTATTGCCTTATGCGGCTGACAGCGTCTACACGTTGATCAACGATGTGACGGCTTACCCCCAATATATGGAGGGTTGCGTGGGCACGGAGGTATTGGCTGAGGGTGACGATGAGCAGGGTGAATTTATGGAGGCCCGGTTGGACTTAGCCAAGGCGGGTTTACGTCATAGTCTGACTACCCGAAATCGTCTGCAACGCCCAACGACAGTAGAAATGACCCTGGTTGATGGCCCTTTTGATGATTTTGCTGGAATTTGGACAGTTCAGCCATTGAGTGATTCTGCCTGCAAGGTAAGCTTGCAGCTGAGATTTACCATTAGCAATAGATTATTAAGCATGGCGGTTAAAACTCTGTTTAACCCCATGGCCGATGATTTGGTGGATGCCCTGGTTAAAAGGGCCCACGCTGTGCATCAAAGTGAGTAATGAGTTAACCCCTTATGAGTAATGGCATGATTAAAGTTGAGGTGACCTACGCCTTGCCCCATAAGCAGCAAATTATTGCTGTTGAAGTCGCCGAAGGTACTACGGTGTTTGCAGCGGCAGAGCAATCCGGTATTGTCGGCCAATTCCCCGAACTGGATTTGGCTTCTGCCAAAATGGGGGTGTTTGGTAAAGCGGTACCCAAACCACAGCAAGAAGTGGTTAAAGAGGGCGATCGAGTAGAGATTTATCGGCCCTTGATTGCGGACCCGAAAGAGGTGCGTAAAGCTCGCGCAGCCAAAGTGAAGGCTGAGAAAGCAGCGGCTAAAGACGCTTAAACTGATTTAAACTTAGCTGTCTTTGACCGTCTGGTCGGCTGCTGCTTCGGTTTCAGCAGATTGTTCCGCTTGCTCGGTAATAGCAGTGGGGATAAAGTCGCCGGTAAAGTAGTCCAGGCTATCGGCCTTAAAGAAAATGGTCATACGGTATTCTTTGCGGACTTCATCACCTCGGCGGATACTGTAGACATAGTCCCAGCGCTCGGCATTGAAGGAATCTCGAATCAGCGGGGTGCCCATAATATATTCCACTTGGTCTTTAGACATACCGGGTTTAAGCTGGTCGACCATTTCCTGGGTGATCACATTGCCCTGCTCTACGGTAATTTTGTATACCCCTGGAAATTGTAGGGTACTACAGGCTCCAAGCAGGCTGCTGATGGCTAGCAGGGCGATAATAGTAATAAATTTTGGCATTTGGCTTTCACTCTAATACTGTGACGTGGATAATACCCCAAACTATTCTTTAACGCTAAGGCGACCTTCAATATGACAGTGGAAAATCAAGAACTACGCAAAGCCGGCCTGAAAGTGACTTTGCCGCGGGTAAAGATTTTGCAGCTTATGGAGCAGGCAGAAGAAGATAATCACCACCTTAGTGCTGAAGATGTCTATAAGTCCCTGCTGGAGTCGGGCGAGGATGTTGGCCTGGCAACCGTTTACAGGGTACTGACCCAGTTTGAAACCGCAGGTCTTGTGGTTAGGCATAATTTTGAAGGAGGTCATTCGGTCTTTGAGATGGCCAAGGGTGAGCACCATGACCATATGGTCTGCCTGGAAAGCAATCAAGTGATCGAGTTTGTTGACGATGTGATTGAGCAGCGCCAGCATGAGTTAGCGGAAGAACATGGCTTTGAGATTGTTGACCACAGCCTGGTGCTCTACGTAAAACCCAAAAAATAACCGGCCCCAAACTCCTCTGCCATTCCCTTGCATACAGGTCGCTGTCAGGATAACTACCTAAAATAAGGCCCACGTATTGTAGGGTGGATTATAATCCACCAAACCCGGCCAAGAGCCGTCATAATCGGTGGATTATAATCCACCCTACAAAATTTGTCCTGAACAGCAAAGCGTGCAGGCGGGTATGTCGATAGGTTTAGTGCGATAGCATTTCTTTGGCATGGGCCAGCGATTGATCGGTAATCGCAATGCCGCCCAGCATCCGGGCAATTTCCTCAATCTTCTTTTTATCGCTAAGTTCTTCCAGTTGGGTACTAACACTTTTCTTACTCGCCGTTTTGCTGGCATAAAGGTGCTGGTGACCTTTGGAGGCAACCTGGGGTTGATGAGTTACACAAAGTACCTGCCCACGTTCGCCCAATTCCTGCAATAAATTACCCACCACCTCTGCGACAGCGCCACCAATACCTACATCCACTTCATCAAACACCAGAGTAGGGATTGCGCTGGTTTTAGCGGTAATAACCTGAATTGCCAGGCTGATTCTTGATAGCTCACCACCGGAGGCGATTTTGGAAAGGGCGGCGGGCTGCTGGCCCGGGTTGGTGCTGACCAAAAAGGCAATATCTTCATTGCCGTTGGCATGGGGGCTGTTATCCGCCCGTGGGGCCAGATCGATACTAAAGCTACAGTTAGCCATGGCCAACTGCTCAAGCTGGGCCTCTACTTGCTTTTGTAATTTTTTGGCGGCGGTTTTACGCTTTTTGCTAATTTTGGTCGCAAGGGCTTGGTACTGTTGCTCCGTCTCTGTCAGCTGTTGTTGCAGTTGCTCAATTTCTTCATCGCTACCGGCAATACTAGTCAGTTCGGCTTGCAGGCCCTGATGAAGTTCGGGCAATTGCGCCGGTTGTATATGGTGTTTACGGGCAATGTCATAGATGGTGCTAAGGCGGTTTTCTACCGCGTGTAAACGCTCCGGGTCCAGCTCAAAGCTGTCCAGATGATGTTGTAATTCGCTATTGGCTTCTTCGGCTTGAATTAATGCGCTGCTCAGCAGTTGTGAGGCTTCATCAAGTGATTGGCTTTTAACGGGAATCTCACCCAGCGAGCGCAGGGCCTGATTTAAAATACTCACAACATTAAGTTCACCCTCACTGCAAAGGGCGATGGTGTGCTGGCAGGCCTGCTGGATTTGCTCGCCATTGGCCAGTTGTTTTTGTTCTTGTTCCAGATTTTCCAGTTCGCCGTCGATTAATTCAAGCTTATCCAGTTCATCCACTTGGTAGCCTAATAACTGTGCCCGGGCGCTTTGTTCGCTGCGGTTGCTTTCCAGAGTGGTGAGCCGCTGCTGTGCCTGTTGAAACTGTTTGGCAATGGCCTTTAGCTTGGTGGTGTTATCACCCAAGCCTGCAAATTCATCTAGCAGGCGGCGTTGCTGGTCTTTTTTAAGCAGTGATTGATGGGCGTGTTGGCTGTGGATATCAATGAGCATTTCGCCCAGAGATTTGAGGTCTTGCAGAGTGACAGGACGGCCATTGATATAGCCGCGGGAGCGGCCCTCTTTGGTAATAACCCGACGCAGCAGGCAGTCGCTACCATCTAACAGGTCGTGTTCTTGTAGCCATTGCTTTGCATCTTTAATCGCGGAAATATCAAACAGGGCATGGATATCGGCGCGTTCGGTGCCGCTGCGGACTACCCCAGCGTCGGCTCTATCGCCAAGAGCCAAGCCCAGCGCGTCCAGCATAATGGATTTACCGGCCCCGGTTTCGCCGGTAATGACGGTCATGCCCCGGTTAAATTCCATTTCAAGTTCCGCGGCAATGGCAAAGTTATTAACGCTGAGATCGACTAACATGGCTGATTTCCATAATCTGTTTATTTATACAGTATTATGGTTGTATATACAGTGGTTTGTCCAGTGTCTTTTTCAGTATGTTATTCCTGCGCAGGTACGTTGCTACCGGTGACAACCGCCTAAAATAAGGTCAGGCACCATGTAACGTCAGCCTGTAAAGCCCATAGAGGTTTTTGGCTCAGTAAAGGCCGAACGCAGGGTGGATTAAAATCCACCAAACTCAGTCAGGGGCCGTCATAACCGGTGGATTATAATCCACCCTACTAAACTGTTTGGTCCGTGCAGTAATACGTGCAGGCGGGAACAGCAGCCTGCGCGAAAACGTCCCGGGTTTAGGTGCCAGCATATTTCCCTTGATTGGCCTGCACATCTTTATCCTTATGCCATATCTGGCGAGGGGCATAGCCTTCCTTACGTAGCATATGCTCGGTATAGACAATACGATCAGGGTCGATACGCAATAGCTGGCCCGGCGGCAGGCGATCAAAATCCCGGCCCATCTCAAAGTTGGAGGCGGGGTATTTGAAGACTTTCATCCCTTCTTCCCATTCCGGTGTACCCGGATCGAGTAGCGTGCCTTTACCAAAAAACTGTGCCCCCATTACGCAGGCCCAGCCAGCCATGGGGTTGGCCACCGCAAAAGAAATTCTGGGGTCACGTTTAATCGCTTTCACTTTGGGGCTATTGGGCTGGGGAAAAATATACAGGGCGAGGTGGTGAGCATAGAATTCCACCGGGCTCACAATCGGGCTGCCGTCTTTTCTAACGGTGCCCATATAACCAATATTGGTGAGCGTGCTGATACGCTCAATTTTGGCTTCCAGTTGCTGTTTACTTAATAGTGTGGTGGGCCAGGGGGTTTCTTCCAGCCAGGGGTGTGCAATGCTCATGATGATACTCCCGATCTTCGCTTGTTATTATCAAATTGATGGCTTGGATTGTCGCATGATTGTCTGGGGATAGAGTCTCACTTTTAACTTCTTTACATAGCTGTTCAGCGGCAGCGAATATCGGCTAGAATCCCCCTTATAAAAATATAACAGGGGCGGGTATGACCGCAGATATCGTAACGGAAAGAGCACAGCTGTTGCTTAAGACTTTGGTCGAGCGTTATATTCGTGACGGCCAGCCGGTGGGCTCACGCAGTTTGTTAGATGACTCTGGCCTGCCGGTAAGTCCGGCTACTGTTCGCAATGTGATGTCCGATCTTGAAGAGCGTGGGTTGATCACGTCTCCCCATACCTCAGCAGGAAGAATACCCACCACACAGGGCTACCGTTTATTTGTCGATAGTCTGATTACCATGCAGCCGATTACCGATCAGGCTATTCACAATCTGGAGTTGGAGCTGGATCCTGATAAAAGCCCCACGGAGCTGGTTCAGACCGCCTCGCAATTGCTGTCTTCAATCACTTCTCAGGCAGGCCTGGTCACGGTACCCAAGCCAGAAAAACAAGCCCTGCGGCAGGTAGAGTTTTTACCCCTGTCAGGTAATCGCGTGTTGGTGATTTTGGTGATCAATGAGCGTGAAGTACAAAATCGGGTAGTGCATACGGCCCGTGAATACAGCGAGATAGAATTACAGCAGGCTACCCTGATTGTTAACCAGCGCTATGCCGGTAAGGGGTTAGCGGAGATTCGCCGCGGTGTCGTAGCGGCCATGCAGCAGGATAAAGACTCTATCGATAGCTATATGCAAACTACTCTGGACCTTGCCAGCAAAGCCTTTGAGCAAGAAGACGAAGGCTCGGATACCGAGTATGTGGTTGCCGGAGAAAGTCAGTTGGTCAGCGCCACCTCCGCGGAGGATATGGAGCGTCTTCAGGAGCTATTTGCTGCCTTCGAACAAAAGAAAGATATCCTCGATTTGGTGGACCGCAGTCTGCAAGCTGAGGGAGTGCAAATCTTTATCGGCGAGGAGGCGGGCTACGATATGATGGGCGGATTTAGCTTGATTACCGCCCCTTACCAGACCGGTGGCGACAATCTTGGGATGCTAGGCGTTATCGGCCCTACACGTATGGCCTACGAGCAGGTTATCCCAATGGTGGATATCACCGCCCAAATCCTTAGCCTGGCGCTGAAAAAGTCCTGATTATCCTTCGTATTTATTAATTTAAGTCATTGAATTATAAGTAAAATTCAATTCTGTATGATCTCCTTCATTATTGCCCTTGAATTGCCTTTTGATGCCCCCATATAGCAGGTCAGTTAACGTGTTTGGCCAGAGAGTAAAAACCGGAGAAAGCCGTGTCCAACGAAGAAACCACAAACCCAGAAATTGACACTGAGAATACTGAGCAGCCTGCTGAGGGTGTTATAGAAGAGGCGCAAGTCACAGAGGAAGCCGTAGAAGGTGCCGCAGAAGAGGGTCCAAGCCAGGAAGCCGTGATTGAAGCTTTGCAGGAAGAGCTGGCGAAAACTAAAGATGACGCCCTGAGAACCATGGCGGAAGCCCAAAATATCAAACGTCGCGCAGAAGGTGAGATTGATAAAGCCCGTAAGTTCGCACTGGAGAAGTTTGCCTCAGAATTGCTGGGTGTAGCGGATAATCTGGAGCGCGCTTTAGATGCCGCTGATAAGGATAATGAAGCCGTTAAGCCATTGGCTGAGGGTGTAGAGCTAACCCAGAAGACGCTGGTCGATACTCTGGGAAAATTTAACGTGAAGCAGCTGGACCCCGTTGGCGAGCCCTTCGATCCGCAGTTTCACCAAGCCATGTCGATGGTAGAGAACCCCGATGTCGAACCTAACACGGTCACACTGGTGATGCAGAAGGGCTATACCCTGAATGAGCGCCTATTGCGCCCAGCTATGGTGATGGTATCCAAAGCAGCAGCCGGTTCGGTAGACGAAAACGCGTAATTCGCGCAGCTATTGGCTAAAGAGAAACACATATCAGTCGTGTGGACTTGAAATGATCAAATTCGCACCAATATAGAGAAGCATCAACAGCATTCATTGAAATTAAAGTTCTGGCATAACTCGCCAGTTGAAAATTGGAGAAAGAGCAATGGGTAAAATCATCGGTATCGATTTAGGCACCACTAATTCATGTGTTGCAGTACTGGACGGCGACACTAGCAAGATTATTGAGAATGCCGAAGGCGATCGCACCACACCTTCAATCATTGGTTATACCGATGATGGTGAAATTCTGGTTGGCCAGAGCGCCAAGCGCCAAGCTGTTACCAACCCAACTAACACCTTGTTTGCGGTTAAGCGTTTAATCGGCCGTAAATTTAAAGACGATGTTGTACAAAAAGATATCTCTATGGTGCCTTACACGATTTCAGCTGCCGACAATGGCGACGCCTGGGTTGAAGCCCGTGGTGAGAAAATGGCACCACCTCAAGTGTCTGCTGAAATCTTAATGAAGATGAAAAAGACCGCCGAAGAATATCTTGGTGAGCCAGTAACCGAAGCGGTTGTTACTGTTCCTGCTTACTTTAATGATTCACAGCGTCAGGCAACTAAAGACGCCGGTAAGATTGCCGGTCTTGAAGTTAAGCGTATTATCAATGAGCCAACAGCTGCGGCACTTGCCTACGGTATGGACAAAGCCAAAGGCGACCACACTATCGCAGTATACGATTTAGGTGGTGGTACGTTTGATATCTCTGTGATTGAAATTGCCGAAGTCGATGGCGAGCACCAGTTTGAAGTACTGTCTACCAACGGTGATACATTCCTTGGTGGTGAAGATTTCGATATGCGCTTAATTGAGTATTTGGCGGAAGAGTTCCAGAAAGAAAACAATATGGATCTTAAAGGTGATCCTCTGGCCATGCAGCGTTTAAAAGAAGCTGCTGAAAAAGCCAAAATCGAATTGTCTTCTTCACAGCAAACGGAAGTTAACTTGCCATACATCACTGCTGACGGTTCTGGTCCTAAGCACTTGGTTGTGAAAATGACCCGTGCCAAGTTGGAATCTTTGGTTGAAGATCTGGTCGCCAAATCTTTAGAGCCATTAAAACTTGCGCTTAAAGATGCTGATCTTTCTACCAGCGAAATCGACGATGTGATTTTGGTGGGTGGTCAGACGCGTATGCCTTTGGTACAAGCCAAGGTTGCTGAGTTCTTTGGTAAAGAGCCACGTAAAGATGTTAACCCTGATGAAGCGGTTGCCATGGGTGCAGCGATTCAAGGGGGTGTACTAAGTGGTGACGTTAAAGACGTATTGCTATTAGACGTTACACCTCTAACTCTGGGTATCGAAACCATGGGCGGTGTTGCCACTGCACTGATTGAGAAAAACACTACGATTCCTACTAAGAAGTCGCAGATTTTCTCAACCGCTGAAGACAACCAGTCCGCGGTAACGATTCATGTTGTTCAGGGTGAGCGTAAGCAAGCTTCTGGTAACAAATCACTGGGGCGTTTTGACCTGGCCGATATTCCACCGGCGGCTCGTGGTATGCCACAAATTGAAGTTACCTTTGATTTGGATGCCAACGGTATTTTGCATGTAGGTGCAAAAGATAAGGCCACAGGTAAAGAGCAGTCTATCCGTATTACCGCGTCTTCCGGTTTGTCTGATGATGAAATCGATCAAATGGTACAGGATGCTGAAGCTAACGCTGAAGCCGATAAGCAGTTTGAAGAGTTAGTCACTGCCCGTAACACCTTGGAAGGCTTAATCAACGCCACTAAGAAAACTTTAGAAGAAGCCGGTGATAAAGCTTCTGATGAAGAGAAAGCTGCCATTGAAGCTGCGGTTAAAGAAGCAGAAGAAGCGGTGGTTGGCGACGACAAAGCAGCAATGGAAGCGGCAACGCAAAAACTGACTGAAGCTTCTGGCCCTCTGGCTCAAAAGATGTATGAAGAGCAGGCGGCTCAAGCTCAAGCTGAAGGTGGCGCGGACGCAGGTGCTGATGCCCAGCAAGACGACGGTGCTGCAGGCGATGATGTTGTTGATGCCGAGTTTGAAGAAGTTAAAGAAGACAACAAGTAAGCTGCCGTCATTCCCGCGAAAGCGGGAATCCAGATTCCTGTCGAAGCCTGCCCTTGAGGGCATGTGTCGGGGGCGGGAATGACGATAACCACACGCGGGACTAGTTCCCGCGTTTGTGTTTAAAAAATTTAGTCATACCAATACTAACGAAGTCATCATTTATGTCCAAGCGTGATTATTACGAAATCCTCGGTGTAGACCGGGATTCATCAGAAAAAGATATCAAAAAAGCCTATCGTCGTGTGGCGATGAAGTTTCACCCTGATCGCAATCCGGACGACAAAGAAGCGGAAGAGAAATTTAAAGAAGCCTCTGAAGCCTATGAAGTGTTGTCCGATGCCCAGAAGCGCAGTGCCTATGACCAGTATGGCCATGATGCGGTAAGTGGCAATGCCGGCGCCGGCGGTTTTGGTGGCGCTGGAGCGGGTAACTTTAGTGATATTTTTGGTGATGTGTTTGGCGATATGTTTGGCGGCGGAGGTGGCGGTGGCCGCAGTCGTGGCCCGGCTCGCGGTAGTGACTTACGCTACAATCTGGATATAGATCTAGAAGAGGCTGTAAAGGGTACCGAAGTCAAAATTCGTGTACCGACCTTGGTCGCCTGTGAACCCTGTGATGGTTCCGGTGCCAAGAAAGGTAGCTCGCCAGTGACGTGTACCACCTGTGGTGGTGTGGGTCAGGTACGTATGCAGCAGGGCTTTTTCTCGGTACAGCAAACCTGTCCTAATTGTCGCGGCAAGGGCAAGATGATTTCAGACCCTTGTAGCAGTTGTCATGGTCAGGGCTTGATTGAAGAAACCAAAACCCTGTCAGTTAAAGTACCGCCAGGCGTTGATACCGGTGATCGTATTCGCTTAACCGGTGAAGGTGAAGCTGGCCCTGATGGTGGCCCTCCTGGTGATTTATTTGTACAGATGAATGTTCGCGAGCACAAAATTTTTGAACGTGATGGCAAACATCTTTACTGTGAAGTGCCCATCAGTATTATCGATGCGGCGATGGGCGGTGAGCTTGAAGTGCCGACATTGGATGGCCGGGTTAAATTAAAAATCCCTGCAGAAACGCAAACCGGTAAATTATTCCGTTTGCGTGGTAAGGGTGTAACACCGGTGCGAGGTGGTTCTACCGGTGATTTATTATGTCGTGTAACGCTGGAAACCCCGGTTAACCTCACCAAGCATCAAAAGGAATTATTTAAACAGCTTCAGGAATCTTTTGAAAAAGAAGGTAATCAGTCACCCCGTAAAAACTCATGGTTTGAGGGTGTAAAAAACTTTTTTGACGATATGAAAATATAAACCCCGTCATTCCCGCGAGAGTGGGAATCCAGTGGAGGCTTACGGTGGATTTTAATCCACCCTACTTAGAGATCATTATGACTATAAAAATTGCTGTTACCGGTGCCGCAGGTCGAATGGGAAAAACCCTGATTGAAGCGATTGACCAAAATGCCAATGCAACATTAACTGCCGCTATCGAATGGTCAGAAAGCCCTGCCATTGGTGCTGATGCGGGTGAGTTGGCGGGTCTTGGAAAAAACGGTGTGATCATTGTTGGTGATGTGAATGCCGTTATCAATGATTTTGATGTGTTGGTAGATTTTACGACGCCAGCTTCAACGGTGGCGAATGCTAAGGCTTGCTCCGCTGCGGGTAAAAAAATGATTATTGGTACTACAGGTTGTACCGATGAAGATAAAACCCTGATTGCGGATGCAGCTAATCAGTCAGCGATTTGTATGGCGACTAACTTTAGTACCGGCGTTAATCTCTGCTTTAAATTGGCGAAAGAAGCGGCGGCTATTTTAGGTGATGATTACGATGTGGAAATTGTTGAAGCCCACCACCGCCATAAAGTCGATGCCCCATCCGGTACGGCCTTAAGTTTAGGCGAAGCGGTTGCCGAAGGGCATGAGCGCAATTTTAAAGAGGTTGCCGTATTATCCCGTGAAGGTCAGGTCGGTCCAAGAACCGATAATGAAATTGGTTTTGCGACCATTCGTGGTGGTGATGTGGTCGGTGATCATACCGTTATGTATATGGCTGACGGCGAACGTATTGAAATTGGCCATAAAGCCAGTTCCAGAATGAGCTTTGGTCGCGGTGCTATTCGCGCGGCGGTTTGGGTGGCTGCCCAGGATAAGGGGCTATTTGATATGCAGGATGTATTGGGTTTTAAATAATACCCGGGACATTAACAAAGGCCGCATATTAGCGGCCTTTTTTGTGGGCGCTTAGCCGGTAAATAGCCCGCTGGGTTTGGCTCCTTTCGGCGGCACCGGGTCAAATTTTCCTGCGTCGGCATAAGCTTGCAAAAACGCCGCTCTTTTAGAGAGGTGTGATAAATAGCTACTAAAGGCCTCGTCTTCACACATGCCATACATTTTCCCCCACATCACACAGTGTCCCATCACAATATCGGCGGCGGTAAAGGTATTGCCGCAAATAAAATCGTGGGCCTGTAATCGCTTGATCAGTTGCGGTTCTACTTCCGTTTGAAACTTATGTCGGTAACGTTGTGCTGTCTGCTGATCTTTTTCGTCGGGGCCTAATACATGTTCATGCACCCGAATTTGCCAAAGCATCATGTCAATAGGGCTGGCAGCAAACATTAGCATTTGGTGGTAGTCGGCCCGTTCACTAGAAAATTGTGCGGTTGGAGTCAGATTTTTTTCCGGAAAAGCCTCTGCGAGAAAGCTAACCATAGCGCTACTTTCTAACATATGTTTTTTATCGCCATTGGCAAACGTGATTTCCAGTGCAGGCACAGAATGGTTGGGATTTATTTGCATATACTCCGGGGTGTACTGTTCACCTTCATAGAGTGAGACGACTTCTTCTTCAAAGTTATCCCCTACGGTTTCATAGAGCGCCCATTTCACCCTTGAGCTACGGGTGGCTGGGTAGTGATACAGTTTTATCTTTTTAAAATCCATCGTTGTCTCCTGGTTGTCAATCTCGCAGCAGCGCATAGCTGCCCGAGGCAAATCGTAGGGTGGATTATAATCCACCGATTATGACTGGCTCTTGGCTGGGTTTGGTGGATTGTAATCCACCCTACAGGGTCCAGCGTTTTTTTAATCAAGTATTAGATTCTCTGCCATAAAACGCATAAAAGTTTTTACCCGTTCGCTATTACGCAGATCTCGATGGGTTAGCATCCAGAGTTTATAGTCGGCGATAATTTCCCCGTCGAACATTTCTACCAGCCCTCTATATTTTGCGGCTTCATGGCTGGACATAAAACCGACCCCAATCCCGCTATGGATGGCGCTCACCACATCTGGCATATGGGGGGTGCTAAATACAATACGTGCATTGGGATAGTTATCCTTTAGCCAGTTGGTCGAGGGAATACCGCTGGGCATATGCCATTTAATCCAGTCATAATTATCGGGGCTGCTGTTTTTGGGTAGCTGCTTAAGGTAATGCTTGCTGGCATAAGCTTTGGCCTTGATGGTGCCCAGGCAGCGTCCAACCAGCAGGTCGGGTGGTTGTTTTGAGATACGAAAAACAATATCCACTTCCTGTTGCGCCACATTCAGGGCCTGCATGGTGCTCTGTATTTCCAGAGTAATGTCAGGGTGTTGGCGTTTAAATTCTGCGTACAGTGGGTAGATATTGAGTATGCCTATTTCTGGCTGCGAAATACGCAGTTTGCCCTGGGTAACATCGTGCTGGCCTTTGGCCTGTGAGATCACCCGGTCGATATCTATTTCAATATGCTGGCCCTCTGCAAACAGCTTTTCTCCGGCTGCGGTTAGCTCATAGCCCCGTTGGAGTTTTTTAAACAGCTTGCTGCCAAGGATGGTTTCAAATTGTTCGATGCGCCTTAGCACGGTGGAATGGCTAACTGCCAATTCCCGGGAGGCGCCGGACACTGTGCCTTGCCTGGCTACTGCCAGAAAATAGCGTAAGTTTTCCCAATCTCTCAAGAGCTTTCTCCACAAAATGATAATGCACAGTGGTACATCTATTGGCTGTCGTCAATGTTCATAAATAGACAGTTGTTGTTGATATATGTGCAATTTACGACTGATCTATTGAGACATAGAATAGCCCCACATTCAATAAGTAAGGGCCTGATAAGCAGGTCAATCAGGAGAGCGTTATGAAAAAGTTGATGGGTCAGTTAATCGTTATTGGTGCCGTATTGATGTCCACTATGATGGCAAATATAGCTCTTGCTGGCGAGCCGTCTGCCGATCAGGCGAAGGAGCACAATCTGGTTATCTACCGCGGAGTAGACCGCTCGGCCATGAGTTACCGCATTATGGTTGATGGTATTCGGGTGGGTAAGTTGTCAAAAGATGCCGTCATTGGGCTGCACCTGCCAGCGGGTGAGCATGTGATTTCTGCTACCGATGCCAAGCGCACAGAGTTAATGGTTGTCGTTGCCGAAGGTGCTGTGACTTATGTTAGTGGCGAAGTGGATAAGCGTCATCGCTTGTCACTGGACACAGTTGAGCCAGATAAAGGTGCTGTCGCTGCAATGGCTCCTGCTATGGCAACGATTAATTAAGTGCTGGTTTACAGCCATAAAAAAACCGCCAGCTGGCGGTTTTTTTATGGCTGCTTGATTCGTGGGCAATCAAGCTTTGATATCTATTTGTCGACCTAGCTGGTCATCAGGGTCAGGCTGCTGTTGGGCTTCCGGTTGCTGGTTGGCAGCGGCATCTTCCTGTGGGGCTTCTGTTCGCTGTACAGGTTCCTGGTCAACGGTGATCTCGGCCTGTTCTTGCTGCGGTGGCGGTGGTGCCTGCTGTGCAGGTGGCGGTGTGGGCTGAGCCGGGGTGCTGCTAACTGCGTCTACCATAATAACCTCTACTTCAGGGTGTCCTGTTTCTGCCTGTGATATAAGCTCGAAGTATAGGCTTTTTGGTTAAAAAGTACACGATTTTTTGCGATCTGGGTCACAATTCGGCGCTGTGATAGACGTTTTGTACATCGTCCAAATCGTTGAGCATCGCCAGAAAGGTATCCATCAGGGCAATATCATCACCGGCCAGAGGTGCCGTATTTTGTGGAATAAACTGGATTTCATCGACATCAAAGTCAACACCTTCAATAGCCTCAATCAGGGCCTGTTTGGCTTTGAAGTAGTCAGTATGGGGAGCGAATACCGTGATTTTACCGCTTTCGCATTCAATATCCGACACATCTACATCGGCCATCATTAGGGCTTCAAGGGCGCCTTCTTCATCGTCGCCATCGAACACAAAGATAGCGCTGTGGTCGAACATATGGCTCACACTACCTTGGGTACCGATTTTGGTTTTGGTTTTGGTAAAGCACTGGCGCACATCGCCAAAGGTGCGGTTGGGGTTGTCGGTCAGGCAATCCACAATCACCATGCAGCCACCGGGGCCAAAGCCTTCGTAGCGAGCCGGGGAAAAATCTTCACCGCCGCCGCCTTTGGCTTTTTCGATGGCTTTTTCAATCACATGGGAAGGTACCTGGTCTTTTTTGGCGCGATCAATCAGGCCGCGCAGGGCCAGGTTACCATCGGGTTCTACGCCGCCAGCTTTGGCGCATACATAGATTTCGCGGCCGTAACGGCTATAGACCTTGGCTTTGGCGTCGGAGGTCTTGGCCATTGACTCTTTACGGTTTTGGTAGGCTCTGCCCATGGTGATCTTCCATTGTTTAATCGAATAAGAAATACAATAAGGCGCAAATTCTACAGATAAGCCTTATCATAGAAAACCTTTAGTCCTGTCAATAGTGAAGATTTTGATGAATACCAAATTGTATAAGCAAGTATATGCCCTGGCGGGTGAAATGATGGATGCAGCAGAGAGTGACAATGATGCGTTGTTTGATCGCCTGTACCAGCAATTAAAAACCCTGTGTGAAGAGCATGAAGGCGATACGGTAAAAAACCATCCGGTGCAGTGGGAGACCTTGGCAGATTTTACCGGGGATTGTGCCGAGGCGTTGCTGATTTACCAAAAGGCTCTGGCTTATGCCGAGGCTATAGATGCCTACGACTATATCGTTTCTATCAACTATGCGATGGCCTTACTATTATTTGAAGAGGCAGATTTCCCTGACGAGCATCGTTTGGAAAAAGCGCTGGCAGCAGCGCAGGTGGCGGACAGCCTGGCGGATAAGGTTAACGACGAAGAATTACAACGGGAAATAAAAAACCTGCTGGCGGCGTTGAGTCAGTAACAAGCTACTCGTATTTGATGGCGACTCGACCAATGATTTCCAGATCGCCATCCACTGCCATCACCAGTGGCGGTAAGATTTCTTCTGGATCAATCAGGTTGATTGCACCCAGCACGGTGGTATAAATTTTCAGCGCCTTTTCGCCCGTTGTTTTATCTCGGCACATCACTTCTTTGTTGCTAAGGTCTTCGTTTTCTTCCAGAGGAATAATCACGGCGGTTTTTGGCCTGCTGTATTTATGCGAGGTAGCCGTATCCAGAATCACAGCAAAAGCCTTTTTGTCATTCACTTTAAAAGGGGATATGGGCTTCTTGATCAGATCAAAGCTGCTCGGGTCAGCAAGAAAATCGTCAATCTCGTCCCACTCGATAATCGGCGGGCTCATGGCGTAATAGCTGGGCTCTTCAGAAATCATACTTTGCAGCATTGGCCCACTCTCCAGTTGCAGCCACTCAATACGGACACCGGTAATCTTTGCAATAGTTAAGCAGTCAGCCAATGAAGCTGTTCGAGTGCCGGCCTCATAATTACTGAGGCGGTTTTGACTCCAGCCACCACACATCTCGCCCAATTCTTTTTGGGAGACTTTACGATCGAGGGTTTTGGCTAAGTGCAACCTTGCGGCTTTAATCCTTTTGGGCATTTCCATAATCGAAAATATAGCATAAAAAACACGGAGCGTGATTAAAATTAATATCACGAGTCGGGATTTTTTATTGATAAGCACACGCTTCGTGATATATTACGTTTTCGTCTATACAGGGAGGACGTGATGAACTTTATTGCCCGCTACAGGAAAGTTGCAGGTTTAAGTCAGAGACAGTTGGGCGCCATTTGCGGTGATTGGAGTCAGAGCCGCATTGGTATGTATGAACTTTGTGCAAGAACACCTGATATTGAGGATTGCAAAAAAATTGTAATGGCATTGCGTTCAGCGGGCGCCGATTGCTCCCTGGATGATGTATTCCCTGTCGACGAAAGTGCTGTTTAGGCACCTATTATTCATTAGCAAAAAGGGAACACTAAGGAGAGTATTATGCTGATCTTAACCAGATCTATTGGACAAAAAATCAGGATTGGTGAGCAGATATCGATAACCATGCTTGGCGTGCAGGGGATGCAGGTCAGGCTCGGTATTGAGGCGCCTAGAAATATCCAGGTACACCGTGAAGAGGTTTACCAGCGTATTGCCATCGAACGAGCAAGAAACGGCTTTGTTGATAAGGAGGACGCTATAGGAAACTGCTGAATAGGAAACTGCTAAATCCGCTTAAGCCAAGGCAGCGGTGCTTTAGTGAAGGGGTATCTCTTCGCTAAAGCCCGTTGCTTTTTTTATGCGCCGTTGTTTATCCGGCTTTTAATGCCAGTCGCTTTCTATGCAGAACTGGCTCGGTATAACCGTTGGGTTGCTCACAGCCTTTCAACACTAAATCACAGGCAGCTTCAAAAGCAATGGTGTCAAAACCGGGTGCCATAGTGATATAGGCCGGGTCAGCGGCATTTTGTAAATCAACGACGGAGGCCATACGCTTAAGGGTTTCTAAAACCTGTTCCTCTGAACAAATTCCATGGCGTAACCAATTAGCAATATGCTGGCTGGAAATTCGCAGTGTAGCGCGGTCTTCCATGAGGCCAACATTATTAATGTCAGGTACTTTTGAGCAGCCAACGCCCTGGTCAACCCAGCGCACCACATAACCCAAAATCCCCTGGCAGTTATTGTCCAATTCTTTTTGGATAGCCTCTGCGGTTAGGGTTTGTTCGCCTAATAATGGAATAGTGAGAATATCATCGACGCTGGCACGGGTGCGGGATTTTAATTCTTCCTGTTTAGTTTGCACATTAACCTGGTGGTAATGCAGTGCGTGTAAGGTGGCTGCGGTGGGGGAGGGAACCCAGGCAGTATTGGCACCGGCATTGGGGTGGCCAATCTTGGTCTCCATCATCTTGGTCATATTGTCAGGCTCAGGCCACATGCCTTTGCCGATTTGCGCTTTGCCCTGTAAACCGCAGGCCAAACCCAAATCAACATTTTGGTCTTCGTAGGCGCCAATCCATGTCATGGTTTTCAATGTGCCTTTGGGTGCAAAGGGGCCGGCTTCCATGCTGGTATGAATCTCATCGCCGGTGCGATCAAGAAAACCGGTATTGATAAATACCACCCGTTCGCTGGCGGCACGGATACATTCTTTTAAGTTAACCGAGGTGCGGCGCTCTTCATCCATAATGCCGACTTTTAAGGTATTGCGAGGTAGCTTAAGTGCGTCTTCGATACGTCCGAATAATTCATTGGTAAAGGCGACTTCTTCAGGGCCATGCATTTTAGGTTTTACAATATTAATGCTGTTGGCGGTAGAGTTTTTTAAGCTGCCTGTGCCCTTTAGATCATGGATGGCCGCCAGTGAAGTGACCATGCCGTCCATAATCCCTTCAGGGATTTCGTTGCCATCTTTGTCGAGAATGGCAGGGTTGGTCATCAAGTGGCCTACGTTGCGTACAAACAGCATACTGCGACCCTTTAATGCCAGTGTGCTGCCATCCGCTGCGGTATATTCTCTATCCGGGTTCATGGTGCGAACAATCGTTTTGCCGCCTTTTTCCAAGCTTTCTTTCAGATCACCTTTCATTAGACCCAGCCAGTTGCGATAGGCAATCGATTTATCTTCTGCATCGACAGCGGCTACGGAATCTTCACAATCCATAATCGTGGTCAGTGCGGCTTCCATTAAAATGTCTTTTACCCCGGCGCTATCATGTTTGCCGATATGGTGGCTGCGGTCGATTTGAATTTCGATATGTAGATTATTGTGCTTTAACAAAATGGCATCAGGGTTTTCAGCATCTCCCTGGTAGCCAATAAATTGTTTTGGGTCTGCCAGAGCGGTGGTGGTGCCATCAATCAGTTTGATCTGTAGTTGTGCATCAACCACGCTATAGTGAATCACCGAGTCGTGGGAGCTTGCTGCCAGTGGGCAGGCATTATCTAAAACTGTGCGGCCATAGGCGATAACTTTGTCGCCGCGTACCGGGTTATAGGCGCCGCCTTTTTCTGCGCCGTCGGCGTCTGAAATGACATCGGTGCCATAGAGTGCGTCATACAAACTGCCCCAGCGAGCATTGGCTGCATTAAGGGCAAAGCGGGCATTCATAATAGGCACAACCAATTGTGGGCCTGCCTGGGTGGCGATTTCCGGTTCAACACTGTCTGTGGTGATGTGAAAGTCTTCGCCTTCAGCCACCAAATAACCAATCTCTGTTAAAAACGCTTTGTAGGCGGCCGCATCACCGGCACCATTGGCTTGGTGCCACGTATCAATCTGTGCCTGTAACTGGTCTCGCCTGGTCAATAGGGCTTTATTCTTTGGGCCCAGATCCGTCAGTATTTGTTCAAGGGCAGTCCAGAATTGGTCGGGTTCAATACCGGTGCCGGGGGCAATCTCGTTATTAATAAGGTTGAATAGTTCGTCGGCGATTTGCAGGCCGCCCTGTTGGGTGCGCTGAGTCATAGGATTACCTTAAGAGAAGTTCTTCGGTGCAATACTTAATGATGGAGGATTTTACTGAGAGGTCAAAGATTTAGCGAATTTATCGTTTTCATATTGGGTATAAACTCAGTGAATAAAAGGCCTGCTGATAGCTCAGGCCTTGCTCTTCGCTACAATTCCCTGTGCTACATCAACAATCAGTCGCCTTAGCCAGGTGTGCCCTGGGTTATGGTGAAGCAGGGGGCTCCAAGCCATCTTTAATTCAATCGGCACAATAGGGAAGGGGGGCGGCTTTATCATCAGATTACCATGCCGGGTATGCAGTAGGGCCGCTTGTTTAGGTAGGGTGGCGATCAGGTCAGGTTGCTCAGCCAGCAGGGCTGCCACTTGGTAGTGACGGGTAAAAACACGGATATGCCGGGTTCTATCAATCTCAGCCAGAGCTTCATCAACCCAGCCCAGTCGCTGGGTATCAGTGGGGTTCATGCCGACACCCACGCCCATACCGGTTTTGCTGACCCAGATATGGTGCGCTTCCAAATAGGTGTCCAGCGTAAATTCGTCCTGGATTGGGTTGTCTGTGCTCATCAGGCAGGTGAAGTTATCCCGCCATACATTGACTTGGTGAAAAGACTGGGGCAGATAATCAAAGCGGTTAATCGCCATATCGACCTTACCTTTTTCAACATCCTGGAAGGTCACATCACTGGGGGTAAGGATATCCAGCCGGATATGGGGGGCGCTGTCACGAATTTCTTTTAGCAGGCCCGGTATCAGGGTCGATTCGGCATAATCACTGGCCATAATGCGAAATACCCGGTCACTCTCAGCGAGGTTAAATTCGGCTGAGGGCTGAACCGCTTTTTCGATATTGCTGAGAATTTCACGGACTTGAGGCTGTAATTCCTGGGCCCGTTCAGTGGGGCTCATACCCTGGCTGGTGCGAATGAGCAGTGGGTCATTAAATAAATCACGCAGCCGGCGTAGGCTATTGCTCATCGCCGGTTGAGTGATACCCAGTTGATCTGCGGCCTTGGTAACGTTCTGCTCGCGCAGTAAGACGTCCAGATAGACCAATAGATTCAAGTCGATACGAGATATATTCATCTGATAAATGCCGGTGGTAAAAGATATAACTTAGTATGATCTTGCTTGGATTGCTAGTCCCTGAACCAAGATTTTTATTAGGGGCGGCCGGTCTGACCTTGTCTGTGCATTATTTCGCAAATATGACGACTTTTACTGAATCGGACTGTTCAAAGGGGCATTTTTCAACTTACCTAAGAGATTAGGTTGTTAAAATCTTCGGTAGTCACCATTATTCGCCAGCGAAATGCTGACAATAAAAACTATAAATTTCCTAAATTTTGGTGCAGGCCTTAGACTTCACGCCATCAAGTCACAGCCCTGATTTTAGAGGATATACCATGTCAGATTACACCAACGATATCGCAGCGGTCACAAGCCTGTGCGAAAGCAATGGCAGCTCCTGGAATGCCATTAACCCTGAGTCTGTAGCCCGTATGCGTGCGCAGAACAAATTCAAAAACGGTTTGGATATTGCCAAGTATACTGCCGATATTATGCGTGCCGATATGGAGCGCTATGACAATGATACTTCTCAGTACACTCAGTCATTGGGTTGCTGGCACGGTTTTATCGGTCAACAGAAAATGATTTCTATCAAGAAGCATTTTGAAGGCAACACTGACCGTCGTTACTTGTACCTTTCTGGCTGGATGGTTGCGGCTTTGCGCAGCGAGTTCGGTCCTCTTCCTGATCAGTCTATGCATGAGAAGACATCGGTTGCCTCTTTGATCGGTGAGCTTTACACCTTCTTGCGTCAAGCCGATGCCCGTGAACTTGGCGGCTTGTTCCGTGAAGTGGATGCGGCCCGTGAAGCTGGCGATGCGGTTGCAGAAAAAGCAGCACAAAACAAAATTGATAACCACAGAACACACGTTGTCCCCATTATTGCTGATATCGATGCAGGTTTTGGTAACGCTGAAGCGACTTACCTGATGGCCAAGCAAATGATCGAAGCCGGTGCCTGCTGTATTCAAATTGAAAACCAGGTATCTGACGAGAAGCAGTGTGGTCACCAGGACGGTAAAGTTACCGTTCCTCATGAAGACTTCCTTGCCAAGATTCGCGCTGTTCGTTACGCCTTCCTTGAGCTGGGTGTAGATAACGGTGTTATCGTTGCTCGTACTGACTCTTTGGGTGCAGGCTTAACCAAGCAAATCGCGGTCACTAAAGAGCCAGGTGATTTGGGCGACCAGTACAATTCATTCCTTGATTGTGATGAGATCGACGCAGCCGACCTTGGCAATGGCGATGTTGTTATCAATCGTGGTGGCAAGCTATTACGTCCCAAGCGTTTGCCTTCTAATTTGTTCCAGTTCAAACAGGGTACCGGTGAAGCGCGTTGTATCTTAGACAGTGTGACGTCTCTACAAAACGGCGCTGACTTAATTTGGATCGAAACTGAAAAGCCACACGTACGCCAGATCGGTGCGATGATGGATGAGATCAAAAAGCAGGTTCCTGATGCCAAGCTGGTTTACAACAACAGCCCATCCTTTAACTGGACCTTAAACTTCCGTCAGCAGATCTTTGATGCCTGGACTGAAGAAGGTAAAGACGTTTCTGCCTACGATCGTGACAACCTGATGAGCGCCGATTACGACGACTCTGAGCTGTCAGCAGCAGCTGATGACAAGATCCGTACCTTCCAGGCTGATGCAGCCCGTGAAGCGGGTATCTTCCATCACTTGATCACTCTGCCTACTTACCACACTGCGGCCCTGTCTACTGACAATCTGGCTAAAGAGTACTTTGGTGACCAGGGTATGTTGGGTTACGTTAAAGGTGTACAGCGCAAGGAAATCCGTCAGGGTATTGCCTGTGTTAAGCACCAGAACATGGCCGGTTCGGACATGGGCGATGACCACAAAGAATACTTTGCTGGTGAAGCTGCACTAAAAGCTTCTGGTAAAGACAACACGATGAACCAGTTTGGCTAATCCTGTTGGCTCCAAGTTTTAATACCTTCCCGGTATTTCCAGGCGGCCATTGGCCGCCTTTTTTATTCATACTGTCCTGTGTGAACATTCACTACAAACACTAGGTGATTTATTATGACAATCTCAACCCCTGATCTTTGTGATGAGTTTGGCGATGCGGTCCAGGTTGCTGACCCGGTTTTTAAACACTACGGTGCTATCCGTCAATTTAGCGGTGAAGTGGTTACCGTTAAATGTTTTGAGGATAACTCCAAGATAGGCGAAATGCTGCGTGCTCCTGGTAAGGGGCGTATATTGGTGGTTGATGGCGGTGGTTCTCCGAGACGCTCCCTGTTGGGTGATAAGCTGGTAACCCTGGCGCTTGAAAATGACTGGTCTGGCATTGTGATCTATGGTTATATTCGCGACGTCGAAGAAATTGAAACTATGCAAATTGGTGTAGTAGCGTTAGGGACTATCCCCCGGAAAACCGAAAAGCGTGGTGTAGGGCAGGTTAACGTTACCATTGATGTGGCTGGTTTACAGGTTCATTCCGGTCAATATATCTACGCTGATCGCAGCGGAGTGATTGTTGCCGACAAATCATTGCTATAGGGCCAGGCCCGAATCAAACAAATAATGACTAAGGTTATTGCCTCAAGGTAGTAACTTCACCACTGGAAATATAATAGGTGCGATTATGATTAAAATGGGAATATTCCTCGGTTACTCCGGTAAGAAAGCATCGGTTCCTCTAGAGCTTATCAAGCAAGCGGAAGAGCTGGGTTTTGATTCGGTATGGACTTCAGAAGCTTATGGTTCTGATGCGGTAACTGTCGCTACCTGGATTCTGGCCAATACCGACAAGATCAAAGCCGGTACCTGTATTATGCAGATGCCAGCCAGAACACCAGCGATGGCAGCGATGACAGCCATGACCCTGAGCCAGTTATCCGATAATCGTTTTATTGTTGGCCTTGGTGCATCCGGTCCTCAGGTGGTTGAGGGTTGGCACGGTGTTCCTTATGGCAAGCCAATTACTCGCACCCGTGAGTATGTAAAAATCATGCGCAAAATTATGGCCCGTGAAGGACCGGTTGAATTTGATGGCAAGTTATATCAAATGCCCAATCACGGTGAAGGCACGACCGGTTTAGGTAAGCCATTGAAATCTATCTTGCAGGCTGAGCCTAATATTCCTATTTATAATGCCTCCATTACACCTACCGGCTTGGCTTGTGCGGCGGAAGTAGGTGATGGCGTATTCCCCATCTGGATGAACCCTGAGAAATTTGATGTGATTGGCCAGCACCTTGAAAAAGGTTTTGCTAAAGCGGGTAATGGTAAGTCATTAAAAGATTTTGATGTTGCACCGGGTGTTGCGGTTGTGATGGGTGATGATATTGATGCCTGTCGTCTGCCGGTTAAAATGAATATGGCTTTATATATTGGCGGTATGGGTGCCAAAGGCAAAAACTTTTACACCACATATGCCACCTCGTTAGGTTATGGCGAAGCAGCAGAAAAAATTCAGGATCTGTATTTAGCTGGTGATAAAGAAGCAGCGGTAGCTGCAGTACCTGATGCATTGGTTGATGAAGTGGCTTTGATTGGTACTGAGGCCATGATTCGTGAGCGTGCTGAGGCTTGGAAAGCTGCCGGTGAAAAAAATCAGGTGGGCACTATGATGATGCATATTAACCAGCCTGAAGTGATGCCGATTATTGCAGATATCTTTAAGTCATAAGGTTTATATGATTCCCGCTATGGCGGGAATGATTTTTAGCTAATGCTCAAAAAGGTTTTCATTATATGGGAATGAGCAGTGCCCTCGGTCTGGCCAAAGCCATACTCAATGGTTTTGATGCCTTCTTTGGTGACTTTCAAAATGTCACTTTGGGTGCTCAGGCTCGGTTTGAAAAAGCTGACTGGCAATTAGTGCATGCCGCCATGAGTCATCGGCTGGAAATGTATAAGAAAAAAGTCCGTGATGTAGCAGGTATGGCCGATGACATTGCGGGTCGTCCCTTGAATGATCGGGCTTTATGGCGGGATGCCAAAGCCGAGTACGCTATTCTGGTAGAAACTCATAGCAACTACGAAATAGCCCAAACCTTTTTTAATTCTGTCTACTGTTTTGTTTTTGCCCATGAAAAAGTCCGCGACGTGCATTCCTTTGTCGTCGTGCCTGATTTATTACCTCAGGGGCAAAGTGAAGCAATTATTTTTACTGAATATCCGGCCACCGATGATTTGTCATCGGGTGTGCGTTCTATTCTTCTCGACACTTGTTTTAATCTCCCCTTTGAAGACCTTGATCGAGATGTAGAGCGGGTTGTTGGTTTAATTGAAAAAATGCTGCGGCCACGCTTACAAAAAAATCAGCATATAAAAACCCAAGTATTAAATTCATTATTTTATCGTAATAAAGCAGCGTACCTTGTAGGCAGAATTGTAGCTGATGGAGAAATGCTGCCCTTTGTTTTTCCTATTCTGAATAATGAGCGGGGTGGGGTCTATGTAGATACCGTGCTATTTTCTCCCGATGATGTGAGTAAGTTGTTCAGTTTTACCCGTAGCTATTTTATGGTCGATGCTTCGGTACCTTCCCAGTATGTGGGTTTTTTGCAGAGCATTATGCCGCAGAAAAAATTATTTGAGTTATACAGCGCTATAGGTTTTGGCAAACATGCTAAAACCGTTTTTTATCGCAGCGCCGTCGCCCATACCGCACAAACTGAAGATCAGTATGTGGTTGCCCCTGGTATCAAGGGTATGGTGATGTTGGTATTTACGCTGCCTTCCTATGACTATGTGTATAAGGTCATTAAAGACCGTTTTACTCCCCCTAAAGATATGACTCGCCAGGAAGTGAAGGATAAGTACAAGTTGGTTAAGCGTTGGGACCGGGCTGGCCGGATGGCCGAGACTCAGGAATTTAACAATCTGGCGTTTGACCGACGGCGCTTTTCCGATGAGCTGTTGGCGGAGCTAAAAAAAGAAGCGCCTTCTTTAGTGGAAGAGAAAGGCAATGCCTTAATCCTTAACCATGTTTATGTTGAGCGCCGGATGACACCGTTGAACCTCTACCTCAAAGATGCCAGCGATGAAGAAATCTATAGCGTCATGGATGAGTACGGCAATGCCATCAAACAGTTGGCGGGGGCCAATATTTTCCCCGGCGATATGTTGCTCAAAAACTTTGGCGTGACACGACACGGTCGGGTAGTGTTTTATGACTATGATGAAATCTGCCCTTTAGTGGATTGCAATTTTAGAACGATTCCTATCCCCAGAACGGAAGAACAGGAAATGGCCAGTCAGCCCTGGTATGACGTTGGTCCGGCGGATGTTTTCCCTGAGGAGTTTAGGTTGTTTTTCTCGGGTAATCGCCGAGCTCGAGACGTGTTCGATGAGCTACACCCCGAACTTTATAGTGCGGAGTTCTGGACTAATTTACAAACGCAAATTCGCAACGGCAAGGTTGAGGATGTATTTCCTTACCGTCGCAGATACCGATTTAAGAGATAAGCTTGCCCTTCCTTATCGACGTCTTTTAACGGCAACCAACCCTAAAATACTTGACGTAAATAACCACAGGGCACCGGGTACAGGTACTGCTGTCACTGGTGTGGTGGCGGAAGCCGTAAATAACCAGTCACTGTATTGGATATTTTCACAGTCCGTGCCACCCAGGCAGTCACTGCCATGCATCAACCAGCCCCAGCCTGAAATACCATCGAAGCCCCGGTGGCCGTTACCGCTCTTATCACCAAAACGGAAAGAAGTACCGCTGGAGGCTTTGTCGGACAATTCGATAGTGCCGAGGTTGCTGCTGATACTGCCAAAATTGGCACCATTGGCATTCACAATCAGGTCATCCACACCCCCGTTCGCAGATGAGCTAATACCTACTTCATATTCAAAGTGGATAGTCCAGACAGCGGTGGTGCCGGCTACATAACTACTGCCGGCATCTTCGCCGCCAAAGGCTGTGCCATCGATAACTATCGTTGAGCCGTCGTAGCTCAGCGTCATGGCGGAGTCCTGATGATTAAAATCGAAGGTGTACTCTTCAGAACTATTGCCGCTAAGCAGGCCGTCTAATCGCAAGCCGTAGGCGGGTGGGTTTTCACTGCCATCAGGGTGGTTATAAAGATTGTAGCTGCCGACGGCTATGGCCTGAGCGTTTACGGACAGTACACAGCCAAGGATTGCAGCCAGAGGGAGGGCTGCTTTTTTCTCGAGGGTCATTGTTTAGCTCCTGGACGATCTTGTTATTGTTATGCAGCGTTATTTTTGTTGTTGTACGCTGTTATCAGCCTTATTAGATCAGCAGGCCGAACCTGATCTTAGCTGAAAGTCTATATTCTGATCAATCAATAAAAACGCTAATATAGGAAGCTAAGCTTATGTTTTTCTTGATTTTTTTTGAGGTATTACATGTAAGTCTATGAAAGAAAAGGCGATTTATAAGCATGGGGTTATTTATAGGCTGCTGACTAATCGTTGTTGTTCGATCGACTAAATACAGCAGCAGCCAGAAGTATTTGACGGTTGTATCGGCAGGCTTGTGATGAGTGAATTTAGTGGTTTTGAGCACCCTGTTATGGTGGACAGTAGGGCCGCTTTTGCGTACAATCGCCCGCCAAGTTATACCGGTGTTCAACAGCCCGGCATCCCCTTCCATATCAGTGCTTTTAGCCACTATGGCTGCCAGCCATGGAAATTAGACGGGGAAGAATATAAAGCGAGATGAGGCTGTACCTTCATCTCGCTTTTTTACGGCCTGCTGATAGCGATTTGCTGTTTCAATACCGGCTTTTCCTCACATTATTTTGCCGTTTATTTAGGAGGTTTTCTTGACAATACCAGCCATACTCGCCCTTGCGGACGGCAGTATTTTCAAAGGAATCGCCATCGGTGCCACTGGGCACTCGGTGGGCGAAGTTGTTTTTAATACGGCGATGACCGGATATCAGGAAATCCTGACTGATCCCTCTTATGCTCAGCAAATTGTTACCCTGACCTATCCCCATATCGGTAATACCGGCACCAATGCCGAAGATGAAGAAGCTGCCGATATTTGGTCTGCGGGTCTCGTCATTCGTGATTTGCCGCTATTAGCCAGTAATTTTCGCAATGAGCAAAGTCTGCAAGACTATCTTGTCAGCCGGAATATTATCGGTATCGCCGATATTGATACCCGTCGCTTAACCCGAATTCTGCGTGATAAAGGCGCCCAGAATGGCTGCATTATGGCAGGAGAAGACCTGGATGAAGCCAAGGCCTTAGCGCTGGCCAAAGGCTTTGCCGGTTTAAAAGGGATGGACCTGGCCAAAGTGGTCTGCACCAAAGAGCAGTACAACTGGCAGCAGGGCAGTTGGGCATTACCCAGCGATCAGCTAACCGGTGATAGCTATAAAGAATTCAGCGATAAAGAATGCCAATACCATGTCGTCGCTTACGATTTTGGGGTTAAACGCAATATTCTCAGAATGCTGGTTGATCGTGGTTGTAAGTTAACAGTTGTTCCCGCCGAAACGCCGGCGGCTGATGTTCTGGCTATGAGTCCGGATGGCGTCTTCCTCTCTAATGGCCCTGGCGATCCAGAGCCTTGTACCTATGCTATCGAAGCGATCAAGCAGATTCTGGAGACGGATATCCCGGTATTTGGTATCTGTTTGGGGCATCAACTGTTGGCCCTGGCCTCCGGCGCCAAGACAGTAAAAATGAAGTTTGGTCACCACGGTGCTAACCACCCGGTGCAAAATATCGAAGACGGTACAGTGTTGATTACCAGCCAGAACCACGGTTTTGCGGCTGATGAATCCAGCTTGCCTGCCAACCTGAAAGTTACCCATAAATCGTTATTTGATGGCTCACTGCAAGGTATCCATCGCACGGATAAGGCGGCCTTTAGTTTCCAGGGGCACCCTGAAGCTAGCCCAGGCCCCCATGATGCGGCCCCATTATTTGATCACTTTATTGAGTTAATCCAACAGCGCCTTGCTTAAGCTGAATAGGTTAACGGAGAGAGCATGCCAAAAAGAACCGACATAAAATCCATCCTGATTCTTGGTGCTGGCCCGATTGTTATTGGCCAGGCCTGTGAGTTTGATTACTCCGGTGCCCAGGCCTGTAAGGCATTAAGAGAAGAAGGCTTTCGCGTGATTCTGGTGAATTCCAACCCCGCGACGATTATGACTGACCCGGCGATGGCTGATGCCACCTATATTGAGCCGGTAGAATGGCAAACCGTTGCCCGCATTATTGAAAAAGAAAAGCCTGATGCATTATTGCCAACGATGGGTGGCCAGACCGCACTGAACTGTGCGTTGGATTTGGATCGTCACGGTGTGCTTGCTGAGCACGGCGTAGAAATGATTGGTGCAACCAAAGAAGCTATCGATAAAGCAGAAGACCGCGATTTATTTGATCAGGCGATGAAGCGTATTGGTTTGGAAACACCGCGTTCTGCTATTGCCCACAGTATGGAAGAAGCACTACAGGTTCAAAGCCAGCTAGGCTTTCCCTCAATTATTCGCCCCTCATTTACCATGGGCGGTTCCGGTGGTGGTATCGCGTATAACAAGGAAGAGTTTATTGAAATCTGTGAGCGCGGTTTAGATCTGTCGCCCACCAACGAATTATTGATTGATGAATCATTAATTGGTTGGAAAGAATATGAAATGGAAGTCGTGCGGGACAAAAACGATAACTGCATTATTATCTGTTCGATTGAAAACTTTGACCCCATGGGTGTGCATACCGGTGATTCTATTACCGTAGCACCTGCCCAGACCTTGACCGACAAAGAATACCAAATTATGCGTGATGCCTCTTTGGCTGTACTGCGTGAGATTGGTGTTGAGACCGGTGGTTCAAATGTACAGTTTGGTCAGTGTCCGAATACAGGTCGTCTGGTTATTATTGAAATGAACCCGCGGGTAAGTCGTTCGTCTGCTCTGGCCTCTAAAGCAACCGGTTTTCCGATTGCCAAGGTGGCGGCCAAATTGGCTGTTGGCTACACGCTGGATGAATTACAAAACGATATTACCGGTGGTGCTACCCCGGCATCCTTTGAGCCGGCTATCGATTATGTCGTTACCAAAATTCCACGCTTTACCTTTGAAAAATTTGCCGAAGCCGATGCGCGCTTACACACTCAGATGAAATCTGTGGGTGAGGTGATGGCGATTGGTCGTACTTTTCAGGAATCTATGCAGAAAG
The DNA here is from genome assembly GCF_002117105.1 of Oceanicoccus sagamiensis. Lineage (GTDB taxonomy): Bacteria > Pseudomonadota > Gammaproteobacteria > Pseudomonadales > Dasaniaceae > Oceanicoccus > Oceanicoccus sagamiensis. Next base: position 807,025 of record NZ_CP019343.1, on the reverse strand, counting down.
CTCTGCGAGGTCTGGAGGTCGGTTCAGCCGGTTTTGAACACCAGATTGATACTGAAAAAGACGGTGCCCGCGATCAGTTAATTAAAGAACTTATTAACCCCGGCCCTGAGCGTATTTGGTTTGTGGCTGATGCTTTTCGTTCTGGGATGTCACTGGATGAAGTGTTTGAGTTTTCAAAAATTGACCGTTGGTTCCTGGTGCAGATTCAGGATATTGTGACCAGCGAAAACAATCTGAAAAATACCACGCTTAAGCAATTGGATGCTGACGCCTTATTCCGCCTGAAGCGAAAAGGTTTCTCTGATACCCGCTTATCGGTTTTGTTAAATGAAACTGAACAGGCTGTGCGCGATTACCGCCGTTCATTAAATATTCGCCCTGTATATAAGCGGGTTGATACCTGTGCTGCAGAATTTTCTACCAGCACCGCCTATATGTATTCCACTTATGAAGAAGAGTGTGAAGCGGATGTTAGTGACAAAGATAAGATTTTAGTACTGGGTGGTGGTCCTAACCGTATCGGTCAGGGTATTGAATTCGATTACTGTTGTGTACACGCGGCCCTGGCGATGCGCGAAGACGGTTACGAAACCATTATGGTGAACTGTAACCCGGAAACAGTTTCTACGGACTACGATACCTCTGACCGTTTATACTTTGAGCCGGTGACTTTGGAAGATGTCTTGGAAATTGTTGATAAAGAGCAACCCAAAGGCGTTATTGTCCAGTTTGGTGGTCAAACACCTTTGAAGTTGGCCCGTGATCTTGAAGCTGCTGGTGTACCTATTATCGGTACTACTCCCGATGCTATTGACCGCGCCGAAGACCGTGAGCGTTTTCAGCAGATGATTCAGAAGCTGGGTTTGAAGCAGCCGCCAAATACCACTGTACGTTCTACCGAAGAAGCAGTAGATGCCGCTGTTGATATTGGTTACCCCTTGGTGGTACGTCCCTCATATGTTTTGGGTGGACGGGCAATGGAAATCGTTTATAACGAAGATGAATTGCTGCGTTATATGACTGAAGCGGTTCAAGCCTCTAACGAATCACCGGTATTGTTAGACCACTTCCTCAATGCCGCGGTTGAGATAGATGTGGATGCGGTCTCAGACGGTAAAGAAGTGGTGATAGGCGCGATTATGCAGCATATCGAGCAGGCCGGTATTCACTCCGGTGATTCTGCCTGTTCATTACCGCCTTATTCAATCAGTCCTGAGCAGCAAGATAAAATGCGCGATCAGGTCAAGGCAATGGCGATTGAATTGGGTGTTTGCGGCTTGATGAATGTGCAACTGGCCGAGCAAGACGGCGAGATTTACGTTATCGAAGTCAACCCTCGCGCTTCACGCACAGTGCCTTTTGTTTCCAAGTGTATTGGTACTTCTCTGGCTAAAGTAGCCGCGCGTTGTATGGCGGGTACCTCTTTGGCTGAGCAAAACTTTACCCGGGAAATTGTGCCACCCTATTACAGTGTGAAAGAAGCGGTATTCCCGTTTAATAAATTCCCAGCGGTTGACCCCATCCTTGGGCCAGAAATGAAATCAACCGGTGAAGTGATGGGCCTGGGTGATACCTTTGCTGAAGCTTATGGCAAGGCGCAATTAGGTGCCGGTGAAAAATTACCCACTAGCGGCAAAGCGTTTATCAGTGTTCGCGAAGCGGATAAGGGTGGTGTAGTCGCCGTCGCTAAAAAGCTGGCTGATTTAGGTTTTGAATTGCTTGCTACCCGCGGTACTTTTAAAATTATTGAAGCTGCCGGTATCCCTGTCGACCTGATGAATAAGGTAGAAGAAGGTCGGCCGCATATTATCGATGCGTTAAAAAATGATGATATTAACTTAATTGTTAATACTACCGAAGGTAGAAAGTCAGTGGCTGATTCGTCCTCTATCCGACGTACAGCCTTGGCTAAAAAGGTTTTTTGTACAACTACGCTGGCCGGTGCTGATGCTGTCTGCGAAGCCATTAAAGTGACCACAGGCGAAAATTCTCAAGTACGTCGCTTGCAGGATGTCCACGGGAGAGTGACGGCATGAGTGATAGAGTACCAATGACGGTTGCTGGAGAAGCAGCTCTGCGTAAAGAACTAAATCGCTTAAAATCGGAAGATCGTCCGCGTATTGTACAAGCCATAGCAGAAGCGCGTGAGCATGGTGATTTAAAAGAAAATGCAGAATATCATGCCGCCCGGGAACAGCAGGGTTTTTGTGAAGGCCGTATTCAGGATATCGAAGGCAAGCTAAGCAATAGTGTTGTTATTGATGTGGCGGCGATGCCCAATACCGGCAAAGTTATTTTTGGTACGACCGTTACCATCGTTAATTGCGAAACCGACGAAGAAGTCACTTACACTATAGTGGGTGAAGATGAGTCTGATGTTAATTCCGGTAAAATCTCAGTGACCTCACCGATTGCCCGTGCCTTGATTGCCAAGGAAGAGGGTGATGTGGCGGTGGTCAAAGCACCCGGTGGTGATATTGAGTATGAAATTGATAAGGTTGAGCATATCTAAATACTTATTATGGTTATTGTTAAGAAGGGCTGGTTTCCGCAAGGGTACCGGCCTTTTTTTATGGTCCAATTTTGGCTTTATGTTTATTCGGTATACACTGTGGTAAAAATGCCTATAACTATAAAGAGACAATATGTTTATTAACTTCTGGTATCCCGCCGCGATGGCGGAGGAACTAAAGCAGCAGCCCATTAAGGTAAAGATGCTTGGGCAGAATATGGCTTTGTTTCGCGATGGAGAAGGGCGGCCGCACTGTGTCTCAAATATTTGCGTGCATCGCAATGCTTCTTTAGCCAATGGCTGGGTTCAGGAGGGAAAACTAGTTTGCCCTTATCATGGCTGGCAGTATAACGGTGAAGGAAAATGTACCTATATACCCTCTCTGGGCCCCGATGGTCAGGCTAATATGCCGAGGGCACAAGTCGATGCCTATCCCGTTGTAGAGCGCTATGGTTTGTTGTTTGTATTTCTGGGTGACCTGCCTGAGAATGAGCGTCCTCCCATTATGCCAGTGGATGAATGGCAGCAACCAGGGTGGCGTACAACCCTGAGTGAGTTTAATCAGAAGGCTTATTATCGGCGCGTTGTTGAAAATGCATTAGATTTTTCTCATCCTGAATTTGTCCATTTTGTCGGACGTAAAGGTGCAGACCCCAATTACTCCATGCCTGATTATGAGATAGTGAGCCATGAGTGGGGAGCCGGGTCGAGTATTAGTTTCAAGCGTCAGGCTAAGGGCTTAATGAAATATTTTCGCGATAGTGGCGGCGAGTCGGAAGCTGGCACAACCTTTTGGGGCCCTCATCAGTTTGTTACGCGGATTAAGATTGATGAGAAAATGAAGGCCTATCAATATGCTTATGCGTTGCCAGTCGATGAATATACATTAAGAGTTTTTTTGGTAAGTTGCCGCAGTTTCTTTTTGCATCCTTGGCTTGATCGACTTGCGGATTATCGCAATGGTTTAATTGCGGCGGAGGATCGCGAGATTACTGAGGCGATTGAGCCGATCATAGGGCGTGAAGGGGCAAGCGCTGATTTGTCGGTCAAATGTGATGCTATTCAGCTGTCTTATCGTAAGATGTTGGCGCAGTGGGAGCAGAATGGCTGGCGTATAGATACAGAAAAAATGGCGAGTATGTATCGAGGCAAAGATGCTTTAATGATTCCTGGCCCTGGCAGACGAGAGAGTAAAACTTGGGTATTTGATACCGTGCCAATGAAATAATCTGGATGGTGCGCTGAGGTTGGAGTTTGGGGTTTATGGATACTATAGAGCAACTGCTTACTAGATTACATGTACTTGTCGTTGATGATATGGAAGTGATGCGAAGTATGGTCAACAGTTGTTTGAAGGAGATAGGCGTCACTCATATAACGATGTGCTCCAATGGTGACTCTGCATGGCGAACGCTGGCTGGCACGTCTATTGATGTAATTATTTGCGATTGGGATATGCCAGGAAAGTCTGGTTTGGAATTGCTCAATCTTGTTCGAAGCTCAGACCAGCATAAAACGATTCCCTTTCTTATGCTAACCGCCACGACAGAAAAAGAAAGGGTTGCAGATGCTGTCAAGGCCGGAGTCAATGATTATCTGGCGAAACCCTTTCAATCTAAAGAGCTCGAATATCGAGTAGTTAAATTGCTGCGCAAAGTTAAGCAGTAGTTAAAACCCACGCTGCAGAAATTAGGGGACTATAATCTGGATATTGTCTTCCTCAATATTTAAAGGGTAAGTGGCTATAGGTTTTGATGCCGGCCGGCTTAATGCGCTTCCATCTTTGACATCAAACGCTGCTCCATGAAGTGGGCATAAAATCTTGCAGCCCTTTAACTTACCTTCACTTAATTTTGCTTCAGCATGGGAGCATAAATTATTGACAGCATAGAACCCCTCTGCGGTATGGCAGATTAAAATTTCTTGCTTATTGACTGTCACGCATCGTGTTTTTCCCTGAGGGATGTCGTCAGTTTTAGCGACGGTTTGAAAATGATTACTCACGTTAATACCCTTATAGATTTAAAAATTTTTCCAAGGTCAAATGCACTCGGCGAATACGGCTTTCTTGATAATTACCCAGTGTTGCCCCTTTGCGACTGGTTTTAAAACCTTGCTGCTGTAGTTGCAAGTTGTCGGTATCTTCATCGTAAATTGCACCTAACCAGCCTAATGCTTCCACTTCGGTATAGGACTGCTCTACCTCAAGTAGAATAGGTTCCGGTGGTTCGGGGTGTTCTGCTCCTTCCGGTAGCGGTTCCATAATCATTAAATCAAAAATGCAGCTATCGACATCATTGCCCAATGGACGGAAGCGATAAACCATAGGGATAAGGATGCCCGGGAAGAAAAACATATTGGGGAATAAATGGTATTCAATCGAATCCAATATCAAGCTATCACTGGTATTGGATAAATCCACGCCCAGTTCAGCTTTAAAATTATCGCGGGTCATTTGGGCGGCAACACTTCTGGCGGTTTCACCTTCCTCTAACACTCTGTCGTTAATCGCCAGCATTTCTAGCATTTGCTGTTCTGTTAGTGGTGGGTCACGCCATTTGTCACCAGGGTAATCCGATAATGATTGTGGGCTATAGTTGCCAATATTGTGAATAAAACGACTGACATAGTCGCCAAAAATATCATATTGAGCATTGGCACCGTTGGGCGAATTATGGGTTTCAAAATTATGGTAGGCCTCCATAAAGGCTTCTTGTGCGGCCTTCCAATTACAGGGTAGTTTTTTCTGCACATGTAATTTTATGCGGCGTCTTTCTAGAGGGAAATGAGAAAAATGTTCCGGCAGTACATCCAGATATTGCGCTAGGGGTTTGGCATCAGGGTCAATATTGATAAAGACAAAACCTCCCCAGATCTCACAGTTTACTTCCTGTAATTTATGGCTTTCTTCACTGACATGGGGGAAGTCCCAGCGGCCGGGAATATTATTGATTGAGCCATCGAGGTGCCATGACCAACCGTGGAAAGGGCAGGTAAAGCCCTGACTATAACCACTGCCTTCAGCTCCAAGCAGGCGGGTATTACGGTGAGTACAGCTATTGAGGTAGGCTTTAATCGTATTATCATCAACACGGGTAACAATGACAGAGTAATCACCGATATCATAGACTTGGTTATCGCCCTGATCTTGTAAGTGCTCTTCACGGCAGACCCATTGCCAGGCATTTGGCCATAATTGCTGCATTTCCTGTTTAAAAAACGCTTCACTGGTATAACGCTCCGCGGGGATGTCCGCATCGCCTAAAAAAGCATAGCTATTTTCCAGTAATGGGGCATCGATACTGGGGTCTGATTGCAGTGTATCTGCGACGCTAGGTCCTTCTGCCCGGGCTGAACCGGGTTTGCTGTTATCCATCTTGATAGCCCTGTTTATAGTTATTGATAAAGGTTTAGCTAAGTATGTGCTCCAAAGCTATTGCGGCACAACAGACTTTTGGCTGATTGGATTTAATAAAAAAAAGCGTAGTATGGTTGGGATAGACCACCATGGAGACAATAATAATGATTGAAACAGGACAAATAGCAGCCCCGGATGAGTTAGCTAACCGGCTGGCAATTACCGATATCTTGCATGGCCATTGCCGTGGCCTGGACCGCTCTGATGCCGACAGCCTGAAAGCCGTCTATTGGCCCGAGGCCGAAGTAGACTATGGTGCTTTTAAAGGCAGTGCCCATCAATTTGCTGATTTAGTGGTGGTGGCTTTAGCCGAACCCTATGAGCTTACCCAGCATACTATCGGTAATACCATTATTCAGTTTGACGGTGACCATCAGGCCAATACGGAGTCTTATGTAACCGCTCGGCATTTATTAGCCGATGGCAGCGCAGAAATGGTGTTCTCTGGCCGATATCTGGACCGTCTGGAACGTCGGGGTGATTGCTGGAAATTAATTCACCGCCAAGTGGTGATGGATTGGAGTCGTATGCACTCAGTGGTCGACGAGCGTGAGGGTGAAGCCTTTGCCGCTTTATCTAAAGGCGATCACGGCCCTAAGGACCCTTCTTTCCAACATTTTGTCAGCGGAGAATAACTGTGGGAAACACTGTAGAAAGTCTATTGGCCAAGCAGGATATTTACGAGTTGTCCTGTATATATATGCGGGGTCTTGATCGCACCGATGCCACCTTATTGCGTTCCGTTTTTTTTGATGACGCCTATTGTGAATATGGTTTTATTAATGGCAGTGCTGATGATTTTGTTAGCTACGCTATTACTGCACTGCAAGAGCATCAATCCAATCAGCATATGATCGGCAATGTGCTGATTGAGGTAGAGGGGGATGAAGCTTTTGGTGAGGTCTATTTTCGGGCTTACCATAAAGTGATGGTTGAAGAGGTTTACTACGATATTGTTATTGCTGGTCGCTATCTGGACCGCTATGAACAGCGAGAAGGTGTTTGGAAAATGGCCTACCGCTCTGAAATTGTTGATTGGAGCCGCACTGACCCCACCAACGACCCTTATTTCCAGCAGGCACCAGACTCCCTGTTTGGTAGCCGGCTGGATGATGCTGTATATGACCGTGAAGCACGCCGTAAGCAGCTGCCCTGATTATTCCTTGGCGCGCTGGTTGGCGTGCAAAATAACTTCGGCATCATCATTGTGGAAGGTTGTGTGCAGGCCGCTGGTGGTGATGCCGGCATCAATCGCTAGTGTCTGGCCGGTAATATAGCGGGCTTCATCGCTGAGCAAAAAGATAATACTGTCGGCAATATCTTCGGGCATACAGGCAAAACCCAGCGGGGAGGTATCGGCAATGGCCTGAGTGATAATGCCGGTATCGTTGCCCGCTAACGCCGCGGTTAAGGGGGTGACAGTTCCACCAGGGGCAACCGCGTTTATCCGCAGGCCATAGCTGCTTAATTCGCTGGCAGCGGACTTGGTTAAGCCCACTACGCCATGTTTGGCCATGGTATAAGTATGGGGGCCGAGGCCGCCCACAATACCGGCGGTACTGGCAAGAGAGACAATAGAGCCTTTGCCATGGGGCTTCATAATACGGGTGGCATGCTTAACACCGAGAAAGACTGCGCGGGCCAGTATCGACATAGTGCGGTCAAAGGCCTCAACACTGGTTTCGGCAATAGAGCCAACAGCACCGACAATACCGGCATTGTTGACCACGCCAGTTAATGGTCCCAATTCAGTATTGGCTCGCTCCAGAGCGGTGATAATGGCTTCTTCTGAGGTGACATCGGTCTGTTGGAATACAGCGTTTGCGCCTAGCTCTTCGGCCAGTGCCTGACCTTCCTGTTCTTGTAGGTCGGCGATCAGTACCTTGCCACCTTCTTTGATGATGGCTCTTGCTGTAGCTTCGCCAATACCGCTGGCACCGCCAGTTACAACAATGCATTGCTCATCAAGTCTGTTCATTATCCTTCTCCCTAGTTATTAGTATGCTGGTAATGTTGGCTATCATACCCAATAATGACGGCGAGGGACTCATCCTTTTGGCTGAGAAGAGGCCTTGGCTGGTTTGATATCGAATTTGGCCGTCACTTTTAGTCTTAATATTGATAATAAAACAGGAGTCAGCATGTTGAAGCCCATAAAGTTAGTGTTAGCATCCAGTGCCATTGTTGTTTTGGCAGCCTGCTCAAAAGCCCCTGAACCAGCGGTGAAAGAAGCAGCCGTTATTGACAGCAAACCCCAGCCTGTTGCTACGCCTGAGCCTGTTGCGGCCCCATCCAAAGAAGACCTTGAAGCCAAGCGCAAGCAGCTGCAAGCCGAACAGTTAAATCAATATCTTGATGAAGCCGAGGCATTGCTATCGGTCTCTTACCAGCGTTTGGAAAAGGGAGAAGAAGATATTGCCAGAAATTCCCTGCAATCCGCTTACAGCAAAATTCAACAAGCCAAAGCGGTTGATGCAGAAGATCAACGGGTGGGTGAAACGTTGGATTCTCTGGGCAATAAATATCTTTCAATGATTGAAGCGTCCGCGGATGATAGAGCCTATCATCGGGCAGAGGGTTTTATTGATGACTCTCTGGAGATGGATATTGATACCACGGATATACTGGCTGCCAAGGAACAAATCGGAAAAGATATTTTGAGAAAAGCGCGGCAGTTTGATCGTTTTTAATCACACTGTAACAGGATGGTTGTGCCGCTTATTACTGCGCCTCTAAAGCCTGCCTTATCGGGGCAATCGGTCTTATCCAGGGTTGGCTGCTCAAGGGTGGGGTAATAGCCGCAACGGCAGCTTGCGCTGCTTGATAACTGCTAAAAGTACCAAGGATAAGTACCTGCCAGGCTTCGCCATTTTTATCGATGGTGAGCAATTGAGGGCTTAACTGTGGATGCTGTTGTTTATATCTTTCGATAGTCTCTGGGTTACGCGCTGCTATTAATTGCACCACATAGCTGTCATTGGCCAAGGCTGTAGCCTGGCTGGCAGGGGGCTTGGTTTTTTCTGTCACCCTTTCAGCCGGTGCGGCCAGAGGTTCAGCCGGTGGGGTTGCAGATGGTGCGCGCTCTACAGTAGAAGCAGTAAGCGCTGTGGCTGCTGCTGTAGTCGTTGATGCAGTTGCTGTTGTAGGTGTAGCTGTTGATCGGGATGTAGCTGTTGATGTGGTTGATGCAGTGGTTTCTGCCTTCGATAAATCCCGACAAGTCCACTCCTTATCCCTGCCACCTTCGCAGCGCCATTGTGCGGCAGATTGTTGAGTGGCAGCTTGAGCTGAACCTTCAGCGAGTTGCTGGTTGGGGGCGCTGCTACAGGCAGTTAACAATATCAGGCCGGTTAGTAATAAAAGGTGGAATATAGTCACAGTGTCACTTCTAGTATTATCGATCACATCAGGATAGTTATTATTCTAGCACTTAGCCACCGTTCGCCAAATAGTTCGCTGGTTAATTAATGATTTAAACTGATAGCCGGGATAGGCATTAAGAATTAGTGGTAAAACACAGGCTAACACTATGATAAACCCCCGCATTTAAAAGAGGTGTTTAACATGATAATAGAAATGTCCGGTAAGCAAACAAAAACGCAAAACTATCTTAAGCGCTTTGCACAGCAGGCCTCAAAACGTTTACAGCGTTTTGGTGTGCCGATTAGTCGTATCCAGATACGGTTGGAAGATGAAGGGCAGGGCTCCCATAAACAGGACAAACGCTGTCTACTATCTGTGCGTGGCCAGGATGATTTTCATATTAATATAAAACAGCATGGTAAAACGTTTCGACAGGCTATGAGTGTTTCGTTTAACCGCATTGAACAGACATTGCGACGTCAACATGCTAAGCAGCGACAACTACGCAGTCGCCAGCGAGTGACGGCTATGCCTTTGATGGAGCCTGCGGTTTGATGATGCCGGCAGGTATTGAGAGCGTTAAGAGTCGCTATAAATAGCTACTTGGTTCCTGCCATTATTTTTTGCACTATAAAGTGCCTGGTCTGCTCTATCGATAAAATTCTCAGCCGTTTCGCCAATAATAAATTGGGCGACACCAAAGGAGGCGCTAATATTATCGAGCACCTTATCTGAATTTTTAATCTTCACTCTAAGCTGTTGCAGTTTTGTTCTGATTTTTTCGGCAACAGCGACAGTTTCGTCAATCGTTGCATTGCTGATAATAATCGCAAACTCCTCACCACCATAGCGCGCACCGATGGCATTGTCAGGACTATAATCCTGAATCAATTCGCCGGTTCTTTGTAATACCCGGTCGCCGATAATATGGCCGTAATCATCATTGAAGGATTTGAAGTGATCCAAGTCTGTCAGTATCAGGCAAACATTTTTAGCCACGGCTTCAGTTTGTAATAATTGTTCCAACTGGCGGTCAAAGGCGTGCCGATTGTAGAGTTGTGTTAGTTGATCGGTATAGGCGTTTTTCTCTGCCTGCTGTAACTGGTGTCGCAGGGAGGCAATTTCCTGATTTGCCACCTGCATACTCTCCATAAAGTGTTGGTTAGAGGCTTTGATATCTTCGCTGCTGCTGATCACCTTATCAACAATCTGGCTGACTTCCCCCATAGATTTAGCGGCTTTGAGTTGTTCCAGATGGCCGCTGAGCTCTTTATCAAAAACCTCCCCGCCATCCATCGTGTTATTAAGATTACTGAGCAGACCTGCGGCTATTTGGGTAATGTCTTTGAGTGCTTGTTGGTGGTCTTCCAAGTGTTCGCTAATGATGTAGTTAAAAAATAGCTCTTCACTCTGCTCTGGGGTTAACCCTGCTGTTTTAGTGGTTATACGATCTAATGCTTTGTTTAACGCTGGTATATGGTTGGCAACGTAGTTGTACCAAAGTGTGTAGTTGATTGGGTTGGCTGGTAGCTGTTGCTCCATCATATGAGGGATAGCTTTTTTGAGGTATTCGGCGGCGCTAGCCAAATTCTCTGGGTAGTTCATGAACGTATTCCTTTATTATTGCATTGCTACCATGCAATGCCTTTTCTATTAGCAATGTATGCCAAAATTCTATTTTTGCAACTTTGTCAAAATCAGTGCATTATTAAAAACTTCGACCTTATTAGCTTTTACAATATTACGTATAAGCATTTCTGTCGATTATAAACACACGCGGCGTTTGCCGAGGTTTATAAGGACAGGTCTATGAGTCGACGATGCAGTTTTTTAAGGAATGAAGTCTAGATGGCAGATGACCCAACCGGCCAACGCAAGGTTTTGCGTGCCGGTGGTATCAAACGTCGGAAGCAAATTTTAGAAGCAACACTAAGGGTGATTTTAAAGGATGGGATACGCGGTGTCAGACATCGAGCTGTAGCCGAAGAGGCCAAAGTCCCATTAGCTTCCACGACCTACTACTTCAAGGATATTGAAGAACTTCTCAGCGAAACTTTTCTATTTTGGAACCATAGTGCAATAATCTATGTGGATAGCATCCAGGATAAAGTCTTCGCACATATTAACGACAGTACCGCCGACCATATTAAAGACCCTGAAACTCGTACTAAGCTGGCTAACGTTGTAGCGGGCTTCGCTATAACCTTTGTGTTAGACCAAATCGAGGGCCACCTTGAGGATAGAGTGCTTGAGTTAGCTTTTCATCACGAGGCAACCCGGAACAAAAAATTACGCCATGTAGTGCGAAATCGCTTAAACGGCCATCGCGATAGTATGGAGCAGTTTTATCGGCTGCTAGGCTCTTCAAACCCTAAAGCCGATGCCCAGGTGACTATCAGTTTAATGTTGCGTCTGGAGCAGGAGGCGGTTATGGATGATGATGAAGTTGACACTGCCGCCATCGAGAATACCCTCAACCGTCATATCCAAGTGATGTTTCTAGCTGCGGTAAATGATTGATAGCTAACTGGTTTCTAGCTAGTATGCACCTCATCATATCGCGCTCACCTCGCTGTGAGCCTTAACCGCAAGCTACGATAAGACCCTATGGAGATTGTTCAAGCCTCCGCTATTACCTTTGCCATGTCCCAGCTGGTGCTGAGCGCTATTTTGCTGTTTAGGGCAGAGGGGCGGCAGGGGGCCTGGTCGATGCAGCGCCGACTTTATGGCCTGCTATTAATCGCCATCGTGGCTTATTTAATGGTGCCTGTAACCCGTGTATGGGGCCTTAGCAGCTGGATGACATCCCTCTCCACCGCCGTTCCTGGCATGTTTTGGCTGTTTAGCGCCAGTTTATTTGATGACCACTTTCGATTACGCCGCTGGCAGGTCGCATTGGTCAGTGTCTCGGTGTTTTTACCTATGCTGGGTAAATTGGCGAGTTCTGTAGAGAGTGGCCTGCCTTGGTTGGTGTTCTATATGCTGCCCCAGGCCTTGGAATTTGTCATGTTGGCGCTGACCTTATTGGTGGTAGCCAGGTTCTGGAAGGTAGATTTGATCGAATCCCGTCGTCGCCTGCGTCTTTGGTTTTGCGGCCTTAACGGTGTCTATATCTTCCTGCTGATTTTATTTCGCGAAGTGCTATTTCCCGGTGCCGATTGGCTGACCTCACTGCAGTATTTACCGGTAGGGCTGATGCTGCTGGCCACCAATGCCATTCTGTTAGAGTATCGACATGGCCTCTTGGATACGCGCCAGACCTTGTCTATAGCGCCAGCTCCAGTGGTATTGGACGGAGCCAGTGAGCAGCCAGCAGCGCCAACACCGGTCATTGAGGCCAAAGCCACGGTGGCTGCCGAAGTCGATCCGGAGCTAGTGGCACGTTTGCAAGCATTGGTCGAAGCCGAGGGAGCCTACCGCGAGATGGGCCTGACCATTGGCCAACTAGCCAGCCAATTAGAGATTCCAGAGTATCGCCTGCGCCAGACCATTAATGCCGGTCTGGGCTATCGTAACTTTAATGACTTCTTAAATAGTTACCGAGTCAAAGAGGCGGCTGAGCGTCTGGCCGACCCCACGCAAAAAGAGTTGCCGGTATTAACCATTGCTCTGGATATCGGTTTTCGCTCTTTGAGTTCCTTTAATAAAGCCTTTAAATCCACCTACCAAACCACCCCCACCGCTTTTCGCAAATCCCATTTACCCCAAAGTGAGTGATTACCCTTATAGCGATTTAGCGCAGATCTGCTTAAATTGTGTTCAGTAAGTCTCTTTTTTGCTGCTTATTCTTAAAAAATGCTGACGGATTTTTAAAATCCGCAGGTAATTTGAAGTTTTACTGCCAAAATAAGAGCCTTCTGGTTATGTCATAGCCAGTAAAGGAAGCGTCGACACAGGATTATCAATTATGTTGGGCTGCTCAGTTTTGAGGCGCTCTTCTTTATAGGGTAGTGCCAGATATTCATGCAGTTGCCAGCTTGCCTTGCCAGCTTTGCCTACGCTATTCACTCTCGTCTAGTCTGGCTCCCGGCTTTTATCCTTCTGCTACTGAGTGTATTGCCCAGTACCCTGGCTAGCGCCCAGCAATCTATCCAAAGCTATGGCCCGGATTTCTATGCCAGCTTTGGCCCGATCAGCGCCGTCGATATTATTGACCGCATTCCCTCCGCCGGAGCGGTGCTTAACAAGGCCAATGCCAGTGGTCGCGGCTTGAATGACAATAGTCAGTTAGTACTTATTAATGGCAAGCCGGTATCAGCCAAGAGTAACTCCGTTAAAGATGTGCTATCACGTATAGCCGCTGAAAATGTGGAGCGTGTGGATGTTATCCGCGGGGGGTACCGGGCTTAAACGTGAAAAGCAGTGAAACCGTATTGGATATTCGCCTGGCAGATATAGAAAGCCTGGGGCTATCCTGGGATGCGATGCTGCAAGGTTATGAAGAGGATGAACTGGGTGCCAATGGCGGTATGTTTTTTAACTGGCAGAAAGGCGATACCAACTGGATTGGCGGGTTGGAAGTCAGTGACCGCGCCAAGCCTGAATTTATTGAGCGCTATAAGTACTTCCCCGATGGCAGTCTGGACTATTACCGTGATAACAAAACCCAGGAAGATGGCTGGAATGGCAAGCTGACTTCTACCTTTGGTCGTAGTCTGGCGTCGGGCTCCGCTTTTCAGGTGAATGGCCTCTATGAAGACTTTACCAACAAGCTGAATAAAAACCGCGAGCAATTCCAGCCTATGGGTGATGGTTTGGCGCTGGAAGAAGATCGCACTAGTGCTGAGCAGGATAAAGGCTATAAATGGGAGTTGGGGCTGGATTACGATATGTTCTTCTCAGCACAAAACACGCTGAAGTGGCAGTGGATTCAAAATCGCTCCAGCAGTGACTTTGAGCGGTTAATCAGCGAGAGCTATCTCTTATCCGGCGACGATGACTTTTATAGTCAGGAAGATAAAACCAAGCGCACCTCCGAAAGTATTCTTAAAGGGACCTTGTTAAGCCAGCCTCGCAAAGGCTTTTCCAGCCGCAGTGGTCTTGAGCTGGTTTATAACTCCCTGGATCAGCGCCTGAACCTGATTGAGCAAGGTATTCTCACTGAAGATTCTGACCAGGGGATTGCAGAAGAGCGGGCCGAAGCTTTTTGGTTTGGTGAGTGGCAGCTTAAAGCCGACCTGTCTTTTGAAGTGGGTTCGGGGGTGGAGTACTCGCAGGTGCGCCAAAATGGCGATGTTCGCCAGCAGCGTGAGTTCACCTACTACAAGCCCGAGATGGAATTGAACTACCGTCCAAGCCCCAATGACAATTGGTTGTTTGGTATGAACCGTGATGTTAAGCAGCTCAATCTGGCGGATTTTGCCAATTCCGTTGACGATACCCAGGACGAAGTCCGACTGGCCAACCCAGACCTTGAGCCGGAAAAATCCTGGCAGTTTCGGATTCAATACGAGCGGGTCTTTAAGCAAGAAAAGGGCAATATCAAAGCCAAATACTACTATCACGATGTTGAAGATGTGGTAGACCAGACGCCAATTTCCGAGGATGAATCGGTACTGGGTAATATTGGCGATGGTACACGCCAGGGTGTGGTGCTGGATGCTGATATTGCTCTGGCCCAAAATACCCGTGGCACGATGAATGTGTCATTGCTATGGACTGAAGTGACCGATCCCTTTACCGGTGAAACCCGGGATTTTAAAGATGCCCGCGATAAAACCGTCACCGTTGAGTTAAGACAGGAATTTCCGCGCCTACACCTGCCTATGACCGCAGGCATTATCTATTACTACAAAGGCAGCTACGAAAACCGCCGCATTGATGAGATTAATACCATCAGCGAAACCGAAGGCTATCTGGATAGTTACTTTGAGTGGCAGCTGCCTAACAAAATGAATATGCGGGTTGATGTAAAAAACCTGTTTGATAATACGATCGAAACCGACCGTGTCAATTATGCCCTCTCCATTGAGGATGGCACGATTGAATCCACGGAGCTGCGTGAGCGGCGCTTGGGGCGGTTTTGGGAGTTAACAATATCTGGCCAGATATAAGCCAGCCTAAGGTGTTTTTGCCGGTTTTACTGTCAATAGCCCTAAAGCTGACTATTATTTATACATGGATGGCCTTTCGATATTAGGGGGAAGGGGGCGCTCTATTAGTGGCAAGCTTAGGGAGAGCATGGCAACTGATGGGCGTTGGGCTCAATAGAGCTGAGATATACAACAACTATAAGTTAGACATCTGGAGACAAACATGTTGAAAAAGTACTTACCACGGCCAGCCGTGGGTGTAGGGCACTCATTAGCAACGCTAACCTTGGCTGCTTCACCGGCCCTTGCTCAGGACGCCATTGAAGAAATTATTGTTACCGCCCAGAAGCAGATGGAAACATTGCAGGATGTGCCGATTAGTGTGACGGCCTTTTCTGAAAAAGATATTAGCAATATCGTGGCTCAGGACATTGCGGATATTGGTGTTTTTGCCCCTAACGTACAGATCGACCGTGGTGCTACCCAGCCGCGCTATACCATCCGAGGTATTTCAACCAGTGATTTCGGTGTCGGTGCTGACCCCGCTGTTGGTGTTTATATTGACGGCGTCTATGTGGGCCGCTCCGGTGCCTCTAAAGTGGCATTTAATGATATTCAGCGGGTTGAGATTCTGAACGGTCCTCAGGGCACCTTGTTTGGGCGAAATGCAGCTGCGGGTGCGGTGCAATATGTTACTAACAAGCCTGTTGGTGAAGAGCAAGGTTGGGTAAGAGCCACCTTGGGTAATCATGATAAGCGCAAATTGGAAGGTGTGTATAACCTGCCATTGAGTGACAATTTATACTGGCGTACCGGTGCCCTGTGGAATGAGCGTGACGGTGATGTCGATAATATTGCCAGCGGTGGTGCCAGTGACTTTAACGGCGAAGATAACTGGTCGATCAATACCGCTCTGGCCTGGTATCCGCAGGATGAGTTGGAAGTGATTCTTCGCATGGAATATGACGAAATTGAATCCGGTGCCAGAGCGCAAAGCAGTGCGACCTTGGGCCCACGGGATGGTGCTGGTACCTATGGCAGTGACTTCGATAAAGTAGCCAGTGATACACCCACTTACCAAGAGCGAGAGCTATTTGGACTATCGTTACATGTTGATTGGGATAGAGACGACTATGTGTTGTCATCGATCTCTGCCTACCGTGAATTTGAGTCGTCTTATCGTGAAGAGCGCGATGGCTCCGCAGAATATCTCTACAGCTTCGATGATGAAAACTATGAGGATAATTATTCCTGGAGCCAGGAATTCCGCATTACGACCACCAGCGAAGGACCTTTGAACTTCACGGCGGGTTTTAATTACTCCTATGAAGATGCGCAACAAACCAGCTCTATCTACCTGAGCCCCAGTTCATTTGAAAAAGCGTTATGGGAAACGATTATTGGCACTCCCTATGCTGGCAATGAAGGTTCTGGTTATCAGTTAGCAGCGAGCATCCCCTATGCGGCAGGGGGTTATGCCGAATTTGATCGCTTTTATACCACCGGTGCACAAGCGCTTGCCGGCGGCGAATTTAAGGAGTCTTTCAATGTCCGCGGCGAATACACCTCAATGGCTGTGTTTGCCGATGCCAGCTATGCCGTTACCTCTGATCTGGATCTTACCGTCGGTGTTCGTTGGACCCGGGACGAAAAAGACTTTGACCGCTTTGTTGAATACAACAAATACGGTATCGGTTTTGGTTTCCCGGTGCAGTCGATCCTTGATGACCAAGGTGACCTTGCCCGTGATGTTAATGGCAATATCGATCCCTTTGGTGGCGAGTTAGGCTGGTATGAAGATGATGAGTCCTGGGAAGAAGTAACCCCTAGGGCCGTATTGGATTACCGTATCAATGAAGACCTACTCACGTATATCAGTTACTCCGAAGGCTATAAAGCCGGTGGCTTTAATAGTGTCAATATGGAAGCTGAGGCATTTGACCCTGAAAACGTGACCAACGTTGAAGTGGGTTTCAAGTCGTCCTGGTTGGACTACACCTTGCGGGTTAACGGTGCTTTCTTCAGTTACGAATATGAAAACTTGCAGAAGCTGGAAGAAAAGAATGGTGCCTGTGCTCCGGGCGGTGTGACTACCTTTGAATTCGATACCTTTGATGTCGAAGGTGATGGTTTTGAACTGTCTACTATCTGGATTCCAGTCTCAGGTTTAACCCTGACCTTCAATACCGGTACCCTGGATGCGGAATTTACCGACCGAATTATCGAAAAGGATGATAACGGTAGCTGTATCGAAGTGGATGAGAAGGGTAAAACCTTTTCTGAATCACCTGACCTGAACTACAGCCTGGGTGTTAACTACGCATGGGTGTTGAGCTCTGGTGCAGAGCTGAACTTTAATGCGGCCTATAACTTCGAGGAAGGTACTTCGCGGGATGCGTGTAGAGTCGTTATTGAGAATGACGATGGTTCGGTTTCGGTACACCGTTTTGACACCGTTGATGGTGATTTCAGACGTGTTGGTGGCGGTGCTGGTCAACCAGCCCCGGATGTGAACAGCTGTGCTGATACCCCGGATTCAGAGCTGTTAAACCTCAAGGTCACCTATATTGCTGCTTCCGGCGATTGGGAACTGGCCACCTACGTACTTAATGCTACCGATGACCATGGTGATTCCCAGGATCCAGGTGGCTTGGGTGACTCTTTGGCCACGGCCTTTGATGATGGATCACCGACCTATTCCAGAACTGATCCACGCCTTTACGGTGTTGAATTTAAGTACAACTTCTAAGGATAGCTTGGGATGATAAAAGGGCTGGTTATCCAGCCCTTTTTTATCAACAGGGTTTATCAATCGTTATTTCAGCGCTTTTTGGCCAATTTATCCGCTAATTCATCAAAAAATGCTGACGTATTCTTAAAATCCATGAGATTAAATCGTTTGGATAGCCATAATTAACCATTATTGCAATCGATAACACAGGAGGCGGCCATGCCTATTTTGTTCGGTTTAAAGGTTTTAGCCATAAGTATCACTGTATTGGGGGCTTCTAGCGTCCAGGCTGATGCTGCTGCCGGTAAGACGCTGTATAACAGCTGCATTGCCTGTCATGGCGACAAAGCACAGGGTAACCCGGCAATGAATGCCCCCGCCCTAACAGGGCAATCTACAGCTTATCTGAGCCGTCAGCTAAAGCACTTTAAAGCCGGTATCCGTGGCGGCGACAGCAAAGACACCTTTGGTGCGCAAATGCGCGGTATGACAGCAACCCTGGTCGATGACCAGGCCATTGCAGATGTGTCTGACTATATTGCCGCCTTGGCTGTGACAGGCCCGGCCAGCAAGGCGCAAGGTGATTTGCGCAAAGGTAATAACCTCTACCAAGGCAACTGTGGCTCCTGCCATGGCGGCAAAGCTGAAGGTAATACCGCACTGAATTCGCCGCGTCTTGCGGGTTTGGACGGGGCTTATCTAATCCGTCAGTACAATAATTTTAAAACCGGTATTCGCGGCAGCCACCCCGAAGACCGCTTTGGTAAGCAGATGAAGTTTATGGCCAATAGCTTGCCCACAGAAAAAGACTTGCAGGATGTTGTCGCCTATATCCATGCGCAAACTGTTGAGTAAATAGAGACTGTGAAAAATCTTAGCCGCCTGTTACTTGTTATACCGCTGTTATCAGCGGTAATGGCTATGGCGGCCGATAAACCCTTTACCTTATTAGATCGCTGCCCCCCCAGCTTTGAAAAAACGGCGCAAGGCGTTTGTAAACTCCATACCCGCTACGATCAATATGATTCTATACAGGGTGTAGGTGTGGGTGGTTTAACCTCTTCCTTACCCGCGCGCCGCGATGGCTTTACTCCTGAACAAATTGATTTAGGGCGCTATTTATTTTTTGACCCCCTGTTGTCGGTTGATAGCACGCATTCCTGTGCCAGTTGCCACCAGCCTGATAAAGGTTTGAGTGATGGCCTGGCTCGCAGTGTCGGAGTCTCTGGCGAAGAGATACCCCGTTCAGCACCAACCTTGTGGAATACCGCCTTTCTAACCAGCTTCTTTTGGGACGCCCGCGCCAAAACTCTTGAAGAGCAAATGCTAGGGCCTTTATACGACGCCAAAGAAATGGGTAATAACCCGGTGCAGCTACTGGCATCACTCAATGCCAACCAACAGTATCGGTCGATGTTTAAACAGGCTTATCCAGCAGCAAGTGATGATATTACTCTGGACCAGATTTATACCGCTTTAACGGCATTTCAAACCTCGTTGATTTCCCTTAACAGCCGCTATGATCAATATGCCCATGGTTATCATCAGGCCTTAAACCAACGTGAAATCGAAGGCTTAAATATTTTTCGCTCTTTTGTCGCCCGCTGTGCTGAATGTCACCAGCCGCCGCTATTTACCAATCAACAAATTGCGGTGATTGGTACGCCAGAACCTGAAGGTATGCCATTGGATATCGGCGCCGAAAAAACCTATAACGCCCCAAAGCTTAAAGGCGGTTTTAAAGTGCCGACCTTACGCAATATTGAAAAAACAGCACCTTATATGCACTCCGGTCGTTTTGATAATTTACGGGACACCGTCGAGTTTTATACCAAAGGCCGGGGTCATGCTGTACCCGAAGGGGTAGAGATGAATCTACACTGGCATATTTGGGAGCCGAATTTACAAGACCATGAATTGGATTTGTTAGTCGATTTTTTAAAGACCTTAACCGATGAAAGCTTTATGCCGCCGGTACCGAAAGACGTACCGTCAGGTTTAACTCCCATTACCCATACTGTACAAACAACAACAATGATTAATCACAGCAACTCAGCACCTGGAAAAGGAGAGTAATTATGAGTGCAGGTAAAATAACAGGCGTAATACTTATGCTGGTCGCTTTTGCGGCGGGTATGTATTTTGGCAAAAGTGGCGGACCAGCACCGGTGATCACCAGCAGTAGCGGTGGTGCCAGTTTTGCCGGCGGCTATAAAGCTGAAACCGATGCCGATGCCCGACCGCAGGTTGTTGCTGAGCGCACGGCTGAAAGTATTGTCCATATCGTTAAGGATGGTGAGTCTATCCAGGCGGCGGTAACCAAAGCCAACCCGGGAGATACCATTCAGGTTATGCCGGGTACCTATGTCGAAACCGTGTATATCGATAAAGATGATATTCATTTAATCGGTGTGATTGAAAAAGGTAACTGGCCAACACTGGAAGGTGAACGTCGTTTAAATGATGCGATTCTGTATTCCGGTAACGGCATTGTGATTGAGAATATGAAAATCACTCACTACAAAGGCAACGGTATTATGGGGCAGGCGGGTAATAACTTTGTTATTCGCAATAACCTGATTGTTGATACTGGCGTTTATGGGATTTTCCCGCAGCTGGGTAAAAACGGTGTGGTTGAACATAATATTATTTCAGGCATTGAAGATGCCGCGATTTATGTCGGCATGAGTGACAATATCCATGTCGCCTATAACGAAGTGTTTGATAGTGTTGCCGGTATTGAAATTGAAAATTCTCGCCACGCGATTGTAGAAAATAATTACACGCATAATAACACTGGCGGTATTCTTGCGTTTATTACGCCGGGCCTGCCGATTAAAACGACCTATGACGTTATTATTAGAAATAACTTTGTTGTGAATAATAATACCGCCAACTTTGGTGCGCCGGGTTCTACTGTTGCAGGTATCCCTGCGGGTACCGGTATTTTGGTGATGGCTGCGGATGAAGTTATTATTGAAGGCAATATTATTAGCAATAATAAAACTGCCGGTATTATTATTACCGATCACTACAATGCAGCCAATGTCACTATCGATCCGGAGTCTGAGCCTAATGCCGATAAGGTGAGCATCTTAAATAATATTATGCTCAACAATGGTTATGACACCATTGACGAAATTAAAGGCCTGATGCTGACAGAATTAAAACAAGGCAACCCTGATATTGTTAGAGTGGGTATCAGCCGCGATAGTTGTATTATTAATCGTCACCAGTATATTACTGTTGGTGTTGATGATTTTGCCGAGTGTGGTTTTACCAATACTGATAGCGTCGATACTTACCTGTTACCAGAGCCGGTTCCGCCTCGCCAGATTGATGCATCGGGCCAGGGCAAGCTGACTTATATGGGGATCTGTACCGGTTGCCATACCTATACTGGCCGCATGATTGGTCCTCCAATTCAAGTGATCCAGGCCTTATATATGGATAACCCGGAAGGTCTGGCTGAGTATATTGCCAACCCAACCAAAAAGCGTGATGACTATCCTGAGATGCCACCGCAAAATTATCTAAGTGAAGAAGTGCGTTTAGCGGTTGCCAAGTATGTGTTAAAAGTTAAAAACTAAATGAGTTGATATGATAAATCTGCCACCCCGTTACCGGGCTGGCAGATTTTTTTTGCCTGAATAAGTAGGGTGGATTGCAATCCACCAAGCTATGCTCTGAATGGTCAACACTGCGGTCCCGCAAACCCCTACCCAGCACAGCTCTGGCATCACGTTTACGCTTTTTATCAGCGGTTATTGCAGGCTATGCCTGTGTTGCTTTCAACAAGCTTGAAAGAATGTGTGATCTTAAGGCAGTGAGGGGACTGTTTTCAGGGGAGTCAAAATGCAGGACGCATTTTGTCGAGCGCCGAGCCTGCTCCATGACTGAAGGGAGTGCTTTGGGTGCAGGGATGGTTTACAGCGTCCCCTGAAAACAGACACCTCACTGCTGTATGCTTAGCGCAAACCCTATAAAAGTTTACACTCTATACACTCCAGGCTCGACTTGTCCCACGAATAGGTAGCATATGCGAGACCGTGGTGGATTATAATCCACCCTACGCGCCAGCTTGTAGTGCTGCGATTCTTTTTTCCAGTGGCGGGTGCGTTAAAAAGAGTGACATTAAGCCTTCCTTCATTGGGCCGCTAATACCAAAGGCCGCCATCTCACCAGGCATATCGTTAGGTAAACCCTGCTCCGCCCGCAAGCGTTGCAGTGCTGCAATCATTCCGCTGCGACTGGCCAATTCTGCCCCGGCTACATCTGCCCGAAACTCACGCCGACGGGAAAACCAAAACACAATCGTCGACGCCAAAAAGCCTAAAATCATTTCAGCAACGATGGTCGCTATCCAGGCACCAATGCCAAAGCCGCGCTCATTTTTTAGCACAATACGGTCAAAGGCATGACCGATAATACGGGCAAAAAACATCACAAAGGTATTTACCACCCCTTGAATCAAACTCAGGGTAATCATATCGCCGTTGGCGACATGGCCAATTTCATGGGCCATAACAGCTTTGGCTTCCTCCGGTGAGAAACGCTCCAACAAACCAGCGCTGACAGCAACCAGCGCATTATTACGGCTGGCCCCGGTAGCAAAGGCATTAGAACTGGGGGAGGGGAAAATACCCACCTCCGGCATACCAATACCCGCTTTTTGTGCCAGTTCAGCCACTGTGTCTTTTAACCACTGTTCCTGACGGTTTTTGGGTTGGTCTATCAGCACCACACCCATACTGCGCTTGGCCATCCATTTGGAGAGCATTAGCGATACCAGAGAGCCGCCCATACCAAACACCGCACAGAATACCAGCAGAGCAGTAAGGTTCAGGTCAACGCCATTGGCGGCCATAATCGAGTTAAAGCCCAGTAAGCTAAGGGTAATACTGGCAACCAGTAGGATCGCCATATTGGTGGCAAGGAAAAGAAAGATACGCAGCATAGCTGTATAAGTGTCCTGATTATGGGTTCAGGGTATTAGATGGGGATTCTCAGCAAAGTTTCAATAGCAGGGCTTGGTCTTCCCCTCTTATTCAGCTGCCAGGGGGGCAGGCTGCTCGCTATCTGCTTTGCTCTCGGCTATCTCTGCATCTTCTGTGGTGAGCTGGTCGTCCACCTCAGCCACGGGTTTAGCCTTGGGTGGCGCTGTGACTTCAACCACGGGCTGTTTTTTATCATCCAATTCAACACTGATAGCTTCGGCACGCAGATAGATATCCTTGGAGCTTAGCTCAAACACGATATTCAGGGCTTCATCCTTATGTGGGCTGCGAAATAATAACTTGGCTTCGCGGCCGCATTCCCATTCTTTTTGCTTGGTGGCGAAATAGCCATCTTGATTTCTGACAACAAAGACTGTGCTCATAGGATTGAAATAACCATACAAAGAGTGATTTTTTAAAGCCTGATTTTATCGTGAAAAGCCCTTCACAGCTACGATAGATTGCGGATTAGCAGCTCTTTTGCTTCATTAATTTGCGCTGCCAGATAATCGCTACCGCCCCGGTCCGGGTGTACTTTCTGCATCATCTTACGGTGAGCCTGAACGATGTCTTCCTTGCTGGCGCCAGGTTGCAGCCCAAGCATGGCATAGGCCGATTCTTCGTTCATATCACTAGTGGGCTGGCTCGGTTGACTTTGTCCACCCGGGTCTGCCTGAGGGCCTTTGCCAACATATTGCTGGAACAGCGGAAACATCTTGATTAAAAACGGTAGCGAGCGCCTGACAATTGGGATTAGTGCCCCAATCATGGCCCCGATCCAGTGAATGCGCCCGGTTACCGCTAATAGCACCAGAATAATGGCCAGACCACTGAGGCCAAGTTTCCAATACAGGCTTTTCTTTTGCTCTTCAGGGGTGTTCCTAAGCAGCCTCATAATAGCGAGAACGGCTATCACAAGCGCAATGAGTACAATTAGACGGCCCAACACAGTAATCCTGATTCTTGGTTTGGTAGTTGAAAAGAGTAGTCATCATACCCACCGCTGGCGTTAGCTGCCACTGCTTATTTAGATGGTTCTGTTATCATGCCCACCTATAAGAATTAATCAGTAAGCATCAGCCATGAAAAAAAATACCTTAAGTGCCGGTCATCGAGCGCAACTCTTTTCAGCTTTGTTAGCGCTGGATCAAAAGCAGGGCGGTTGGGATAAAGTCTTCCAGTTACTCAACGAGGGCCAGCGCGCCGCACAGCGTGCACAAATTCCTGAGTTGGTTGAGCAGTTGGAGCAGGGCCAAACCGTTGTGTTGGAGGGTTTAAAAAACACGGGGCAATTTTTGGCCTGGGAGTTAAGAGTGTTGGAGTTAGGTTTGGCCACCGGCAATATCCGTAGCAGCTATGAGCGTTTGCGTGACCATTATTTTTTGCAGCAAAAAATCACCGATGAAATTAAACGGCAAATAAAAATACCGTTGCTGGTGGTTTTTGGTGCTATTGCCGCAGTGTTATTTTGGCTGTTATGGGATCAACAGCTAACGTTGGTGTCGGTATTGATTCGCCTGGCGGTCAGTGCACTGTTTTTAACAGGACTGGTGGCCGTATCCAAAACGATAATTTACCGTTTTCGTTTTGACTCCGCCGTCTTTAATGCCATAAAACGTTGGCCCTTTATTAATGACGTATTAGACATTGCCCAGAGCTACCACTATCTGAAAAATTTGAATCAAGCTATTGATGGCGGCCTGTCTTTATCTCAGTCATTAAAAATTGCCGCGAATAAAATCCCCGACCCTTATTTTTCTGCACGTTATCTTGAAGTGTATAACACGGTAGAGGGGGGGACTAAGCTATCGCAAGCGCTAGGGCGTTGCGGCATTCTAAAAGGCGTGGACATTAAACCCTTAATTAAACCGGGCGCAACGGCTAAAGATGCGCAGCTACATATCACCGATGCGGTGTATGAAGCTTACTTAACGCGGTTATGGTATTGGGGGCAAAATTTACCGCAAATGATTTATGCGTTGCTGCCAGTGATGGTGTTGCTGAGTTTGATTAACTATTAGCCCTTAATGGGCTTGCTGCCGCCAGTCGGCCAGTTCAGGTATATAGTGGCGTCGGGTCAATAACTCCCGCTCAATACTCTCTTGCTCCAACCGGTCCAGGCGTTGGTTGATGGTAAGGATTTCCAGTAATTTTCGGCTGCATAAATTATTGATATCGATGGTGTTTATCGTATTGGTCGTTTTCATTGTATTACTCTCTCATTGTTTTCTTTTCTCTATAAGTCATGGGGATTATTAGGGCTCTATGTTTCAGTTATATGACAGTTTGATGATGAGATTGTTACCTTAATTGTGACTCACCTCACAACCATGTTCACTTCCGGTCGCCAGTTATCTATCCCCTGCTATCTTTATAAGCTGAACGAAGTATCCATCTAAAAAGGTCAATATTGTTGTGCTTATCAACAACCAACAAACAGCGCAGCCAGCGGGCATTCAGTCCTCTTTGCATTATGGTGTAAAGCTGGCATTGGAAAAAATCTTTGCGCCGCGCTGGGTGCAAAATATCAGCGCTAAGCTGGGGGCTCCGCCCGGTCTGGCCGACTATATTCACCCCTGTTTTATTGATCAGCAACAAACCCTGATTCATGCCCGCGACCTGGCTTTTCGCAATCCAGGTCTGTATGAGGACTTGCAGAACTATGCACAGCTCCAGGGCTACCAACTGCTGGCGGATCGTCGTCAATTCGATGTTGACGTTGCGCGGCAGCGCCGTCGCCGTTGGCTCCCTATACTGACTTTGTCAGTGGGTTTAAGTTCCGCTGCTCTGGCCGATCAAACAGAGCATAATATGGATGAACATACTCTGGCTTTATTTGATGCGCCTATTTCCGCATCTATAGAAGAATCGTCAGATGTACTTGCTGACACGGCCTTTAGCTTTGAGCCGGATATAACACTGATAGACAGCGCTGTGGCTCAGCAGGGGCAAATCATTGCCGATATTTTACGTCAGCATTACAGACCCGCAGACCATGACCCGGACTATGTGAATAGTGATTTGCAGGAAATGGCGGAGTATTTTAGCCGCTACCCTGAAGCGATTGAATTACTGCTATCACTGAAAGATTACCCTTGGTCATTACGCTATAAAAAGGATAGTTTTGAAACACAGGTCAGGGGTAACCAGATTCAGGTAAAAGCGGTGAATGTTAATTTTGATAGCAGAGCCGCGGCCCAGTTGCGCTCCCATCGTTTATGTCATAGCCATGAAAATCGCGGTGCCTGTATTGCTTCCCCGGCGGATGCTTTATTGCATGAGTTGCTGCATGTTAAAAGTGCTCTGTTGGAGCCCGAAAAATTTATTGAGCAGGGCGGTTTGAGTAGTGTGCTTTACCCCTATGCCCATGAAGCCGCCGTGATCAAAAGTGAAAATAGACTCTACCAAAAGATGACATCGCTGGATGGTCGTTACCGTCCTGGTCGTCATACCCATACCGGACGTATTGTAGCGAGTACCTGTGCCACTTGCCTGAATTAGACTTTTCCCTGATGCCAGGACCCCGCGCAAAAAAAAACCACCCGGAAGGGTGGTTTTTGTTTTTAAGCGATAACGTTTTACTCGGTATCCTGATCCTTGGGTAAGCGAATACCAGAACCTTCAACACCGTATAAGCCTAAGGTGGATGAACCGGTATCTACCGTATTGTTATTCGCTGTTTGGGTGCCGGTATTTGAATTGGCATTAATGCTTGAGCCAATATCCGTCACATCGTCCTGGCTTTCGTCACCGGCAGGTGCTGCTGGGTCAGGAGCCGCGGGTGAGGCTGGATTAGACGGGTTGGTTGGAGCGCCGGTGGGGGTTGTGGGTTGACCACCGCCATCGTTTGAGCCGTTGTCGCCACCGTCAGTGCCCTGATCGCCAGTACCACCACCGGTGCCACCATCAGTGCCACCACCAGTGCCACCACCAGTACCATCAGTATCGACTACGGGGATAAATACGGTGTCTGTATCCGTTGCCTGTCTTGCCGCTTCTTCAGCTTCTTCTTCAGCGGTTTGTTCATTGCTGGTATCTTCAATCACCGGCTCTGAACGTTGGGCATCAAAGGGGAATGCATCGCTGTTATCACCTACGCCGTCACCATCAGCATCGGCAAACTCTGTAGGATCAAACGGGAAAGCGTCAAAGTTATCGCCAACACCGTCACCATCGCTATCGATAAATTCATTGGCATCGGTTGGGAATTGGTCGGTGTTGTCGCCCACGCCATCGCCGTCGGTATCCGTACTTTCGGTCGCGTCCTCAGGGAAGTCATCGTTATTGTCACCTACGCCGTCACCGTCGGTATCTTCAGTTTCAGTCGCGTCTTCAGGGAAGGCGTCGTTATTGTTGCCTACACCATCACCGTCGGTATCTTCAGTTTCAGTCGCGTCTTCAGGGAAGGCATCGTTATTGTTGCCTACACCATCACCGTCGGTATCTTCAGTTTCAGTAGCGTCTTCAGGGAAGGCGTCGTTATTGTTGCCTACACCATCACCGTCGGTATCTTCAGTTTCAGTAGCGTCTTCAGGGAAGGCGTCGTTATTGTTGCCTACACCATCACCGTCGCTATCTTCAGTTTCAGTGGCATCGTCAGGGAAGGCATCGTCATTGTTACCTACGCCATCACCGTCGCTATCTTCGGTTTCAGTCGCGTCTTCAGGGAAGGCGTCGTTATTGTCGCCCACGCCATCACCGTCCGTATCGGCACTCTCAGTGTCGTCTTCTGGGAAGGCATCGTTATTATCGCCTACACCATCGCCGTCGGTATCTTGGGTTTCCGTTTCGTCTTCAGGGAAGGCATCTGCATTATCGCCCACACCGTCATTATCCGTATCTTCGCTTTCCGTTTCGTCTTCAGGGAAGGCGTCGCCATTATCACCTACGCCATCACCATCAGTATCGGTGTCTTCGTTAGGGTCATCGGGGAAGGCATCAATACCATCGCCTACACCGTCATTATCACTGTCTGCTTCAGTATCGCTGTACTCGCCACCGGCGCTTTGAAAAAAGTTTGTGGCGATAATGGTACCAAACTGATCGATATCGTTGGAGGATACTAAAACGACGGTCTCTGAAGTTATCAGGCCGCGATGGGTAATGTCGCCGTTAGCTTCGACATAAACCAGGCTGCTTGAATCAATGACGCTGTCAACGCCGAGCGATAAGCTGCCATCAGTAGCGTTTAAATCCAGTTCGCCAGTGGTGATGGTAGCATCACTAATAATATTGCCACCCACTGAGCGAATTTGGATATCGCCATCGCTGTTGCTAGCCGTTGAGTCCAGGCTGGCTGTCGATGCCAGCTGAACATTGCCGTCACCAACACCTAATAATTTTATATTGCCGCCACTGTTATCAATTTTTCCTGCTTTGATAACCCCGGAATTGTTAATAGCATTATCAAAAATACCGGAAGCAGTTTTGGCATGGAGTAATACTTTTTCTCCCTCAAGGCTGCCGCTGTTTTGAATAGCATCAGATAGTGCTAAGTTGTCCTGAACTTCATCACCAATAGCAAAATTCATCAAGCCACTGCCATCAAAGCTAATGGTGACCTGATTGCCGGCAATTAAGGAGACGCTGTTAGTACTGGCGATAATAATGCCTTCGTTATTAACCGCGTTACCGACCAGAGCAACGCCACCGGAAGAAGCATTGATGGTGCCCTGGTTAATAATCAGGCCTTTCTCAGCTGCTGCTTGAAGGGTATAGCTATCATTGTCTAAAAACCCGCTGTCACTGAGGTTAAGCGTACTGGCAACCAGTGCGCCGACATTGACAGTGGCATTTTGGCCAAAAATAATGCCGTTATTATTAATCAAAAATACCTGGCCATTGGCCGCCGTAATACTGCCGTTAATGGTGCTTGGGTTGGCATCGTTAATACGGTTAAGAATAGCGAAGCTGCCCCCGCCATTAATCAGGTATTGCACTTGTTCGGTGTCACTGAGGTTATAACTATCCCAGTTGATAACGGCTTTATTCGCGTTCTGGGTAACCGTAGTGATGTCGTTATTGACCGATACACTGTCGATATTGGTATTGCTGTAATTGGTATGGCCTTGAGGGCCGGCAGCCGTATCCATAATGACAAGCTGCGCGACAGCAACGCTGGCCAATAATTTTGTTATAGGCTTGCGCTTAGCAAATAAAGGCTTTTTTAAATTAATTGGTTTCATTTTTACTACTTACCCTCAATTTAACGCTGTTCTATTTTTTTCAACTTTAAAAATTAAATCCGCTGGTAATCCAATACTGTGGATCATCACCGTTGCTGGCATCGCGGCTGCCAATTGGGCTGGCCACATCCAAACGTGCAAAAAATGTATCGGTTAACCGAAAATCTAAACTGATGCCGGCACCCGACAGTTCAACATCCGGGTCAGCCAGAGCGACCGGGTTATTGAGTTCGCCTTTGGCGTAATCAACAAAGATGGAAACTTGTAGGATTTCACCCCAGTTACGGCCTGCAAAGGCTGGCTTGTCGGCAAAGCCCGGTGCATTGATCACCCATTCTGCACTGGTAAAAACGGCCTTGTCCCGGATAAATTCTGAAATAGGGTAGGCTCTTACCGAGTTGGGGCCGCCCATTGAATATTGCTCTAGAGACGTCAGCACGTCGTCGGAATACTGGCCATCAAAGCGCAATAACAAGGAGTGGTTTTGAGCGATGGGTCTTAGGTGGGTAAAACGGGCGTTGAATTTGGTAAATTTACCGCTGGCTCTGTTGCCATCACCATCAATGCGCAAGGAGTTGCCGTCGCCATCGCTATCCATTGAACCCAGAAAATCATCCAGACCCGGTCAATGCTCAGTCGGCCTCTGCTGATACCGCTGCTACTGACGGAATCAAAAAGATACGCCAGTTGAATAACCGCAAGGTCATCTTTACCCAGGTTTTCGCCCAGTGCTTCTACCTCGGCAGTTTTGCGGTTGAGGCTAAAATGCAGGTTTTTGTTGGCCAGGCGACTTCTCTGCAGATTCAAACGTCCATAAACAGAAAGCTGTTCGGTTTCACCCTCAACATCAAGACTGCCCAGGCCTTGCTGGCCAATGGTGTAATCATTGTTATTGTATTGGATGCCTGTCACAAAGTTCGGGTCAATAAAGGAGCGCTCATAACTAATATCGCCATACAGCGAATCAGTGGGATCGAATGTTTGCAGGGCTGTTACTGAAAGTTGATCGCCGGAGCCGGTTAAATTATTCCATTTCACATTGGCCATCAGGCGTTCTTTACCGGTGGTTTCAACACCGTAGTTATCAGCAATAATAAAACCTTCAAAGGCTTTCTCTTCCTGAACGTTGATCACTAATTCCGTTTCACCCGTATTGTCACCGGGACGAAATACCCCATTGGCTTTTAAACCGGGCAAGTCGTTTAAACGCAGCAGGGCGCTTTCCATAGGTTGTTGTTGCAGCGGTTTATCCGACCGGTAATTGATGGTGTCGACTAATAATTCGGATGAGTAACGCTGATTATTGGCTGTGCTGACTTTGCCGAGACGGCCAATTAACACTTTAACGATAACGATACCGTTATTTACTTCCTGCTGCGGTACAAAAGCCTGGGCCAGAATATAGCCCTGCTCTCTATAGTATTGAGTGACCTCGTTAGCCGCTTGCTGCAACTCGCCAATGGTAAAGCCATCGGGGTGGGCATCGCGTTGCTTGGCCAGAATCTCTAAAATATCACTGCGCTTAACGGTGAGCGGAAAATCTTCATAGCTGTTTAACTGAAAATGTCTGACCTTGATTTTGGGGCCGTCATCGATATTCAGAGGACGGTCAATCACCGGGGGGACGATCATATTATCTTCAGCAGGCGTGGTAGGTACCTGAGGGCGCTCTAATTGGGGTTGCACACCGCCTGGCGTTATCGTTCCAAAACCCTGGGCCTGTGCGTAGGAGGAGCTAAGCAGCACCAATAGGGTGGATACAATGACTGGGAGCTTATGGGGGCGCACTACACGATGGCCAGGGCTGCAAGCCTTGGCTAAAGCGGTTTTCGATGGAAGTAACTGCTCCAACAGCATCGTTATCATTCTTCGTAGCTCCGTCATATTTTTTGACAAATATTATGCAGGCCCATTTAGTAGGAGGGCATTCAGTGTTGATTCGGAAAAATAGTAAACTAGCGCGTTAGCTGATCTGTTATTTTTATCGATGAATCATGGGCGTGATCATTGGTCACTTTTTGCATAATATTTAAATTCTTCTTATTAGCGCTCTTTAATGCATATCTTGCGCCATCTTTTTAACTGCATGATTCTTAAGGCTTATTTTGTCTTTGGTTGAGCTTTCAGTTTGTCTGCGTCAAAAAAACCGACACCAGAAAAATCACCAATAACAGCGCTTGATCAGTGATAAATATTTCACCTGTAAGTGTAACAGCAGCAAATCCGGCTTGTTTTGTAAACTATTTATCATTTTTAGCGCTGGATATTTTTTATGCCTGACAATTGTAAAGGGAGGGAATCTTATGGTTATTTTCAGGGGGTATTTTGGCGTCCTGACGAAGTGTCGGAAATATTTACAGTCATCCCCTGATGGCTAGGCCCTGTGCGGCTTTGATAGCCTGAAATCAACCGGTTCGGGAAGTTGTCATGGATTTTGCATAGTTAATACTGCGATAATAACGATAATGTTTTATTGACAGAGACGAAGCCCGTCAGCGGCGCTTTCTGGCAGTAAAGAAAAACTGGTCAACAACAATAACTATAAGATGTAGAGTGGGAGCTTCTCCATAAGAAAAGAAGCCCTAACCCTTGAGGATGGTAGAACCATGTTAACAATTAAAAAGTATCTCCTGGCAGTTCTGGTCTGTTGCAGTTCGACCTTGAGCTACAGTGCAACTGAAATCAGTGGCAGCATATTTGAGGTGGGTGATACTCTCGATGGGCTGCATATTGCCCAGTTGAGCTTTACCGTAGATCCGGGCTCTATTGATGATGTGTCTATTTCTTTTACTATCGATAATTCCAGCAGTGACACCAATTTTAGCGGCTATATGAAAGTCTTTGAAAATGGCGACTTCGGAACGGCAACGACAAGTTCTACCCCGTTCTTTGGCAGCTCAGTCTCTTTTGACCCGCTTGCTCAGGCTACTTATATTGTCGCCTTTGGCCGGTCAACATTTGGTAATTCAGAAGCTGAAGCTGGCTATAGTGACAGCTTCTTCGCTAGCGATGGCGAGTCGGTAGGCTGGACCCTGACCTTTAGTGATAACGTGGAAAATATTAACTATCTTAATGCGCCTATCGCGGTGCCATTACCGGCGGCTCTGCCCCTGTTTTTCTCCTCGTTATTAGGTTTGTTGGCGCTGCGTCGTAAATCAGCCTGATACTATAAATAATAACACTGGCCTGCCGCTCCTCTCGGCGGGCTGGAGTTTTTTAATGCCGGCCTCCATTAGTGGTGGTCGGCATTTATGTTAAGAGGCCACATAGGGTTGAGAGAATACCCATTGAAATAGTGGCAAATAAGAATAACACCCAAAGCAATGGAAACGTTATGCAGCACTCTCCGTTTAAACCGCGTCTATTAAGCGTATCAATCCTTTTGTCAGCACTTCCTTTATCGTTATCTGCGGACATTATTATTTCTACCCCTGATGAGCCTGGCCAGATTCTCGATGGCGTAGCAGCGCCCAATCTGACTATCAATTCAACCGGCTCTATTAATAGTTCTGGCAACGGTGTTGAAAACTCAGTAGTGGGCACATTAACCGGGGCTATTTTTAATAACGGCAGTATTATAGCGGCTGGCGATGGTGTTTATCTCTCGGGCACATCCAGTATTGATGGTGCTACTACCACCCTAACTGCGGGCGTTATTAATAATGGGCTTATCAGTGCCTCTGGCAGTGCTTTCAGGCTGGAGGATGGTGCGAGAATCGAAGGCGGTATCAGCAATGGTACGGCCGGTACTATCGATGGTCTTGGTGGTGGCATCGTGCTGTTGGATAGTTCTATTAGCGGTGGTCTGGTCAACTCCGGTGTGATTACTTCTTCCGTATTTACCCCTGGTTCTGGTTATGTAATTGATATTCAGCAGTCCTCCATAGAGACGGTATTGAACAATGCCTCTGGTAGCATCGTGGGTGGTTTTTTACTTCAAGACTCGGTGATGAGCGGTGATTTTATTAATGATGGTTCTCTCACCGCTGCATCATCGGGCGGTGGTGCTTTTGTGATGCGGGGCAGCAGTACTTTAACTGAAGTGCAAAACTTTGGCATTATCAGAGGCGATACGGCGGTCGTGGTTGAGGCTGGCGCCACTCTAACCACGCTCACCAATCGCGGTTTGTTAGATGGTTCCATCGCGGCAGTGACTGTCGATGGTGCAGGCAGCTCTATTGATTTGATCGATAATAATATTGGTAGCCTGATTAGCGCTGGTTCAGCGGGTTCAATCAGAGCTATTAATGGTGGTGCGATCGCCGCTATAGAAAACTCTGGTGTGATTGATGGCAGTATAGATTTTGGTGCTGCTGGCGGCTCCTTTACTAACTTCTTTGATGCCCGTGTTGGTGATATCAACAACGCCACGCAAGTCAGAAATATTGGCGGTGTGGTTGGCGATGTGGTGATTAATGCGGATAGCCAGGAAACCCTGTCGAACTACGGCACCATGGGTAACGTAACGATGAATGGCGGTGCGTTTGTTTCCGGTGGTGGTACTTCTGGTACGGTCCAAGGTGCTGACCTGATTGCGTTATTAGCTGATTCTTCCTCCAGTATTATCCCGGAAGGCATTGATGGCGTTGTGACCACGACCATCAATGGTGATCTGAATTTCAGTGGTACCTTAACCCTGTTGCATGTTGTTTCAACCGCTGAAGCGGGTGTGGTTCAAAACCCTCTATTGAGAGTGACGGGGAATGCGGATGTGACCGATACCACCGTCAGTATTGATTTAAATGGTGGTGGCGTATTTCGCACCGGTGATGAGTTTGCCTTTATTAGTAGTGGAGGTAACTTGACTACCAATGATGGCAGCCTTGCAGTACAGGATGATTCTTTAGTCGTAGATTTTGTGATTGAACAAAGGGGCAGACAGCTTTATGCGGTAGTGGCGGGTTCTGATTTTTCCTCGCCGGTGGACAGCGCGCTGGAAAATGCCGGCCTTGATGGCACTATTGGCGCAAACAATATATCCAATGTTTCTAATGCATTGAATGAGCTTGATGATGTTGATAACGATAGTGAGCTTGGCCAGGCACTGGGGACATTACAGGGTGTTGAGAGTGAAGAAGAACTGACACGGGCGATTGCCAGTCTTGACCCAGATACAGTAGAGGGTTCCAAAGTGGGCGTATTGGCGGCTGACTTGGCGGCTGCCAGTACCATTGGTAACAGAATGTTGGCGCTGCGTGATGAATATGGCATGAGTGGTGCGGTGGCCGGAGACCCCATGGCTGTTTATGGCTTTTGGGTGCAGGCTTATGATAATGATACCGACCAGGATATACGGGATGCTGTTGATGGTTTTGATGCTTATACCTACGGCATAGCTATCGGTATGGATATGCCGCTATCAGAGCGAACCTCCATGGGGGTGGCCTTTAGTTATGCGGATACTGATGTTGAGGGCAAAGTTGAATCCAATGATATGGTTATTGATAGCTACCGTGTGGCCTTGTATGGCAGCTATAACGCTGATGATTATTACTTCGATAGTCAATTTGCCTATGCCCGCAATGAGTATGATATTGACCGCCTGATTGACCCCGTTTTAAGTAGTGATGGCTCTGAATTGATTGCTAATAGCAGCCACGAAGGCCATCAGTTCAGTGTGCGCCTGCGAGGTGGTTACCCGATTGCGACAGAGGGCAACTGGTTTATCACGCCTAAGGTAGAGTTGGATTACACCTATTTGAGCGAAGATGATTATAGAGAGAAAGATGTTGGCAATCTGGGTTTGACCGTTGCTACCCAAGATGTAGAAGTTTTAATCGCTGGCGTGGGTATTAAGTTTGCCTACCCAATAACCACTGAAAACGAAATCACCTGGGTGCCTGAGTTCGGTGTTGATTATCTGTATGACTTCGTGGGCGATGAGGTAGAGGTAGATTCTAACTTTATCGGTGTAAGTGCCGGTGGCTTTATCACTAACGGCGCCAGCGCCGAAAAAGAAATGTATAAAGCCTCATTTCGTATGAGAGCCTTTGGGCAGGAGCGTTTTAGTTTCTCTGCCGGTGTTGATTATATAGAAAAAGATGATTACACCAGTCAATCCCTGATTGCGACCATGCGCTACGATTTCTAAGTCTTTGGTCGTGGATTACAAAAGCTGGCTCCTTTGGAGCTGGCTTTTTTTATGCCAGAAATATCTATCACCGCACTAAGAAATTCTTTGTCTTTTGGGTTTAAGCTAAGTACTGTACTCATATTGGAGGAGCGCTGGAGGTGCAAGCCCAATCATTATAGCCAGCTAAATAGCCATCACAACCAGTGAGCAGACTACTATGAATATATTGGATTTATTAGGCGGCCATAGCAAATCCCAATTGCCGTCACCTGAGCAGGCCTTACCCGGTAGAGAGCAGGCGATGGTAGTGACCAATAAGCATTATATTAATGGCAATCCCTTGCAAGGCCCCTTTGCCGAGCCTTACCAACAGGCGCTGTTTGGTCTGGGGTGCTTCTGGGGCGCAGAGAGAAAATTTTGGCAGTGCGAAGGGGTCTATTCCACCGCGGTTGGCTATAGCGCTGGTTACACACCCAACCCCAGCTATGAAGAAGTGTGCAGTGGTGCTACCGGTCATAATGAAGTGGTGCTAGTTGTTTTTGATCCTGCAGTGATCAGTTATGAAGAGCTATTAACCGTGTTTTGGGAGAGTCATAATCCCACCCAGGGCATGCAGCAGGGCAATGATCGCGGTACTCAATACCGTTCAGGCATTTATTGCTTTAATAAAGAGCAGGAGCAGAGTGCAGTGCGTTCGCGCCAGCATTACCAGGTGAGTTTGCAAGAGGCGGGGTATCCTGAAATAACCACCGAGATATTACAGGCACCAGACTTTTATTATGCCGAGGATTATCATCAGCAATACCTGGCTAAAAATCCGGGAGGCTATTGTGGCTTAGGCGGAACCGGAGTTTCCTGCGGTTAAACTTATCAAGCATTAACCAGACCTTCGTAGGGTGGATTGTAATCCACCTTTATACGCCATGATGATGGTGGATTGTAATCCACCCTACAAAGCTAGTGTTTTTTGGTTAATAGAGTTTGCTGGTAATAGCCGCCAGGGCATTTTCCACACGGAGAATTCTGTCTCCCAAGTGAATGCCTTCAAATCCGGCGTCAATAAATTTATTCACTTCGTATTCAGTAAACCCACCTTCGGGGCCAATGGCGAGTACAGCCCTTTCATTGATTGCGTGAGGGCAGGGTTTGCCGGTAGCGGGGTGGGCAATAATGCCCCGCGAGCCCTGTGCAATAGCGGCTAATTCATCTTCCACAAAAGGTTTAAATAAACGTTGAAAGGAAACCTTGGGCAGCACGGTGTCTTTGGCTTGTTGCAAGCCTGCGATTAAATAGCCTTCAACTTTTTCATCCGTTAATGCGGGGCTATTCCAAAAACTCTTTTCAACTTTATAGCTGTTGATAACAATCAGTTCTTCAATACCCAATTCGGCAATCGAGCGAAAAATACGCCGGATCATTTTCGGGCGGGGTAGGGCCAGAATAACTTTTAGTGGCAGCTTTTTTGGCGGGGCTTGATTAAGCTCAACCTCAATATCGACCTTGTGATCGTTAATGGCTGTAATAATACCGCTACCCATCATGCCATTGAGTCGGCCAAGCTTAACGCGATCGCCTACTGAAGACTGGTGTACCTTGCGAATATGTTCAAAGCGCTTATCCGTCAGAGTGACGTGAGAGTCGTCGGTAAAATCCTGCTGCAGTAAAATAATCAGGTTCACAGCTAGCTAGCCTTCGTCTTCATAGACAGGCTCTGCCCAAAGGTCATATTCATCGGCGCCGGTAATGGTCGCGAGTAGAGCATCGCCGGGGAAGGTATCGGTAAAACCTTCCAGATAAACCTTGCCATCGATTTCCGGAGCGTCAGCATAGCAGCGGCCAGTTGCGCCTTGCTCATCCACTTCATCAATTAATATTTCCATTTCCTGACCAATGCGTTGTTGCAAGCGTTGGGCGGAAATTCTCTGTTGGGTTGCCATAAAACGCTCCCAGCGATCCTGCTGGATATCTTCAGGCACATGGTCTGGCAGATCATTGGCTTTGGCGCCATCAACGGGTGAATATTTAAAACACCCCACGCGGTCAAGTTGAGCTTGTTCCAGCCAGTCCAGTAATAATTGAAAGTCTGCTTCGGTTTCTCCGGGGAAGCCAACGACAAAGGTGGAGCGAATAACCAGGTCCGGGCAGATCTCTCGCCAGGCTTTAATGCGCTCTAACACTTTGACTTGATTGCCCGGGCGTTTCATCAGCTTAAGAATTTTTGGGCTGGCATGTTGGAAGGGAATATCCAAATAAGGCAGAATTTTTCCTTCTGCCATTAGCGGAATCACTTTATCAACATGAGGGTAGGGGTAGACATAATGCAGGCGCACCCAAACCCCTAATTCACCCAGGGCAACCGCCAAATCCTGCATCCGTGTTTCACGGGCCTGGCCATCGACAAAGTCCAGCTTATATTTAACATCGACTCCGTAGGCACTGGTGTCTTGAGATATCACCAGTAATTCACGGGTTCCCTGTTCTACCAGTTTTTTGGCTTCATCCACCACCTCCGCAATAGGGCGGCTAACCAGGTCGCCCCGCATATCGGGGATAATGCAAAAGGTGCAGCGATGGTTACAGCCTTCGGAAATTTTTAAATAGCTATAATGCTGGGGGGTAAGCTTGATTCCTGCGGCAGGGACTAAGTCAGGATAGGGTTTATGCTCAATATCTTCCGCGGGGGGAATATAGTCATGGACCGCCCCCATCACGCTGTCATAGTCGGCGGGGCCGGATACGCTTAGCACATTCGGGTTGGCGGCTTTAATGGCTTCGGCATCGCTGCCCTTGCCCATACAGCCCGTCACAATGACTTTGCCGTTTTCCTGCATCGCCTCAGCAATGGCATCCATGGATTCTTGCTTGGCTGAGTCGATAAAGCCGCAGGTATTGACCACCACGACATCCGCTCCATCATAATCGGGGCTGATTTCATAACCATCGAGTTTTAGCTGGGTCAGGATACGTTCGGAGTCTACCAGGGCTTTAGGGCAGCCGAGGCTGACGAAGCCGACTTTCTTCGTTTGTGTTGTAGTAGTCATAGCAGTAGTTGGCGTTTCTAAAGGTCAAAGATAAAGCATTATACGGCAATCTGTAGTGGGTAGCACGGACAGTGACATTAGGCGGATTTACGCTTCTGGTTCAATGCGGATTTCATTCAATAGAGAGGTAAAGTTAACCTTGCATAATCCTATAGGCTTAGCATCGACCGGACTCCAAACACTGGCAGGCTAACCCAGGCATTGACACGTTCCAGCTTGATGACCGCAAGGTAAAATAAAGTATTTAGACTGAGTGCCTATTGTTTTCGCCAGTATGTCCCAATATTTTAATTTGTCGGTGCCAAAGGTAAGGCTGACCATGACTCTCTTTGTATCGCCCTTAGGGTAGGGTTCAGTCATATGTTGAAAACCGTCGCCAAAAAACACACCTTCATCTGACCTGTAACTATATCGCTGATTAATCATGAATTTGTCTTTGTAGGATAGCATGCCATGATTTTTTTCTAATTCAAACAGCGGCGTAATCAGGGTAAAGGCATTAGCGCCTTGGTCATAATCTACATGCCAGCTTTCAATAGGCATATGATCACCGATTACAAAAAAACCAGAATACATCACAAGGTCCTTATCATAATCAATGTGCTCTTTAGCCTCATTAATAATATCTAAAGAGTCGAGGTAGCGTTTGAAAATATCATACGTCTCTTTATCGTTGTTTGACACCCATAGCAACGGAGCTTTGCCATAAGACATCATATAAAATTTATTGTCTGCCCTTTTCATCGGGGTGTGAATTTGTTGGCCACCACTGCATAAATGCGCACGATCCGGGGCGTCAAATATCGGTTTTAATAGGTTGAGATAAACCTCTCTTAATTCGTCTAGCAAGCTGGGGTCTTGCTTGAATTTAAAGGCGTTTAAGTCGGGGCCTATTCTTTCAATTTTTGTCATGGGTTTTATACTAGCAAATGATTGTAAAGCGCTTTATCCATAGCCGTTGTTCCCTTCAGTATCAATACCTTGCCTCTGTTCTCACTTCATGAAAAAAACGGCTTGTCATGAGTGGAAAGGCAGCCTTGGCCATGATGTTTTTTATCAGTTTTATTGTTATGGAGTTGGTAAGCGCCATCTTAAGGTGTGGCAAATAATTGGCCATTGCCAGAGTCTACCGTTGGTTCACCAAAAAAAATAGACTAATCATACAATGAGTGTCATTTTTCCTGTTGTTCAGAGGTCAATAGCCGAAATAAGGCAATGATTTTTCTGAATTTAGCCAGTGCTTATTATGGGGCAATTGGGGGTGATTCGGTTAATTAAGCCGCATCTCAAATGGGTTGGGTTTAAGTCGCTAGCTATAATGATGATTCTTGTAGGCAGTAGTGGTCGAGAATTGACCATATGTTTTGTATGTAACTTATCCATAACGGAGCCAATAAGCTGTCAAAAGCAGCATGTAGTATCCCTGGTAAACTTCCCCTGCCTCAACGCCAAGGTCCACATATAAGCCAATCTCTTATCGTCGTAACCCGTTCTGGCGGGCTTGTTGAAGGCGGCCATATCTACCAGATTATAGGTTTTAGAATCTTTGATAAGTGTCTACTGCGTTCTGGAATAACAATGGCTACTTTTACTTTTCAGGGGGGT
Organism: Oceanicoccus sagamiensis; assembly: GCF_002117105.1. GTDB lineage: Bacteria > Pseudomonadota > Gammaproteobacteria > Pseudomonadales > Dasaniaceae > Oceanicoccus > Oceanicoccus sagamiensis. The sequence continues at coordinate 767,068 of NZ_CP019343.1, read as the reverse complement.
AGGGCTATCCTTAAAGCACCGCCTAATACTAATTGGTGATGGTTTTCACGCAAAAGAAGTGACCATTGCGGAGATTTTACAAAAAAATGGTTATAGCTTTCTGCTGCTTCAAGGCGGTGGGCAATAAAAGAAGTGTGCCCAGTCGATGCTATAACAGTCTGCTTGTGTCTCGAAGCGACACTTTAAGTCTTTTTCTGTTGAAAAAAGCACACGGTTAACTGCCCTCAAAGTCTCGATTTAGTCGGGACTTTTTTATTGCTTTCATCATCCATAAAACGATGCTGATAGTCCGTATTCTTCAGGAGCTTGGCTTGAAAAAAATCATTCCCTCTCTCGTAACTTTAATTATTGTGATCGGCGGCTTTTTGGTTTGGCCCTCCCCGGTAGACTCCGTCGCTTGGCATGTCCCTGTGGCGAAGCCCCTCAATATGGCGTCTCAGTCTATGGCTGACGCCCGTATTATTCCGTTAAGCGGGGCTGGCCCAGAAGATATAGCCGTGGATAGTCAGGGACGTATTTATGGAGGCCTGCATGATGGCAGAATTATTCGTATTGGCCTCAATGGCAAGGAGGAGGTGTTCGCCACTATTAATGGCGGAAGGCCGCTGGGTCTGCATTTTGATAAGCAACAAAACCTTATTGTTGCTGATGCCTGGAAAGGGCTGTTGTCATTTGATCAGGCTGGCACAATGACCGTGTTGTCGACAGAGTCGGATGGGCTGCCATTTTTGTTTACAGACGACCTCGATATTGCCAGCGATGGCAGGATATATTTTTCGGATGCTTCTTATCAATACCCGCAACCGGATTATATACTGGATCTTATAGAGTCTCGGCCCTATGGTCGTTTACTACGCTACGATCCATCCACCGGCGAAACAGAAACCTTACTGGGAGGCCTTTACTTCGCTAACGGTATTGCACTGTCGCAGAACGAGGACTTTGTACTGGTGAATGAAACCGGCCGTTATCGGGTAAGCCGCTACTGGCTAAAGGGAGAGAAGGCGGGTAGTACTGATACCTTTATCGACAATCTACCAGGCTACCCGGATGGCATCTCAGCTAATCGCCAAGGGACTTTCTGGCTGGCATTGCCCAATCCTCGCAGTCCGCAACTTGACCAACTCCATTCAGACCCGGCCGCTAAAAACTTGATGATGAAACTGCCAGCGTGGTTGCATCCACTACCACCGCAACAAGGCCATGTGCTCGCGCTCAATGAACAGGGTGAGATTACGGCACGCTATCTAGATAGCCACGGGGAAAAAGTCTGGATGGTAACCTCGGCGCAGCAGGAAGGAAATTGTCTGTATTTAGGTAGTCTCGAAGCGCCGCAGATTGTAGTGATTGAGTTAGATAAAAAGCCATAGGCGTATAGAGCGCACACACTATGAACAACAGGCTGCTTTGGCAGCCTTTTTTATAACGGTCGTTGTCTCGTGCTATTACCCGCCTTAAATCTTGTCGGATTTATTTACACTGTTTTTTTGATATTTTTTTCACTGAACCTAAGCGACATGCAGTTTGGTTTGCTGGCGACTGATTGCTTGTCACCTTGGCGATAAGTATGCGTAAACCCGTGTTACGATTTTTTGTTTTTTTTATCTTTTAGCGCTTTAATTCCTCGTTTTTTATTACTTGGTATAGTTAGTGCGTAGTTTATTGATACCGTAAACATTCACGCTGAATAGATCAGTTACTCAGCTTTTTGTAAAAAAAATAACGCAATAAACGGAACGTATTATGAACTATCTTCGTTTTCTGGCAGGTATGAACGCCGGCCTTCCTCTTATCATTTTACTCTGTCTACCGTCGGCATCGGTGCAGGCAGCCATCACCAGTTATACCTTAACCTCGACTAATGCCTATATCCGTGAAAGAGATGATCTGCTGACTGGCTTAGCGCTAGTGATTGATACCCGCACATCCATCTCGGGGCAATTGACCGTTGATACCGTCAGCGGTGAGTTGATTGCTGCTGCATTAACACTCAGTGACTATAGCGAAACCTATGACTGGAACCCGCTATCGCTGCCATGGCTGAGTGATGGCTCGGCAACACTGCATTATACCGGTGAAACGCAGCACATAACGGGCGGAGTCTTTGGCAGTGTACAGGGCACTGTTATCTCATATAACGGTGCCAACGCCTGGTCTGGTGCATCGACAGAGGGAATGGTCCGTTGTATAGCATTCAGCGGTGCATTGGGCGAAAGCTTGTGTGATAACGCCACTATCAACCGCTGGGGTTCTTTTGATGTCGAGTTAGCTTTTAGTGCTGATTACAGCATGGCGTCCATTAATACCTGGTGGATCGATAGTGATTCACTGACGGCAAATACCCATCAACTACACATGCTGGCGGTAGCAGAAGTCCCTGTTCCCGCAGCCGCATGGATGATGCTATCTGCGCTACTGGGTTTAGCGGCAGTGGCTAAAAAGAAAACATAATACGAATAACTATCTGGAGATTTTACAATGCGATGTTCACTTAAAATAGGCGCTGCCTTATTACTTGGTGCCATGATATTGCCCGCCTATGGCCTGAATATTCTGGTGACCAATGATGATGGCTTTTTTGAGCAGATTAGCGATGGCAATGGCGGGAAAATTAATGGCAGCACTATGGCGCCAGGTTTAGTCGCGTTGAAAAATGCTTTTGAAGGGGCTGGTCATACGGTCACGGTGGTTGCGCCACTTAATCCCCAAAGTAGTATGGGGGGAGCACGTATATCCTCATTCGGTAAGACTGTTGCGGTGGTTGAACAGATGCCGGGTGGCTGGACGGTCGATTCCACCCCCAGTGATAGTATCCGTGCCGCGCTGGGTGGCATTGTCGCCCCTGAGTCTATTGATCTGGTTGTTTCCGGTATCAATCTGGGTCAGAACCTTGGCATAGTGGGCACTCAGGCCTCCGGGACGATTAATGCAGCCCTGGCAGCATTGCATGCCGGCTTGCCTGCGATGGCGGTTAGTGTGGAACGGTTTGGCAGTAGCTCTACGGCCTTTGCCCAGATGCCGCTGGCGGCAGACTTTGTTGCGCGTATGGTTGATGAGCGTTTAAACCCCTATCGTTTGGGGGGGGCATTGTTCCTGAAGGCGCCATGCTTAATATCAACTGGCCAGTTTATTATGATCAGGGTCGAACAGCACCCGTGGCAGCGAAGGTAGTGAGCCTTGCTTCCAGAAGCAGTATTGAATTTGTTTGGACCGGGACCCCTGCTACAACCGGTACCATGCAGGTCGGCCTTGATGTCACTATGTTTCCACCACAGTCACCGGACTCAGTGCCCAATAACGATCTCGATCATCTGCGCGATGACTATGTCACCATTTCGGTGCTTAGCGGTGATATGAGCGTGAGAAATGCATCGGATTATCAATCCGCCTTGATGGGTTTTATACTGTGGGGTCTGCAGCCGGTCAGTGACTAGTAAGGTTAAAAAAGTGCCACAACAACCAGACTATTGCTTATTACATGACGAATTGATGAGTTTATTGAGTGTGTATTGATAGTTTGTCTATGTTGATAGCAGCCTTATTCAAGGCCTGCTTGATAGTCTGGATCGTTGGCATTATACGTATCTGCCAATGAGGCGAGGATCAACCTTGGGCCGCTAACATTGAGGCGGCCATGGGAAAAGGCAATATTATCCAATAACAATATATCGCCTCTGCGCCATGTAAATATCGTGCTGTGCTGCCAAAATAACGTCTGTAGATAGCGGGCTTCTTGCGATGAAATCAGCTCTTTATCCCCCCAGTGGGTACGAATAGTTGATTTATGTGAATTGCGAACAAAGCGCTGTAATTGATTAACGGCATGCCATTTTAACGGGCTAAAACGCTCACGAAGATGTTCATAATCTACGGTTAGAGCATCACAGTGAAACAGGTTGATATTTAATGCCTGACGATTAAGCTCTGGATGCCTGACAATGGGGTTAACTTTTTTGTAGGTGATTAAGTCGCCGTTACTTTCCCACTCGAAATCCATGTCATTGTCGTGTAATAGCTTTTCAATTGCTTGCGTGTTCTCAGTGCCAAATACAGCCGCGAGTTGTTGCTCAAAACTAAAGCGGGCTTTTCTTTTTAAAAAATATCGGCGATAAGCCAGTTGTTGTGTGGCTAATTTCTCCAGCAGTGATGGCTTAATATCACTCAGCATATCGAAGTTATTAACAATAGGGGTCTCACCATGGATCTTTGGTTCCCTTGCGCAGAAAAAGGCTATTTTTCTTGGTCTTTCATTGGTGTAAGCCATTTCTGAATGTACGCCAATCGGAAGAAAAGCAGGGGCCTCGGTTGAGGTCGATGTAGTGCGATTGATTGTTGTTCTGGGTGAGACGCCAAAGCGATAGTTCATTGGCGTAAAATGCAGTGCGTCAAGCAAACGCTCAAAATGACACTGCTGAAAATCACTGCGCCCCCGTATCAGCAGCGCGCCATGGGTTGATAATTGTGCTTTCAGGTAGTGGATAAAATCTGCAGATTGAATATCAGCATCACTGGGTTTGCGGATCACCGGCAATTGAAAACGCTTTGATGCTTGAACTAGTTCACTCTTACCTAAGGTGCTTGTGCTGTCATTATTATTCGTTTTCAAACATATCCCTTTTTTAGAGTTGTTGCCTGGCTGGCAGGCTTGGCGAGTTTTAATTGCTTCTTGGTTTCTGTGGATATAGGGGCGATAAAAATACCTTCCATCACATCAATCAGTTGATGGATAAACAGGTCTTCGCTGATGGCGTTTTTAGATTTGCTTGATCGCAGTCGTTCCTGGTCGGCCAGATTGTAAATACTTTGGATCATCGCCATACCGAAGCGGCTGTAGAAAATGGTTTCTGGCATTTTCGGCAGCAGTGCTTTTAGCCCCTTAGCAATACGCATATAACTACTGGCATAAGGGCTGGTCCATAGTTTGCTAAAGTTCAGTGCGGGGTGATTGGACGCTACCGCCAGAAATCTTGCATGGTAAGAGCCGCCCTTAGTGCTGGTAATTTCTTCCAGGTCTGGCAATACCCAGGCTTTGATCAGCGCTCTGATACTGCTGTCGTCCTTATCGAGTAATTGATGCCGCCGCTGGTCAACATGGGCCATACGGTATTCAAAAATCGCCAGCAGCAGCCCTTCTTTATGGCTGAAGTGGTAGAGCGCTGCGGAAGTATTCTTCTGGCCCGCTTCAATGCCCACCTGGCGTAGAGATACTCCTTCAATTCCGTTTTCAGCAATCAATTTCTCCCCGGCCAATAGTAATCGTTCGCGGGTTTGCTCTTTATTGTCGGGGGTGATTTCGGCACAGGGTGATAAGTCGGTGTATTGATAGGTAATTACAATTAAACCACTTGCTTTAAATGGCGTAAAGTCGTATTTTAAAGCGGCTGCTTTAATTTTCAGTATCACTGCCGGAGAGCTTATGAGTACACCATCATTACCTGCGTACCAATACTTTAACTATGAACCTGTGTCAGGTGCCTTGGGTGCACAGATATCCGGTGTTCAGCTTAATGGCGATTTAAAGCCTGAAGTGGTCAGTGAATTAAAGCAGGCCCTGCTCGATTTCAAAGTCTTGTTTTTTAGGGATCAGGCAATGAATGACCAGGATCATGCTGATTTTGCTCGTTTGGTAGGGACGCCTGCCGATGCTGATTTTATACCAATAGTCAGTGAACAATTCCCCATGATTACGCGGCAGCAGTACGATGAATACAGTCGCATGGGGTCAGATGTCAGTTTTCATGCAGATGATAGTTTTCATAAGTACCCAACTAAAATGTCGATACTACGGGGTGTTGATATGCCTGACCATGGAGGTGATACGATCTGGGTGGATATGGAAAAAGTGTACGACTCACTATCAGTGCCAATGAAAACCTTGTTGCAGGGTTTAACGGCGGAGCATTCTTTGGCGAAAGGGTTTGGCAGTAAAATTCTGGAGTCAGGTTCAGGTGAAGATTTTGACCGGATGATGACTCGCAATTTACCCCATACGCATCCGCTGGTCATTCGTCACCCGGAAACAGGGCGAAAATCTATTTATTGCAGTGAGTTACTCACCTTGAAAATACATGAGTTAGAGCCGGAAGAAAGCGAGCTGCTACTTAATTATTTGTGCGGTAAAGCTTTTTTGCCTGAGTTTGAATGCCGTTTTAAATGGAAAAATAATAGCGTGGCCTGGTGGGATAATCGCTGTACGGTGCATCGGGGCATTGATGACTTTTTCCCGGCATTAAGAGTGATGCACCGGATAGCTATTGCGGATGAGCAGGCGCCAGCACTGGACCTTGATACAGCGCTTACGCGTACTATCAGCCACTTGGATATCGTGCCTTGTAATGCGTTGGATGATGAAAAGTCAGTTGGCGAAGCCGGCTCAGACGATGCGCCTACAGATACCCTCGTAGAAGCGACGGCCATCGATGTAGATGTTAAATTTTTAGCCAAGCTCAACAAGAAAAAAGCGGGCATAGAATTTACTCCAGAAGCCGCTATGCGGGTCAAGCAAATACCTATGATGTTTAGAGGTGCTGCACTGAGTGCTATTTTTTCAGAGGCGACTAAACAAGGTGCCAGTGTTGTGGGGCTTGAGATATTGGAAGAGGTCAGAAAGAGCCGGTAATGTGGGCGTGCGATGATCGAACACGCCCTTTGCCAAAGAAATTTACCGGTTATTGGCTTTGTACTTCTGCGCCCGTCATACCCGGTGAGCGTAATAAAACCACCAGAGCAGTAATGGCCACCATGGCATTAACAATCCCCATCATTAAAAAAGGCGCTGTACGGCCGACGCCGTCAAATACCACGCCTCCAAAATAAGTGCCCAGTAAAATACCCGCAGCACCAATTAAACTAAATACGCCTAAAATTGAACCTCTTCTTTCTGCGGGTGCTTCCTGGCCAATCAGTGCAGAGCCGGCAATAATAGTGGAAATTTCACCTACACCTAAAACAATGCAGGCAATTAAGGCGGAGCTTGCAAAAGGGTTATCAATTAGCGACATATTGACATAGGCCACAGCGGCAATACTAAAGCCGATGAATACCGCAAGTACGCGGTTAATTTTGTCGCAGAGTATACCCATTACGATTGCCCATAACATTGCAGTACCTTGCACAATGGCGACCATAATGCCTGCTCTTGCCAGTCCTTCGGCGGAGGTGAGGTTATAATCAGATGACGACTGCACTACCCATAATGACATAAAGGTACCAACCACTACCAAATCACCACGGGAGGCAAAAGCTGTCATATAGGACAGTGCAATACGAGGATTAAGTTTGGCTTCAGCAAAGCCCTGAGAGACAAGTTGCAAGGCGGGTACTTTTTTCTCCATGCGGGTTTCTCCCCCGCTGCGCCATAACCAGTGTACCGCTATGGCAACGACGAGCGCTAATATCACCATACACCAATAGGTATAACGGCCAGCCATCATCGGGTCTAAGCCGCTATCAATTAACTGTTGTGGCAACTTGCCAATTTGCGTGGCGATCAACACCATACCAAGACCAGTACAAAAACTTCCCAATGCGGTAAAGATACCGCGTGACTTGTTAGCTGCAGTGTCTTGCAGGGTGGTGCTGTACATGACCGGCACCATCGCCGCGCCAATGGCAAATACAATGCGGTAGGCATACAGGTCGTTGGCCTGAGTAGCCAGGGGGTATATCACCAGGCCAAGTGCGAGCATCGCAAGGCCAATAATCATAATGATTTTTCGCCCCCAGTTATCTGACATGGCGCCCACAAAGCCCATCAGCATCAAAACAATAAATTCTTGCATGGCTGCCAGCTGGCCGGTCAATACACCTTGTTCTTCTTTGGGAACATGGAACACTTCTTCTAATAAAAAGGGTTGCGCAAAATTTATAAAGCTAACCAGAGGGATAGCCGTGAATGAAGCGACCAGCAAACCTGCGGCATTGCTTTTACTATAACCTGGCGCCAGTGTTGCGGGGCCAAACTTGGTGGGATTGTTCACAGTGACACCTCGGGCAATTAAGCAGTTTGGTTTTTATTGTTAGTTAATTCACGCTGGGTTTCAGTGGATAGGCTGGCCTCCAGTGTGGCGACTAGCGTATCAACCAGATTACTGACATAGAGAGCGTTGCTCATTTCATGGTTTGGGGATAGTTCCATCAGGCGTTCGTGCTCTGCCAGAATATGAATAACTTCGATCATCACCAAGCCAAAACGCATAGAAAAAATAGTGGCGGGTAAATCGACTAAAAGCTCTCTTAGGCCGGCTGCGATACGGTGTAAGCCGGAGGCGTGTTTGCTGTCCATCAGGCTTCTGACATCGTTGTCGGCATGGGTACTAACTTTGGCGATAAACCGAATGTAGTGGGTGCCACCATCCGCCTCATTCATTTCTTCCACCATAGGATAGACCCAAGCGGTTATGAGATCGCGAAGCGTGCCAGTGTTGTTGTCGAGCATTTTTTCGCGGCGTGTATTAACCCTTTCCATACGGTAATTGTAGATGGCCTCAATCAGGCCCAGCTTGGTGCCGAAGTGATAATGGGCTGCGGATTTATTCTTCTGACCGGCAGCAGTATTAACCTGCCGCAGGGACACGCCTTCGATGCCCAGCTCACCAATCAGCCTTTCTCCGGCTAGCATCAGTCTTAGACGGGTATCGGTATCTATGGGTTGGGGTGGGGGCATAGGCTTTTACCAATGGGTGAATGATTTAATAAATTAATTCGCTTGACTTAATGTTGTTGCTCACTTTAAAGTACTTCGTAGATTAAGTCAAAGGACTTAAATTTTCCAGTCGGCTATTGTTTCAACAATGCCGAGAGTTGACAAGAGTGTGTTAAGTGACTGATTTTAAAAATATTCTTATAACAGGGGCTTCTTCAGGTATTGGTGAAGGTCTGGCTTTAATGTATGCCCAAGAGGGTCGTCGACTGTATTTAACGGGGCGAAATAGCGAGCGATTACAGCAGGTTGCCGAGCAGTGCCGAGATAAAGGGGCTGAGGTTTTTCCTCAAACTCTGGATATCTGTGATCAGGCTGCTGCAGCAACATTTATTAGCAACGCTGATACTCAGCATCCCCTGGACCTGATTGTTGCCAATGCTGGAGCCTCCGCCAGCACCGGAGCAGATGTTGAAACGGCTGAGCATATGCGGGAAAACTTTAGCGTCAATATCGACGGCGTTTTAAACACGGTGCTGCCGGTGATTGAGCCGATGAAAAGCCGGGGCTATGGTCAAATAGCGGTAGTGAGTTCGGTGATGGGCTTTCGCGGCTTCCCCAATGGTGCGTCCTACTCGGGCAGTAAAGCTGCCATGCGAGTATGGGGTGAAGGCTTGCGGGGGTCACTGTCCAAATACGGTATTGGTGTTTCAGTGATCATTCCGGCAATGGTCAAAAGCCGGATGACCGATGCTTTGAGCTTCCAGCCTCGAGGAGCGATGAGTGCTGACAGAGCTGCTGAGATTATTGGCAGGGGGTTGGCGCGGAATAAGCCGCGTATTGGTTTTAGCAAAGGTATGTATTTTATTTTTTGGTTGCTGGGAGGCTTGCCCAGTTTTATTAGCGACAAAATTTTTCACGCGCGCGCATAATGATCAGGAGTTAGGCCCATGAGTTACCAGTTTTTTTCAGAGCGAGAAGAGGTCCAGTACCAGCATTTTTCGATTGTGCCGGCATCCGGTGCCTTGGGTGGTATTGTCTCGGGCATAGATTTAAATACCCAATTGACTGACGCTGCCTTTAAAGAAATCTACAGTGCCTTTCTGGATTTTAAGGTGTTGTTTTTCTATGACCAGGCCATGACGCCGGAGCAGCATATTACTTTTGCCCGCCGTTTTGGTTTGCCCCAGGGCCCTGGTGCGGTGCCACAGTTAGAGCAATACCCGCAAATTAAAGAGCAGATTATGGATGAGTACAGCTCGATTGGTAGTGATGTTAATTACCATGCGGATGATTCCTTCCGGGACTACCCCTCCAAAATGTCGATACTGCGGGGCCTGAAAATGCCACAGGGTGGAGGTAATACAATTTGGGTCGATATGGAAAAAGCCTTTGATACCTTATCAGAACCGATGAAAAAATTTCTTGAAGGTTTAAGCTGTGTTCATAATTTGGATAAAACGTTTGGTCGCGGTATTTTAGAGGGTGCTGGCGCACAGGCATGGGAAGATATGATGAAGCGCAATCCGCCAGCGACACACCCACTGGTGATTACTCACCCCGAAACAGGGCGCAAGTCGATTTATGCCAGTCAGCTAACGGGTGTTCGCATTCCTGAGTTATCCGAAAAAGAAAGCGATACGCTGTTAGCCATGCTGTTTGAACATGCTTACCAGCCAGAGTTTCAATGCCGTTTTAGCTGGCAGGATAACTCGATAGCCATGTGGGATAATCGCTGTTTGCAGCATCGCGGTATCAACGATTTCTCACCGGCTTATCGGGAAATGAACCGTATTGCTATTATCGATACGATTCGGCCCTCCACCAACCCCTCGGCACAAACGCCGTTGCAGTTTGATGCCAATGCGCCCTATATCAATGTTGATGAGCTTTATGATTCGGCCAATAAGCCGGAGATGAGCTACACCGATGGCAGTTATAATAATACTGAGGATAAGTTGACGGTGGTTGCTGGTAGCAGCGATGACCATGCCGATGTCGACCCGGCTTTTCTGGCCAAGTTAAACGCCAAAAAGGCGGAGTTTAGCTTTACTCCGGGGGCTGCCGCCCAGCTTAAGAAGATACCGGCCATGTTCCGTGGTGCGGCATTGCGCTCTGTGTTTAAAGCAGCAGGGCAAAAAGGTATTAGCGAGATCAATATGGCTCTGTTAAATGAGGTGAATGCAAAAAGGAAAGGCTGACGAGTGGAGGTTTGGCTAAGTTATTAATGCTATATAATTCAATGGCTTAGCATTTTTGTTAGGTTGAGAAAGAAATGCGCAGGTAATTTTTTGGCAGTAATTGCACTTTATTTATGGGGTGTAATATTGTCTAATAGTTGAGCATTTTAACCGGTGCGAAAAGCTACGACGTTCTGGCATATCTAATAATAAGCGAATACATCGCATATAGTGCCAGTGAGAAAGCTATATGAGCCATATCCACTATGTCCTGAAATCGCTAGTTATTCTGGTGGCCTTACAAGCCCCAACCTGGGTCCACGCTGATCCGGGAAGCTACTTCGAGCGTCTTCAATTAGCCCCCCAATACGAACAGCTCAAATTACGCACCTCGCAAGAGGGTATGGTCAGGGTTATCGCCCGTGTTAAACCGCATCAGTTATTTACCCACCCCGATTTACAAATGCTACAGGGGCGGGCTCGGTTAATGAGCGCTATGCAGCAGTGGAATATTGCTGCCCAAAAAGAGTTGGCCGATTTACCGTTGGTGGTTTATGAATTAAATCAACAGCAGTTGGATACTTTGCTGGATAGTGGTTGGATCGAGGCCGTGGTAGAGGATCGTGCTAACAGGCGACACTTAAATGCTTCCCGGAATTATATTGGCGCAAGTAGTGCGCAGACATTGGGCTATGATGGCGATGGGGCGGCAGTTGCTATTCTTGATGTTGGTTTTCAGGTTGACCACAGTCATTTTTCCGGCCGGGTTGTCGAGGAAGCTTGTTTCTCCAGTTCGAGTGGCTCTCGCTATACCAGTCTCTGCCCTGGTGGGCAGGATGGCTCTGGTGCAGGCACTGCTGAAGTGTGTGGCGATGGGGATTGTTATCACGGAACCCATGTTGCCTCGATCGCAGCAGGTAGTCACGGTACTTATAGGGGGGTTGCACCCAAAGCCGATATTATTATGGTGCAGGTTTTTACCCGTGCGAATTATTCAAGCAATTGCTCACCCCTTGCCGCGCCCTGTTTGCTGGCTTTTGACAGTGATGTTTTGGCGGGTATGGCCTATGTTGAAGGCTTGGCTTCTTCTTATAATATTGCCGCCGTTAACCTGAGTCTGGGTAGCGGCGAATACAGCTCAGAATGTACTTCCAGTGCCGAGCGCAATCTAGCGAACCAGGTTGCTGATTTAAAAGCGCTGGGTATAGCAACGATTGCCTCCTCAGGGAATAGTGAGTTTACCAATGCTATTGCCAGACCGGCCTGTATCCCCGATGTTATTTCTGTAGGCAGTGTCCGTGATACCGGTAACTCTGTCAGTACATTTTCTAATAGTGCAGCCTTTTTGGATTTTATGGCACCGGGTGAGACGATAGTGGCTGCTGTTCCCACTTGGATTTTCTCCAATGGCTTGGGTGGCTTATCGGGAACCTCAATGGCTGCCCCTCATGTCTCTGGTGCCTATACCGTCCTTAAGGCGATTGATAGTAGCCTGACGGTTGACCAGATAACGGCTTTACTCAAGCAGCAAGCCACCACCTTTACTGACCCCAGAAACGGCTTAAGCTTTCCAAGTCTGCGGCTGAATACGGATAATGACGGCGATGGCCTCAGTTTTTTAACCGAACTGGATAATGGTACTGACCCGGAAGATGCTGCTCCTACAGTGGCCATCAGTGCGCCGTCAACGGGTCTCGATCAACTGCAAACCCTCGCTGTAAACTTGCAGGGCACGGCGACGGATGCGGAAGAGGGTAATCTGAGTAGCAGCCTTCAGTGGTTCTCCAGTATTGATGGTAGCCTGGGCCAGGGTTCGGATATCAGTGTTTATCTGAGTGCCGGAAGCCATACCATTACAGCCACGGTAAGCGATAGCCAGGGCGGCAGCCCGGTGCTGGTTCCTTCCGTGATGGTGCATATCTCCCCCGATGCTGATGATGACGGCATGGATGATAACTGGGAGGCGCAATACGGTTTAACTGACCCTGCTGCGGATGCAGATGGGGATGGTTATAGCAACTTACAAGAATACCAGGCAGGGTTTAATCCCACCGATGCAGCGCCGTTAGCCAGTATTGATGCGCCAACTACCGGTGCTGATTTTTTACAGGCCACTGATATTGGCTTTGTCGGTTCGGCAACGGATGCAGAAGACAATAATGCTGAACTAACCGCCAGCCTGATCTGGTCTTCCAATATTGATGGTGCGTTTGGTGTGGGCAGTCCTTTGACTGCAGCCTTAAGTGTCGGTAGCCATACCATTACCTTATCCGTTGTTGATTCCGAAGGCGCCATACCGGTTAATCCTCCGACCATACAGCTCACCGTTTTAGCGGATGTGGAAGCCAATGGCATGGCTGATATTTGGGAGGCCTTTTATGGCGTCAGTGATCCGCTGGCTGACCCCGATGGCGACGGGGTGAATAATTTAGCGGAATACCAACAGGGTACCAACCCTCTGGATGCCCCGGCCACGATAACACTCTTGGCCCCTGCTAATAGTGCCAGCCCCCATACCGATGGCCTCGCCATTGATTTTTTAGCTTCGGCTATTGATGATAACGATGGTGATATCAGTGCGGTCATTGCATGGGACTCTGATCTTGACGGCCCATTAGGTACCGGTAGTAGCCTGAGTAAGGTCTTATCGGTTGGCGATCATACCGTGACGCTGACAGCGACCGATAGTGAAGGGGGCGTGGCCCAGTTAGTGTTTATGCTGAGTGTTGTCGAAAGAGGTGATATTGATGGCGATGGCAGTTGGACCAGCTTGGATGTCAGTCTGTTAAAAGACCATGTGTTCGGTATTGCCTTGCTGGATGAGTCTCTGGTTTCCCGTGCTGATATTGCTCCTGAGGTCGCTGATGGCGAACTGACTGCGGCTGATCTGTATGCGCTGGAAGTGCTGGCTTTTGGCAGTCAGCAATCACCGGCCGATACCGATTTGGATTTACTGCCCGACAGCTGGGAGGCCAGCTACGGTTTAAACCCTAATGATGCGGCCGATGGCAATGACTTTAACAGTGATGCTGATACCTTAAGCAATGCTCAGGAATATTATTATCAAACCAGCCCACTATTAAGTGATAGCGATGGTGATAGCTTTAACGACAGTGATGAAGTGGCGGCCGGGTTTGATCCTTTGAATGCCACCGTCTATCTGAATGCTCCTGAGTTATGTGGTGATGGTGTCGATCAAAATGGCGATGGTCTGGAAATAGGGTATGAAGACCCTGCCGACCCACTGAGCAATATTGTTTGTGAAGAAGTGGCTGGTGTGGTGAATTACTATGTTTACGATTATAGCTACCAGACAGAAGGGCAACTCTTGTTTACTGTAGATGGCAGTGGTGATGTTACCGAAACCCGCTATCGCCATGACACAGAAAACCTGGGTGAGATTGCCAGTTACTTTATTTACCATGACAATATTTTTGCGGAGCTAAGTCTTTGGAAGGCCGTTAGCCTGACTTCTGCACCGAGTGCCAGTGATATTCATCAGTTCCTGATTGATAGAAACCGAACCGAGAGCAGAATGCATGTTCAGTTACTGGCCAATGGTTCCGCCAACTACCCTCTGGATAATGATCAATGGAGTGGGTCGGCCCATTGGGCGGTAGCCCATGAGTCCGATGAGCGCCGCCTGCAAGGGTTTATTATTGGTGCAGTCGACACCCCTTCACTCAGGCAGCGCTTCTCTATCGCTAATTTTGCTGACGTCTCAGCCAGTGGTAATTTGCAGCTGCAAATAAGTGGTTCAGATTATTCTCATGCAGGGCATGTAGATATGCGCAGCCGCTGGGTGGTTCGTTATTATAATGAGGCTGGTGGCCTGGTTGGTTCTACGTTTGTCAAAAGTTATGTGATGGACAATAGCTGGCAAGACCGTAGTTTCCTGGTTGATGTGCCTGTGGGTGCTGTCGAAGTGCAGGTGGAGTTGCAAATGACATTGATCGCCCTCAGCAAAGGCCAGAGCAGAAACGCTATTTATAATGAAGATGTGCCCGTTTATTTCGACAATATTGTGGTCTCAGCGGTCAGGAGAAATACCAAAAGCGCCATTGCTGACGAAGCCCTTAGGGATAAGGTGGTACTGTATAATTATTCCGGTGGTACACCGTTACAGGAGCCCCATTACTTCTTATACAACGATGCTGACCAGCAAACCTTCCAGATTGATGATATCGGTCTGGTCAGTGAAACCGTTTATGATCTGCAGGGTCGCGTTAGCCAGCGCCTGGTATATAGCCAGAGTGTATTAGCCGCGTTAGAGGGGTGGTTGTCCTTCCCGGGGCATGAGTCAAAAGAATTAACCGCTACCGACATTCGTGCCTTCCTGGGGGATAACCCCGGTATATCCAGTCAGCTGGATTATCACTATTCTCATACGGCAAGTATTGGCCAGACTCGGGTGATTGATTTCTCAGAGATCGTCAATGCAAGCGTGGGGACTTCTGTTGAATTTGAGGCCGTCGTCAATGTAGTTGACGGCAGTGTGGTACTGGATAGCCAGGCTAAAACCATTACCTTTACCCCCAGCGGTCACACCGGTAATGAGAGCTTTGATCTTATCCTGGCTGATGGCGCTGAAACCCTGACCATCACATTGGACTTTGAATAGTTTTTTAATAGTGCTTCAGCAACCGAGTTAATGTTCTTGTTCTAATACCGATGCAATAAACTCGGTGACGGCAGTAATCGTTAAGTCTTGCTGTTGTTCCCGGCTGATAAGTGCCGGGTTGTCATGCAGGTGGTGGGTATAGGAACCAAACTGGCCGTGATTTCCGCCCTTGATCACCATCGACTGATAAGGTGAGGGCAGGTTTTTTTCAAAGCGGGTAAATTTATGCGCCAGTCTGTCTTCTGTGCCGTAAATGCTCAGTGTGGCTAACTGCCTGTCTGCCAGGCTAAAGCGGTCAATACAAAAACTCCCCAGTAAAATCATCCCTTTAATGGCCGGGGTGTTGCGTCCATATAAGAATAAATTACACACGACCCCGCCAATTGAATGGCCTGCGATAAACCAATGCTCTATAGAGGGGTGCTCGGCCATGACTTTGGCTGCGGCAAAGCGGTTAAGGATAGGAATTCTAAATCGTCCCGGTATTGCAACACATAAAATGCCTTGCTCGGCGGTGGCCGACAGTAGATGGGTGTAGGCGTCTGGATCTACATAGCCGCCGGGGTGAAAAATCATCCCGGCTTTTAAAGGGTTTTCTTTGGGTGCAAAGCTTAACCAGGGCTTGCTGCTTACGGTTATGCTTGCTGTGGAGTGTAGTTTTTCAGCCACATCCTGCTTGATGGTTTTTCCCACCAGCCAGTAAGCGATAAAATGCACCAATAAAAACGCAAAGGTTAAAGTACCAAGAATGATTGCAATCAACGAATACATCAGACTTTACTGGCGCCCCCTTGGGCTAAATACAGTGCTTTAATCGATTCAGGCACAATGGTCAGGTAGTCCCCGGTTTTTTCAATGGTGGGGAGATGTTGCTGCAGTCGTGCTACCACCTCGTCAATAGTATTGCCGTGTACATGCAAAAAGCTGGGAGCACCTCTGCGGTGCGAAATATATTTTCCTTGCTCTTTCTCAACCGAGTTTGGCCAGTAAGAAAATCCTTCCAACTGATTAAGCGTATCGACATCTACTTCAATGGTGTCTGCTTTATGCATTAATGCAATGGCGGCACCGTGGCTTTCAACACCGGCCAGTAAGGCTTGCAGGCGGTCATAGTCTTGATCACGCAGTGCTTCCAGTACAGCAAGAGGGTCATCAAATAAGCCCAGGCAGGCCGTGGGTGGCCGCGCATTCGATTCTACAAAAAACAGACTGTAATCTTCAGCAATACCGCACTGAATAATACCAATACAGTTATCGGTAAACTCAGCGGCGCTTTCAAGATATTGAGTAATTTGCTCGCGGTAGGGCTCAAAGTTAGGGTTGGGAATTAAACCGTAAGCACATTCACCCGCATCGCGGGTCGCTTTCCAAGAGTGGGGCAGACGGTTGCTTTCCCAAATAATCGCTTTGCCGCCGCACATAAAATAGGTCACATAGAGTTCATCCATTAGTGGTATATATTCTTCAATGGAAAACAGTACAACGTTACGGGCATAAGGAAATCGTTGGGCGGACTCCGCTAAATAGTTTTTTAGCTCTTCTTTATTGTGGCAGGGGCTGACTTTGGGGCCAATCTGTGAGTCGGGTTTGATGACCAATGGATAATCAAATTGATCCATCTGCGCTTCAATTTCATCAAACATGCCTTCGTGCAGAATCAGGGGAGATGTAAAACCTTTGCCAATAAGCCAGTGACGAAAATCCCGCTTATCGATTTCTGTGGCTGAAAATGTGCGATTAGAGCCAATACAGGGGATATCCATTGCCGTCAGCGTTTCCACAATACCGGCGCTGCCATAGATAGAATTGAGATTGACAACAAAATCGATATTTTCCGCTTTGACCAGCTCTACGATGCTGGCAATATTTTGTGCTTCTTGAATAATCTGAAGGCGCTCAGAAGCCCACATGGATGCGCGTACAAACTCAGATAATAAAATAACTTTTTGCACTTGCTGGTAATCATTGGCAAGCCGGTTGGCTGCGAACAAGCCATTGTTATACATATCGATAATCAGGATATTAATGGTTATGCTCCCTTTAAATAATGATTGATATTGACTTCATCGATCTGGTCTTTATCTAAATAAGTTTCGGCATATTCCAGATAAACCCCTTCCCGTAAAAATAATTCAAACAGTTCGGCATCGATATGTTGGTCATTGCGCATAAAGCTCATGATTTTTAACGACTCACTCAGAGTTTTCGCCTTTTTATAGGGACGGTCGGCGGCGGTGAGTGCTTCAAAAATATCGGCAATGGCCATCATTCTTGCTGTTACCGGCATATCGTCTTTGGTGAGTCGTCGGGGTAGCCTGTGCCAATCATGGTTTCGTGATGGCCGCCGGCAATGGTAGGAACATTACGTAAATGTTTTGGGTAGGGCAGTTGCTTAAGCATAATAATGGTTTGCACCATATGGTCATTAATCTTAAAGCGCTCCTCTTCGGCCAGCGTGCCCCTGGCAATACTAAGGTTATACAGTTCGCCGCGATTATACTTATGCTCTGGTGTGTTTAGTTTAAAGCCCCAGGGGTTGTTTTCTGGAATCACTTCACTGGGCTTGCGTTCGATAATATGTTCCGGTTTATCGGCTAATAGTTTTTCTGCGACGGGTAAGCTCTGCTCTGTTGTGTTATGGCGTTGTAATTCTTCCCAAGACAAGCCGATGGTGTCACTGAGGGTTCTTTTCCAGCTAAGTTGGCTGAGTGCCTGTAATCGTGCCAGTTTATCTTCAGAGATAAATTCTCCACCTTCATTGCACTCGGCAATAAAGGCAAAGTCACTATCCAGTTGTTGCAGTTTTTCCTGTAATTGAGTGCTCAGTGCTGCTTGGTCACCGTTATTGGCAACCTGCTGCCAGTAGTCAATTTCCGCATCGCGTTTGAGTACTTCAAAGCGCATCCGAATTTCGTGGATGCGGTTATAAATAGTTTCCAGTTTGGTGGCTTTGTCGACCACATATTCGGGGGTGGTCACCTTGCCGCAGTCATGTAGCCAGCCGGCGATATGCAGTTCTTCCCACTCATCAGTGCTAAGGTTAAAGTCCTTAAAGTGCCCTTGGTCCTGGCAGCCGGCCCGGGCCAGCATTTTAGTGAGTTCAGGTACGCGTTGGCAGTGGCCGCCGGTATAGGGAGATTTGGCATCAATGGCGCTGGCGATTAATTCGATAAACGCCTGTAATAGATTTTTCTGCGCTAATTGTAACTGGCGGCTTTCTACCGATACGGCGGCAAAGCCCGATAGTGCTTCGGCAAAACCTTGCTGCTGTGCCGTCATGGGTTTTTTATTGCCCTTGGGCTCTGGATAAAACAGGCAGATAACACCAACTTTCTCGTGATCTCTATCGTGCAGTGGCAATAACAGCATCATCACATCATCGGTGTTTAGCTGCTCAAATAAAGCGTCGGGGGTGCTGCCGTCATAGTGATCTTTATGCAGTGTGGCCAGTGCGGTTTCCTGATTGCTAAAGTTTTTAACAATGGGGTGTTCGCTGGTTTCGCTATTAAGGGTAAAGGACGCCAAGTCGGAGGCGGCTACGGCTTCACCGGAAGCAAAGTGCATCACTTGCGCTTGCAGGGTGGTTTCATCATCGCTGAGTAAATAAATCGTGGCGGCCTGGGCACCACAGGCAGTCATGGTCTCTGCACTGATTTTATCCAGCAGTTGCCCCAGGTCTTCTTCACCGGCCAGCGAATTAATCAGGTTGATAAACCGGCTGATGGTAAATTGCATGCGGTCCATTGACCGGGACAGTTGATCAACCTCAAGCACAAAGGACTCTACCGGCTCTTTGGAAGAAAAATCAAAACGGCTAATAGCCCGTGCCTGTTTGGCCAGGTTTTTGATCGACTTTGAAATTTGGTTAGACATAAACCAGGCAATGGGTAGGGTAATAAGCACCAGTGCCAGAGTAATTAATAAATTGCGATCGCGCATTTGGTAGGCGTCGGAAAATAATTCGGAAACCGGTGCCAGAATGGTTAGGTTCAGGTTAAGGTCATCTCTGATAAACAGCGTATGCTCGGCACTGATCCAGGTTTCTTCCCCCACTTGGAAAAATTCACTCTGCTGTGCTTGCGTGTCACCGAGAAAACTATCAATGGCTGAATGGTTAAGTTCACTTAGTTTGATAATGTGCAGGCTGTCATCTTTATGGCTGCCCAGGGTAAGTTTGCTGCTTTGATTGTAGGCCAGTATCTCGCCTTTATCATTGCTAATAGCGGTAATCGCCGAGGGGGAAATAAAGGTTTGTTTTAGCGCATTGGAAAGAGCAATCAAACTAATGTCAGCGGCGATAACCGCATCGCTTTGCACGGCTTTGCGAGCGGAGGTAAGACCCGGCTGCTTCAGAAAATAAAATAAATAAGGTTCGGAGAGATAATTGCCCTGATTGCGTGGCGCTTCTTTAAACCAGCTACGTTTGCGTGGGTCATAGTCTGAGGTACCAAAGTCCAGCTGATCAAGGATGGTCATCTCTTTATCAAAAAACACCCGGGTTTGCGGGTGTGCCCCGGTTTCTGAGTGGCGAATATGATCTGCAATAAACGCTGCTCCCGGGGGAGGATTAAATAGTTGTTTTTTGTAATCGCTATTGAGATAGCGCATCACAAAATAATCACCATTGGGCCAGCCGATTTGCAAGGTGGTGGTCTGAGGATATCGCTTTAACAGGGAGGCGAGTAATGGGCTGTAGTTCAGGCCGGTATCGAAGGTGGGGCCGCTATAATCATTGGCCGCCAAAACGTGCAGGGCACTGGAAACCGGCTCAAAGTGATTGTTAAATTGGTCCAGGCTATCTTGGGCCAAATCTTCAAACAGTTGGTTGCTGGCACTACTAATTAATTGGGTAGACTGGTTGTAACTTAGCCAGACCAGTGAACCACCCAGCAGGATAATCATGGTGACAAGCAGTGTGCTGATATGAATATGTAGCGGGTACTTCCTGGACGTGTTTATAGTCATTATCGGTTTGTCTCTCTGGCAGGTCGATGACTCATTCGTATTATCAGTTCAGTGTAGTGTGCAGAGAGGGGGATTAGAAGAGTTTGGCTTAAATATTATGCGACTGTAGGGTGGATTATAATCCACCAGGCCCAGCGATGAGCTAGCCTGTACCGGTGGATTATAATCCACCCTACTGGCTAGCCCGGTGCAGCTTGTTCCCAGCCTATAAAGAACGATGAGACCACAGTGAGTGACACCCACCCAACAGGCCGGTTATTAGAGGGGCGAGTTAAGAGACTTTGCTAAAGTTGATCGTTAGCGATTTCATCCAGTATCGTAGGGTGGATTATAATCCACCAGGCCCAGCGATGAGCTAGCCTGTACCGGTGGATTATAATCCACCCTACGGGTTAGCCCGGTGCAGCTTGTTGCCAGCCTATAAAGAACGATGAGACCACAGTGAGTGACACCCACCCAGCAGGCCGGTTATTAGGGGGGCGAGTTAAGAGACTTTGCTAAAGTTGATCGTTAGCGATTTCATCCAGTATCGTAGGGTGGATTATAATCCACCAGGCCCAGCGATGAGCTAGCCTGTACCGGTGGATTATAATCCACCCTACGGGTTAGCCCGGTGCAGCTTGTTGCCAGCCTATAAAGAACGATGAGACCACAGTGAGTGACACCCACCCAACAGGCCGGTTATTAGAGGGGCGAGTTAAGAGACTTTGCTAAAGTTGATCGTTAGCGATTTCATCCAGTATCGTAGGGTGGATTATAATCCACCAGGCCCAGCGATGAGCTAGCCTGTACCGGTGGATTATAATCCACCCTACGGGTTAGCCCAGTGCAGCTTGTTCCCAGACTATAAAGAACGATGAGACCACAGTGAGTGACACCCACCCAACAGGCCGGTTATTAGAGGGGCGAGTTAAGAGACTTTGCTAAAGTTGATCGTTAGCGATTTCATCCGGTATCGTAGGGTGGATTATAATCCACCAGGCCCAGCGATGAGCTAGCCTGTACCGGTGGATTATAATCCACCCTACGGGTTAGCCCAGTGCAGCTTGTTCCCAGCCTATAAAAGAACGATGAGACCACAGTGAGTGACACCCACCCAGCAGGCCGGTTATTAGGGGGGCGAGTTAAGAGACTTTGCTAAAGTTGATCGTTAGCGATTTTAATGCCCTTAGAACAAAGCCGGGTAAATGGGCAAAATCATTTTTATCCGGGGTAAATTCAAGATCATCCAGTCGGTCCAACAGGTGCTCAAAGGCAATGGCAATTTCTACCCTTGATAGGGTAGCACCCGGGCAGCTATGAATAGACTGGGAAAAAGCCATATGTGAACCGGCACTTTTACGGGTCACATCCATGGCATGCGGGCATTCAAATTTGTCGGGGTCGCGGTTGGCGGCGGCATAGCGCACATGCACGATGGAGCCCTTAGGAATTTTTACGCCAGAGAGTTCAACATCTTCAACGGTGATTTTGGGCATGCCCTGGGTGGGCGATTCCAATCTTAAAATCTCTTCCACCATATTCTTGATTAATGAACGGTCTGCGCGAACTTTTGCCAGTTGCTCCGGGTTGCTAAGCAACAGCCACATCCCCGAGGCAATAGCGAAGGTAGTGGTTTCATTGCCGCCAATAAACAAATGATCGATCATTGAAATAATTTCAGCATCTGTGAGTGGGCGTTCTCCCTCAAAGCTGGCGTTAGCCAGTTCAGAGATTAAATCATCCTGTGGCTCGGCCCGTTTTTCACGGACTTTTTCAATAATATAGTTTTGGAACTCTACCCCTTTGCGGGCGACATCGAGTTGGTCTTCTTTGCTTAATTCCCCTTCCCATACCCTGACCCAGGCGGTGGACCAGATTATCAGTTGCGGAATATCTTCAATCGGTAAGCCTAGTAATGTGCAGATAACCATGCGGGGTAAGGGGTCGCAGAACTCGGCAATAAATTCTACCTGGCCCTTATCAATCCACTGATCGATTAGCTGGTCGACAACCTTATGAATAAAGGGCTCATGTTTGCGCACGCCGTTGCGTGACAGCGCGCTATCAATCATTTTGCGGTATTTTCTATGGTGTGGCGGGTCCAGCGACAGAGGGAACATTCTATCGAAGCCATGCTCTTTATAAATCGCACGGGCTTCCGGGTCTGTCACCAGAGGCTCAGTAGAAACCACTCCGCCCTGATTGGTAAAAATTTCCGGGTGGCGAACAATATAATGCACATCGCTGTATTTACTGACGAAGTACATATTCAGATCCGGCATAAAACAGATCGGTGCTTGTTCCTGTAATTGCGAATAGGAGGGGTACCAATCTTCCTGTACTGCCGGGTCCAGCAGATTAATAGTGTCGGGTTTAGTCGCCATGGTAATACCTTCTTCCAGTTATGCTTTACGGTGCTGTAACCACCAGTTTTGAA
The DNA here is from genome assembly GCF_002117105.1 of Oceanicoccus sagamiensis. Lineage (GTDB taxonomy): Bacteria > Pseudomonadota > Gammaproteobacteria > Pseudomonadales > Dasaniaceae > Oceanicoccus > Oceanicoccus sagamiensis. Next base: position 744,242 of record NZ_CP019343.1, on the reverse strand, counting down.
TAACCACGGTATAGAGCTCTGAGGCCCCTTTCACCGGGTCACTGGCACCTTTGGGCAGGTCGGTGGATACGGTGGGTATCAGCGGGCTGCCATCTTCTACCGGGTCTACCCATTCCATCTCCAGGGATTTAATCATCGCGGCAAAATCAAAGCCTTCATGGTAGTCACTGGCCTGATGCTCCCAAAAAGCCACGGTATCGGTAAAGCTCAGCAGGCAGTAATATTTGTTGGGCTTGGCAGCGCGGAAGTACTCATAGCGCACGCAGTTAGGCTCTTCGGCATGGGTTCTGCGGTACATCTCTTTCATGACCGCTTCAAAGTCTTGCTCTTTACCTTCGTTAATTTCAATGTGACACCAAAGAGTGGCCATATCTGTACCCCTTAAAACGCGATGATTGCTAGTATTTATTGAATGTTAACATGTTAACGTCATGTTAATTAATTATCAATGTGTTATTAATATGCTATGGTTGCCCCGTTAGCTGACTGATGAGGAAAAGCGATGAATTTAGTGGAACAACAGGCTTTAGAGCGCCGTGAAAAAATCCTCGATACCGTACGCCAGTGTATTGTCGAAAAGGGCGTTATGGAGCTGACTATCCGGGATTTAGCCGAGGCTTGTCGGGTATCTGTACCTACGCTGTACCGTGGCTTTGGCAGTAAAGAACAGCTATTAGTCGAGGCGATTCGCTCGTTTTTTGATACCCAGGTATTAGGTGAGCAATTGGAAAATAGCGGCCTGCAAGGCGCTGAGCGGGTGTTGGCCATTGTGGATCTGTGCGGTAAAACCATTGCCGATATGCCTGAGTATAACCAGCAGCTGTTCGCGCTGTTTATGAGCTCTGACTTTGGTGCCAGATTGGGTTGGGATATTACCGAGTCCATTACCTATTACCTGCGTCAGGGCTTAAGTGAAATTGCTGCCAGCGGTGATCTGCACGACTGGGTCGATCAAGACATACTGGCTGAGCGTCTGGCAGCACAATGTATTATTTCTGCCATGGAGTTCTGTGGCGGCGATCTGTCAACAGACGGCTTTTTAGCGGCCTTTGGTTATAGTGTTGCGCTGCTAATGCTGGCCTCTTGTCGGGGTGAAACCCATACGGTGTTTACTCTGCGGGCGCAGCATACTCAGGGGCAGTCTCGCCGGCAGCATAACCCCCGTTTAAATCGCACACCGGGCAAGGTGGGCGAATAAATAGCCGTTATTGCGCCGCGCCGCGGCCCATAATCCAGGGCAAGTCTAAAAAGGTTTGTACGCCGCAGCTAGCTTCCACCACATAGGGGATGGAGTTAACCGCGTGAATGGATGTGGCGCTGCCAAGGTCGTCATTCCAGTTTTCACCAAATTCCAGATACAGCTTGGGATGGCCTTTAATCGTGATGGAGTGAACACCCCTTGGCCATTGATCGGCAATACTGTCATGCACCCGCCAAATCGTTTCGTGGACAATGCGCTTTTTACCCTTGCTAATACCCGCCCATTCCCAGTGCTGGCCAGCAACGGTACCTTTTTTAATGGGGCCTGCCGCTACCGTCAAATCTTCAGGGGCTAAAATCTGTTTGGATTTTGCGGTGATGTTATCCAGTTTAAGGCCAATACCATCCGCTACCATTTGCACGCTTTCTTCAAATAGGCCATTTAGCCAGGAGGAATATCGCGCATTCTGCGCTTTATAGGCTTTTGGGGTTTTACCAAAACCCATATTGTCACAAATAATTTCCGGCGAGGCGTAGTGCTCGAAATGAGAAATTTCCTGAATATGAATTTGATCGATACGGTTAGATAAAGAGGACAATGTCAGCGGGATTAAATCCCCTAACCAGCCGGGATTGGCTCCAGTGCCGTGAAAGCTACTGCCGCCACGACGGCAGGCGGCTTGGATTCGGTTCATTAATTTTTTACCGTAAACCTTCGGGTACATGTAACCTACGGTAGAAATAACATTCTTTCCCGAGGCTAAAAGAGCGCAAATAACATCGAGGTCAGCACCGGGGTCGTCACCAAACACCAGTGACGGCAAGGGCGTGTGAACAACGCAGTCCGCATCCATAGCGAGAATCTTATCGATATCGTTGGTGGCCTTAACGCCAAGCTTTTCAATACCTACCAAGGTGCCTGCATCCATACCAACCTTGCTCTCGCTATAGACAAACAGGCCTTTTAGCTTTAAATCGCTGCGCTGTGCAATCGCTTTGATGACCTGGCTACCTACATTGCCGGTGGCCCACTGAATAATTTTATACGCCATAATGGTGCTCTTTTTATCAATGATATTTATGCGTCAGTTTTGCCCGCATGTAAGTTTTCAAAATAGCTACGTAAGCTTGTGGTGCCACGTTTGGGGCCAACACCATCGATTTCACCGGCGGTGACAATAAATTCTGCCAGATCGCCAAACTGGTTTGATAATAGCCGGATAAATTTAACCACGCCCCAGGCAAGCCACATAGGGATGGCGTGAATTTTTGCCGGTTTGCCCACCACCTCAAAGCACATTTCTACCGCTTCACGCTGAGTCATAATATCTGGGCCGCCCACTTCGGCTTGCAGTTCGTCGCCCTCGGTAATCTCAACACAGGCTTTGGCCAGGTCACGGCCATGGATGGGGTTCATTTTATTATTGCCTGGGCCAACTAAAAACGCTCGGCCGCTTTTTGCCATATCGTAAATGGCACCCATATCCGAGAAGTAACCACAGGGGCGCACAATACGATAGTCGATTGAGGAGGCTTTTAAAGCATCAACCACCTTTTCATGGGCCTGAGTAATGGCCAGTTGCATAATATTTTCCGCACCCTGCATAGAGACATAGGTAAAGCGCTTAACAGTAGACTGTTCGCAGAGGTCAATCAGGTTTTTATTGCACTGGTAGTCCACCTGCTCAAAGGTCAGGCCATCTCGCTGTCTGGAGATGCCAACACAGGAGAACACTACATCAATATCGTCCAGCATGCCTGTTAGCGTTTCAGGTTTAGTAATTTCACCAACAAACACCTCGTCATAATCCGCTTTGCTCAGGGCTGGGGCGGTAAATGGGCCTGCTTCGTGTAGGCGTTCTTCGCTGCGGGTAAGCACTCGCACATGATAGCCAGCCTGCTTATAAGCTTGTACGGCAAATTTGCCTAAATAGCCGGTGGCTCCGGCAACTAAGACGCGTTTTAGGGTTTCATCAGGCATTGGTTTATTCCTGTGTAGATAAAGTGGTGTGATAACGTATATAAGTCATGTTAACACGTTAACATTGGTGGTGGTCAATGCATTCGGACATATTCACATATCTGGCAGAAGTAGGGTGGGTTGCAATCCTCCGGTTCCCAGCCTATGCAAAATTGGGAGACAGCAGTGGATTATAATCCACCCTACGGATTGGCCTTCATGTGCCATACTAAGTCTTATCGTAAGAAGGAGTGCTTGTGAAAGGTATAGTGTATACATTGTTTCAGGATATGGTCGAAGACGAATTTGGCTTGGAGGTATGGGAGCTGCTTATTGAGCAGTCATCACTGGCCAGTGAGGGTATTTATACCTCGGTTAAAACCTACCCCGACGAAGAGATGGTGCAGCTGATTACTCAGTTGTCAGCCCATACCGGCACCCCGGCCCCGGCTTTGATTGAGCACTTTGGTCATTATTTATTACCCAATCTGATGGGCACCTTGCCCGCTACGATTAGCCGCTATAGCGACCTGTGGTCGTTTATGTCGGCGATCGATGATGTGATTCATCTGGAGGTGCAAAAGCTTAACCCTGATGCTTTAACTCCGGAGATCAGGGTACTTGAGCACCAGGGTGATCATATGGATGTGTCTTATCAGTCCCCCAGGAAATTATGCTTTTTAGCCATTGGTTTAATTAAGCAGGCGGGTCTGCATTTTAATACGCCGGTGGATGTAGCGCATAAACAGTGTATGCACGACGATCATACAAACTGTGTACTCAGTATCCATTTGTCCGAGTAATACATGCCTGATTATAAAGCGTCCTACGAAAGAGAAAAAAAAGCGCGGAAAATAGCTGAAAAAATGCTCGAAGATACCTCGAGAGAGTTGTATCTGGTTAACGATCAGTTAAAAAAGCAATATGAAAAAATGATTTCTGAATATAAACAGAAAACATTATTATTGCAGATATCCCGTTACTCTCAGGAAATGGTCAAGCTCAGTGAGCTGCTGCCAGATATTATCCATAGCATGCTCTCAATGGCCAGCTTACCTTTTGGTATTTTCGATTACTTCCCCTATGACCGGAGTCGGGACAATTTCCGCTCTCCTATCTATGTCAATAATAGTCTGTCCGATACGCAATCATTAGGCACCCAGTTTGATGAGATATTGGTCGGCGACTTTCTGAATGATGTTGTTGTCGATGTGATCTATGAACGGCAAGAAAAATATATTGAGAACCCCCTGGATTTGGTCGAGGGGGAGGCCAGAGCAGTGATGGAAAAATTTAACCTTGAGGGGGTTATGGTGATCCCTATTATCGCCAATAACCATGTTGCTGCGATTGTGTATTTATTTGCTAATAATGAAAGTACCCAGATCGGTAATTATCTGGAGTTATTTTCCTCCAGTGCCAAGCAGCTGGGTTATCTGGTGGAACATCGCTATAACGAAGAGCAGCTAGAGGCCAACTACACACAGCTAAAATCAATGGTTAATGAACTCAACCTCACTCAAAAGCAATTGGTTCAGTCTGAAAAGATGGCATCAGTAGGCCAGTTGTCATCGGGTATTGCCCATGAAATTAATAACCCGATGGGCTATATAAAAAGCAATGTTAATACCTTAACCAAGTATCAGGATGCCTATAAACAAGGTTTTTTATTGCTGGAGAAATTGCTGGCTGATGCATCTGATGACGATAAAAAGCTACAGCGGCTCAGTGATTACTGGAAGAAACACGATCTTGATTATTTGTTAAATGATACCGATGTGCTGTTGGAAGAGACCCAGCAGGGTATTAGTCGAGTGATTAATATTGTCTCTGGTTTAAAATCGTTTGCCAGAGCCTCTGATGAAAAATGGGCAGAACTGCAAATTAATGACTGTGTGGAAGAGGCGTTAAAGCTTTCCCATAATGAATTAAAATACACTGTAACCATCGAGAAAAACCTGGCGGATGTTCCTGTTATTAATGGCAATGCCGGTGAGTTGGTTCAGGTGATACTAAATTTGTTAATTAATGCTGGTCAGGCCATAGAAAAAGACGGCACCATTACTATCACTACAAAACTGATCAATGATCGAGTGGACCTGTCGATTGCAGATTCCGGCACAGGTATTGAGCAGGAAAATCTGAAAAATATCTTTGACCCGTTTTTTACCACCAAAGAAGTGGGGGAGGGCACCGGTCTCGGCTTGTCGATCTCCTTTGGCATTGTTGAAAACCACCTTGGCAGTATTGATGTAAAAAGTGTGGTTGGTCAGGGCACAACCTTTACCCTTTCATTGCCTGTTGCCAGTAATGATGAGTGGTTATAAGACGCGAGAAAATTGAGAAAAAAAGCATAACCGCTGGTGCGAACCTTGCAAAACGTCTATTGAGTGAATAAACAATAGGACAATTGCCATGAATACCGTAACAGCTGATGTAACACCTCTTGCAGAGAACTATGGATTGATACAACTGATGCACGATAGCGATACCTATCAACAAACATTACTCTTGGTAGACGATGAAAAAAATGTGCTTAATGCCCTGCGTCGTTTATTTTACGGTGCAGACTATCAGGTGGTAACGGCCAGTTCTGGTGAAGAAGCGTTGTTGATGATGGAGCAATATAGCCCCGATATGATTATTTCCGATGTGCGTATGCCGGGGATGAATGGGGTAGAGCTATTAGTGCATATTGCTGAAAAATATCCCGATACTGAACGGGTATTATTAACCGGTTATTCTGATATCGAATCGACGATTGATGCGATTAACTCCGGCGGTATCAGTCAGTATATTCAAAAACCCTGGAACGACGAAAAATTACTCAAGCTGGTGGATAAAACCCTGAGTTATCTGGATCTAAAACAGCATAACGAAAGCCTTCAGGCGACCGTGCGCAGCCAAAATGAACAGTTAAAATCCTTTAATCAGCAACTCGAAGCCAAGGTAGAAAAAGGCGTTTTGGCACTGACAGAAACCCATCGGCAGTTGGTGGCACGTACCGATGCTTTAAAGCAAAGCTACCATAATTTTGTAGAGTTATTCCTTACTCTGATGAAGTCGCGGTTAGGGGATTTTTATCAAGATGATGACCAGGCCAGTCGTCTGGCGCTGGATATAGGTCAGTCTCTGGGGCTGGATATTGAAGACTTGCAAGCACTGCATTTTGCCGCCAAATTGCGCCATATCGGCCTGCTGGAGCTGGACGATAGTGTGATCAAAACTCCCTATGAGGCACTGACTCCAGAGCAGCAGAAACAGTTACAGCAATACCCGGTGATCGCCAATGATTTGCTCTGCTCTCAGCCTTTTTTAGCGGCGGCTTCCGATATTATCTTGATGCATAAAGAGCAGCTAAACGGCAAAGGCTACCCCCATAAGCTGGTAGCTGAGGAGATTAGCCTGCCCGCTAAAATCCTGGCGGTGGTGAATGACTACCTTGCCCTGATTAATGGTGCCATTACGGCGGAACCCTTAACCATCACTGATGCCGTGAATTGGATTGCACAACGTGAGGGCGAGCAGTATGCAGCAGAGGCAGTAGCGGCCCTGATCTACCTGGTCGAAAATGACCGCCACGCTATCAATGAGTTGCGTCTGGAAGCGGCACAACTGCAACCGGGCATGGTGCTAAGCCGTGACTTTCATAATGCCAATGGTGGGCTATTATTAGCGAAAGGCAGTAAATTAAACCCGTCAATGATTACAAGAATCGGCGAAATCACCCAGCATATCGGTGACACACCTTCACTCTATATCTACAGCCCTAAAGAGCCTTATGAAATCAGTTCTGATAGTTGATGATGACCAAAATGTATTAAATGCCCTCAACCGTTTATTGCGCAGTGGGCACTATGAACTCACCCTGTGCCAGTGTCCGGAAGAGGCACTGGAGCTCTGCCAGAACAACCTCTACAACCTGATTATCTCGGATCAAAAGATGCCGGTTATTACCGGCACTCAACTGTTTGAACAACTAGCAGGCCTGCAACCGACAGCGACTAAAATTATTCTCAGTGGTTACAGTGATTTTAATGAAATTACCCATGCCTTTAATCAACAGTGGATTCACCAGTTTATTTCCAAACCCTGGGATGATGAGGCGCTGCAATCCATTGTTAATGCTGCGGTAGCCTCGGTAGCGTCGCAGCCAACGGGGGATGATTCGCCACCGCAACAAGAACCCGCCCAGACCAATGCCCAGGGCTTGCAGTCTTTTCATGGCTTATTGTCTGCCAATGAGGCATTGAATAAATTATTTTCCAAGGTTAGGCGGGCCGCAGGCAGTGGTGCCTCGGTGTACTTATACGGTGAAACCGGTGCCGGTAAAGAGCTGTTTGCCCAAGCGCTGCATAATGAGAGCCCGGTGGCATCAGGCCCTTTTATTGCTGTTAATTGCGCCAATTTTAATGAGCAGCTCATTGAATCGCAGTTGTTTGGTCATGTTAAAGGCGCTTTTACCGGGGCAGACTCAAACCAGGAAGGCCTATTAGCCGCGGCCAACGGCGGTACCCTGTTTCTCGATGAAATAACAACGCTGCCGCCGGCGATGCAGGCAAAGATGTTGCGGGTTTTGCAAGAAAAAGAATATATGCCGGTAGGTTCTACCGTGAAAAAAACGTTTGATGCCTTAGTGCTTTCTGCTTCCAACAAGCACTTATCCATAGCCGTTTCTGAGGGTGAATTCAGGGAAGATCTTTATTACCGTTTATGTGTGATCCCGCTGCCCATTCCTCCCTTAAGAAAGCGCGGCGATGATGCTCTCAGGTTGTTTAAGTATTTTCTTGACCAGTTTTCAGCCGGTAAATCCCTGAGCTCAGATGGTGTCGAACATACTCTGCGCCATTACCACTGGCCGGGCAATGTACGCCAGTTAATTAATGTCTGCCAATATGTGGCCGCTATGTCCGAGTCGGATAAGATTACTCAGGCAGATTTACCGGAAGATATTATCGCCACCAAGGACGTTGAATCATCGGATCATGCCGCAGTGTCTACTGCGGAAGTGGTTGAACTTACAGAGCAGTCGGTACGGGAGGCGCTGTTAGAAAACAATAATAATAAGTCGGCGGCAGCCAGAGTGCTGGGGGTCAGCCGTATGACTCTATGGCGTAGGGTAAAGGATTTCAATATCGAGTAGCTGTAACTGTCACAGATGTTACAGGCTGCTGATACAGCTATGTATTCAATTTTTTTGTAAGTCATTGATAAATATAGGTAAAAAACTAGGCACGTAAAATGTAAGTCATTCCCTAACACAGCAATAGTGTCTGTGAAGGAGAATGACATGCTTAGCCCATTAAAATATCTACTGGCTCTACCGCTGCTGGTATCCCTGCATAGCCATGCTGTACCTGCTGCTGCCACCGATGAGTACCTTGACCAAAGCTTAAATTTTAACGCTTCGATGTATGAGCCCATTAATGTGGGTGAGTGGTATTTACCCCTGGCGGGCAACTGCTTCGATTCCCTTAACGTCCCCTGTGTAATTTCAAGTGATTATTCGCCGCTATTTGAAATGGATGGCGAATTATATTTTGGCCATAACGGCCTCTGGTTTCCGGTTAAGCATCTTTACGCTGTCTCCATGGGGTCTGGTTTTGTAACCAGCTACTACTTCAATGAAGACCTTCGTGAAATCTCCGAGGTGCCATTGCCTGGTGTTGGTCTGTGGCTGTTTTCCGCCACCTCGATGTTTTTGGCGGCAATGGGTCGTCGCCGTCGATTAACCGCTAAAGATTGTCAGTAAACCCCTTTTTACTGTTATTGGAATATGGGGCAGGCATGCGGAAAATCAGCGAAATAACCGTCATAAAACAGGCTTTTGTTAGGCCTCTACTGTGCTTTTTCCTGGTATTAACGCCAGGAGTTATTGCTGACGATGATAGTATCTCGACAAAAAAGTGGAGCCCTGGTACGTCTCCTTCGTTAGACCAGCTTTTTGTCACCTTGTTTCTGGATAGCTCCCTGGCCCTGGATTTATACGGTCCTGAAAAATCAGCGACAGGTCGTCGAGTAGCTTTACTGACTTATACGAATTTTTATACGCCTAAGAAAAACGCTACAGTAACTAATCGCAAAGGCAGTGATTACACCGTGGTACCGGTTGACTATCTCTTACCACCTGTCAGCAAGGCTGCGCAGCTTAAAACAGGCTCCCTTCTTTCAGAGGCACCCCCTTCTTTTTTGGTTGATGAAACCTTCGACTTCAACATTGCGGGCCGTAGGCATACTACCCCTGCTGTGGATACTACTCTTATGGGTTTTTTGGGTAATGGGTCAGGCGATCTTGAGCGCCCCCTTGATGCTTATAGGGGGGCTTCAGTTGTTAGCCTGTTCAGGGCCTCGATGGGTGCTATGGGGCGATTTGGAAGCTCTGGCAGTCCCCAGAATGAGCTGATCACCAAGGAGTATAGGGAGCTACCACTGGCAGGAGGGGCTTTTAACTATGCCATGGCTTTGGGTTTTATGATTATGTTGCGTAACAAGCGGTGTAACAGGCGGTTTTTGGGCTGCCAGACTGATACGCCTGATACAGTATAAAATAGCATTTCATTTCTTAAGTTATTGATATTTAAGGATAATAATTATTGGCACGGTTATTGGACTCCTTTAGGTAACACGACAACGAGGAGTTACCCCATGAAAAAATTATTACCTTTGGCCTGCGCCGCTTTTGTTTCCAACGCCTGTATCTCGAATGCCTTGGCCGTCACTGTCCACACGGAGCTGGTATTGCTGGCGGATGTTTCTGGGAGTGTGAATCAAATTGAATACGACCTACAGAAAACCGGCTATGTTAATGCCTTTCAATCAAGCGAAGTCGTCTCTGCTATTGCCTCCGTTGGATCTATTGCCGTTACCTATGTTGAGTGGTCAGGCAAAAACCAGCAGGCGCAATTGGTCAACTGGTCAATGATTAGCAATGCGCAGGAAGCCAGTAATTTTGCTTCTGCTATCAATAATACCTCTCGAAGCTTTTATAATATGACGGCGCCAGGTTCAGCGATTACTTATGCCACCAATCTTTTTGGTACCGAAACCGGAGGCTCAAGTAATGGCTTTGAAAGTAACTTCCAGATTATTGATATCTCGGGGGATGGCTTGAAAAATAATGGCCAAAATGTGGGGTCAGCCACCAGCAATGCATTGTCGCAGGGTGTGGACAAGATTAATGGTTTGCCGATTGGTAACGCTACCATTGCTAACTACTATGGCGACCAAATTGTAGCAGGTGAGGGTGCTTTTTATATGTCCGCTTATCAATTTGCTGATATTGAAGATTCGCTGGTGAAAAAATTAGCGGGTGAAATTACCGGTACTACCCCGGAAGGTGCTAATACGCCAACACCAGCAGCGGCACCACCAGCGGATGTGGCCGCAGTGCCTGTGCCTGCTGCAGCCTGGTTATTTGGTAGTGCGATGACAGGTTTGGCACTGGTTGGCAGACGCCGTAATACGCATAAAAGCGAGAGCTAGTTGTTCATTATCCCAGGTCTCATGTTTCATGGGTGACCCATCTTAGCAGTTAGAAGATGGGTCTTTTTTTATTGCAGTAATTGATAGGCAATAGCCAGCGTGCCCACCAAAAAACAGTAGTAGGAAAAATATTTAAGCTGGGCATTGCGCACCAGTTTAATCATCCACTGGCAGGCAAATAAACCGGTGACAAAGGCGGCAATAAAACCAGCGCCCAATACACTGATTTGGTCATCACTAATACTGACGCCGCCATCTAATAGATCTTTAGCAATTTTCCCCAGAATTAACGGCACCACCATTAGAAACGAAAAGCTAGCCGCTTTAGTACGGTCAACGCCTAATAATACTGAGGTAGAAATGGTGGCTCCTGAGCGTGAGATACCCGGCAAAATAGCAATGGCTTGCGATAGGCCGATAATAATCGAGTGTTTAAAGGAGACTTCTTTATCGGTGTTCTTGGCGCGGTCGGCCACAATTAATAATAGACCCGTGATCCATAACATCATGCCGACTAATAATATCTGTCGGTCAAACAGCGCCTCCATTTCATCAGCAAACATAACCCCTACGGCTGCCGCCGGAATCATACTGATAATAATTTTTACTGAAAACTGAAATTGCTCGTTATTACTAAACTGGAATAAGCCCGCGATAATTCGCATCACTTCAGAGCGATACACCACGATGGTGGCCAGAGCCGTGGCAAAGTGTACTACTACCGTAAACATCATACTCTCTTGAGGAATACTGGTATCGCCTAAAATCGCCTTGCCTAATTCGAGGTGGCCGCTGCTGCTAACGGGTAAAAATTCGGTAAGGCCCTGGACAATACCAAGGATAATGGCTTCAAAGAGGGACAATGGGTAACTCCTGACCTAAAGACTAACGGTATTTGATCAATGACTGATTGGGCTATCGCCTGTTATTATCTCGGTCATCAATGACTATCGTTTAATAGTAGTACGAATTTGGATTCTTTGTCATCTACCAGCTCTGTGAATATTAAAGCTGATCTTTGCGGGTAGTCGCGTTGTATCGTTGTCACTTGTCTATACTGTGGTGTATCACTTACAGGGTAAGGTCTTATGAATAAGCCGTTTTGGGTCATCACTGCTATCACCTATTCGCTATTAGTGCCATCACTAAGCTGGGCGAACCCCTCGCTGGAGGCAATGGCAGAGCAAATTTCAAGCAATGGCGCGGTGGTCAATCCGGCCCCGGTGTTCTCTGCGGACCATAGCCTCAGTACTGAGCAGGCCTACCAAATACAGACCATGGCAGTTAAAAGTCGCCTGGGTAATATTGCCCCACAGGCTTTAAGGCTGGCCTGACCTCAGCGTCTTCCCAGCAAAAATTTGGCGTCACCACCGCTGTCGCGGGCGTATTATTGCCCGGCAGCTTAATCCCTGCGGAAGAAGGGCGCTTTGTCGTTAATGCCCAAGACTATAATAATCTGATGATGGAGGCGGAGATTGGTTTTCGCCTGAATGTTGCGGTAAAAGAACCTGTCACGGATATCGAAGCGTTACAATTAATGGTGGCCAAGGTGTTACCCGTGGTGGAGTTACCCGACCTGGCTTTTGATAAGCCCGATGCACTGCAAGGCGTCGATATTATTGCCAATAACGTCGTCGCCAAGCGCTATATTACCGGTATTGAAGTAGCGCTGGAGACATTGGACCTCAATGACCTTCGTATTGAAATCCAAAAAGATGGTGGCCTGTTGCTAGAGGGTGATAGCAGCGATGCTATGGGTGACCAGTGGCAAGCCCTGCTATGGTTGGTAAACCAAACGCTGGCCAATGGTTGGGAGATTGAGCCGGGGCAATTATTCATTACCGGTGCTATTGGCCGTATGCTGCCCGCCAAAGTTGGCTTCTACCAAATTAACTATGGCGCATTGGGGCAGCTTGATTTTAATGTTGAAGAATAACGATAGGGAAACACCGCCATGTCATCCTGGTTAATCACAGCGGCGGAGTTGGCCGAGCGTATTCAGCAGCCGAATATTGTGGTTGTGGATTGTCGTTTTTCCTTGGCGGATACAGAAGAAGGTGAGAGGCTATACCGGCAGGGCCATATTGAGGGCGCTTATTATCTACACCTCGATCATCACCTGTCGGGTAACAAGGCCCGGCATGGTGGTCGTCACCCTTTACCCGAGGTCGCAGTCTTCGCTGCAACACTGGAGCAAATAGGTATCAGCAATAACACTTTGGTTGTTGCCTACGATAATCACCGTTTTGCCTTTGCTTCCAGACTGTGGTGGTTGCTGCGTTATGTTGGCCATAGTCAGGTGAAAGTCCTGGATGGTGGTTTTAATACCTGGTGTGAGCAGGGCTTGCCCGTCACTAAAGAAACGCCAACAGCGGTAGAGAAAAGTGTATTTACCCCGCAAGTCGATCACAGCATGACGGTGGATATTGATCAGGTAAAAACGATAGCGGATAAGCACCATGCAGCATTAATAGATTCCAGAGAGCGAGAGCGCTACCTTGGTGAGCAAGAACCCATTGATCCGGTTGCCGGGCATATTGCAGGTGCCGATAATTTTCCCTGGTCAGAAGTAACGGATAAAACAGGTTGTTATGCGGCTAATCAGCAACAGCGCTGGGGCAGTACTGTTGATAAAGATGAGTTAGTTGTGTATTGCGGTTCCGGCGTGACTGCCTGTGTTAATTTACTCTCCTTGGCTGAGCTCGGCCGTGAAGATGCCAAACTCTACCCCGGCAGTTGGAGTGACTGGTGTTCCTATTTATAATTTCAGTTTTATAACTTCAGCCGTTATCCGCTGACTAAAACTCACAAGGGCTGTAGCCCTTAATGATCTCACCGCTTACGGGGTGTACAAACGCCAATCGCGTCGCATGTAACAATAACCTTTCTGCCATGGCCAATGCCTCTGGGTGAGCATAAAAATCACAGCCCAAAATAGCGTGCCCCAATTCAGCCATATGTACCCGCAGTTGATGAGACCTTCCCGTAATAGGGGTGAGCAATATATGCGTTGAGTTATTTTTGTTATCCCGGCTGATCACCTCGTAATGCGTGCTTGCCTTTTTGCCCTGTTCAAAATCCACCTTCTGTTTTGGGCGGTTAGGCCAGTCGCAGATAAGCGGTAACTCGATAACACCGGCGTCCTTTGCAAGCAGACCAAATACTTTGGCTTCATAGGCTTTAGAGACTTCACGCTCAGAAAATAGCCGATTGAGTGCGCGGTGGCAGTCGGCGTTAAGCGCTACCACCATAATGCCAGAGGTATCCATATCCAACCGGTGAACAATACGAGCTTCAGGGTAAGTCACTTGCAGGCGGCTAATTAAACAGTCCTTATTCGCTGGGTGTTTACCTGGTACCGATAATAAGCCTGAAGGTTTATTGACTAGCAGCAGGTCCTTGTCCGCATGGATAATCGTGACCGGCTCCAGGCAGGGAGGGACGATAAAGGGTTTGGCTACTTCAGTGTCGGACACATTAAAACCGTCTTGAATAATCGGCAGGCAAGATTAACAGATTCAAAGGCCTGGTGTTAATCGCTATACACAGCCATCTGTTACACTGAGGCCATACTCCCGATTTGATTGACGATATGACTGACTATGCCAGCACCCAACCACCCTGAACTCAGCCATTGTTTGCAGCAAGTGTTGCCATCCGCACAAGCAGAGGCCATTCCCTTGCCGTTAACCCCGGCGATTAAACTCTATTTAATCAACCAGGACTTTCCCCAGCAGTCACTGAGCCAGGATGAGATGTTGGCGGTGATGAATTACCCCGCCTACTGGGCTTTTTGCTGGGCCAGTGGCCAGGTATTAGCCCAGTACTTACTGGAGCAGCCAGAACGGGTCCGTGGCAAAACCGTATTGGATTTTGGTAGCGGCTCCGGTGTGGTCGCCATTGCGGCGGCTATGGCTGGCGCAGCAACCATTTATGCGTGTGATATAGACCCGGATGCCATGATGGCGACAGCGGCCAATGCCAAACTCAACCAGGTCGAACTTAAGCTCTATAATGATTTCTTCGACATTACCGCTGATATCGATGTGATTATTGTGGCGGATGTACTTTACGATAAAGAAAACCTGCCTTGGCTGGGGCGATTTATCGAGCGCGCCCCTGAAGTGTTGGTGGCGGATTCCCGCGTTAAACATTTCTCCTATCCCCCCTATACCCTGATTGAGCGCCGAGAGGGAAGCACTGTTCCTGACCTCGATGAATTTGATGAATTCAGAGATGTCAGAATCTACTATGCGCATAGACGCTGAGCTTAACAAACCGCCCTGTGTAAAGGTTTGCTAAGTGGGGATGATCAGCTAGCAGAACTTGTTATTATCTGCTTATAACGATGTTTACTATCTGGAGTCTGCAATGAAATTTCGTCTTTTATTATCCCTGTTACTTTTGCTGCCAACGCAGTTAATGGCTGATACCGTACTGATCACTGGCGCCAACCGGGGTATTGGTCTTGAGTTTGTTAAGCAATATGCCGAGCAGGGCTGGACGGTTTATGCCACTACGCGTAAGCCGAACAAATCTGATGACCTTAATGCCCTGGCCAAAGCCAATAACACGATCAAAGTCGTCCAGTTGGATGTGACCGATGTAGAGTCTATCGCTGCTCTGGCCAAGACCGTTGGTGACCAGCCTATTGATGTATTAATCAATAATGCAGGTGTGCTGGGTGATATGGAAAAACAAAAAATGGGTCAGTTTGATTACGATGAGTTGGACTGGGTTATTGATGTTAATACCAAAGGGCCACTGCGTGTGACTTCGGCCTTATTGGACAATGTTAAAGCCAGTAAGCAGAAAAAAGTGGTGGTACTGGCCAGTGCCTTGGGTTCAATTACTATGGGGCCAAATATCTCCGATATGTACTGGTATAAAATTTCCAAGGCCGGTATGAGTATTGCGATGGCCTCTATGCAAAAAGATCTAAAGAACGATGGCGTTACTGTTTTACGTCTTGGCCCCGGCATGGTGAATACTCGCTTATTAGCAGCTTCGGGTGCTGGCGGTAAAGGTATCGAACCACCGGCGAGTGTGGCAGGAATGATAAGCGTGATAGAAACCGCAACGCCAAAAACCGGCAAGAAATCTTACAACTATGACGGTAAGAAAATTCCCAACTAACTATCGATATCAGTCCGTAGGGTGGATTACAATCCACCGCCTTTCAATACTGAGCCTTGGATTGCTTGGATTTTAATCCACCCTACAGTTTGACAGCATCAATAAAAGCCAACCCGATGAGGTTGGTTTTTTTGTTATAGTAAAACAAAATACGTTGCCCCAGAGGTTCGGCCAATGGCCCATAAGCAATATATCGATGCACAACAGTTATTGGACGACTCCTTTAACCTCGCCTTAAAGGTATTGGATAGCGGTTATCAACCGGATTTAATCGTCGCTATTTGGCGCGGCGGTACACCTGTCGGTATAGCCGTCCATGAGTTATTTGAGTATATGGGCTGCCACTGTGACCATATGTCGATCCGCACCTCCTTGTACCAAGGGATAGAAAAACGCGCGGGGCAGGTCAAGGTCTATGGGTTGGCTTATATTACAGAGAACCTCAATGCGGATGGGCGCTTATTGCTGGTTGATGATGTGCATGATACCGGCTTAAGTGTTCAGCAAGTGGTTACAGATATTAAAGCCGCCTGTGCTGATAACACCCCGGAAATACGAATCGCGACGCCTTACTACAAGCCTAAGAATAATCAGGTGGGAACCGTACCAGATTACTTTATTCACCAGACCGATGATTGGTTGGTTTTTCCCCACGAGCTTGTGGGTCTGTCCGCTGAGGAAATTATGCAGAATAAGCCCGGGGTAGAGGCCTTAAGAAAAAGATTGGCAGTACAGCCTGACAATAAATAGCCATTAGTTTTATTTATTTAGTGTTTAACGGGTTGGCAGCTTGTATCATCATTGAATATCGTTAGTATTGCTATTCAATGAATCAAACCCTTTTAACGACTGTAAACCATGCCTGCCAAGCCCAAAGCCAAAGTCAAGAAAACCACCAAGCTCCGCGCCCGTGACCGGCAGGCTACCGAGCAATTACTGCTGGATGCCTGCGAGCGTATTTTATTGCGCCATGGACCCGACGGTATTGGCGTAAATAATGTGGTGGAAGAAGCTGGGGTCGGCAAGCAATTACTCTACCGCTATTTTGATGATCTGCCGGGTTTGGTAACAGCATGGTTGCAGCGTGGAGCTAACTGGCCGACCACCGATGAATTACTAGGTGGTGATCGAGAGGCCTTTGCTGCACTGGACTACAAGGGTAAGGTAAAGCTGATTCAGCGTAACTATATGAAAGCCCTGCGCGACCGCCCGGTCATTACGCGGATTATGGCCAGTGAGCTAATGAACCCAACACAGGTCACCGCGGTATTAGAAAAAACCAGTGATAAAGTCGCCCGCGAATTAACGACCATTATGAGCGACCTGGGTGAAGATCAAAGGGAAGATCTGGTGAACCTCAGTTTGATTTTCTATTGTATGATTAACTACCTTTGCATGCGCTCGGTCACCAGCCCTAACTGTTTTGGTATGAATTTACGGCAGAAGAAAAGTTGGCAAAGAGTGGATGAGCTTATTGATGTGATGGTTGACCGCTTCCTGATTGATTAGCCTGTTTCTCGGCTCTATTTTTTCTCTGTATTAAAGTATTTCAATTTTTGCTGTTTGCGCTATACTCTTGTGACTGTCGGGTCACATGTGGTTTTGACCTGCTATCCAGATAACTACAATAATACTCTTGTTATAAAGGTTGTTATGACAGCGCCAAATATATCGACCACAGTCACTGCTTCGTTGGGCCCTATACAGTTAATGCCGGGGGTTATGCCTCGCCATTTACTCACCTTTTTTTATGCATCCTTTATCGGCATTACCCTTAATACTTATGTCAATTTTATTCAGCCTTATGTGCTGCGGGTGCAGTTGGGTATCCCCGATGAGGAGCAGGGTAAATTTACCGGCGACCTGGTTTTTTACAGTGAAATTATATTGTTAATGGGCTGCGCCGTGGCTGGCGCGCTGGCGGATCGCATATCGCGGCGGGTAGTATTTACATTGGGCTTGTTGATATTGGCCTTTGCCTACTCGCTCTACGGCTTTGTAGATCAGTCAGTAGAATTATTACTATTGCGGTTGGTCTTTGCCCTGGGTATGGCCTTTATTAATGTCATGGTTTCAACGGTGCAGGCCGATTACCCGCAGGAAGCGTCACGGGGTAAATTGGTAGGTTTTACCGGCTTATCCATAGGTCTTGGGGCAGTGTTTCTGGCATTGGTGTTATCCCAGTTACCCAGTTGGTACGGCGTTAACCAGGATGATAAAACAGCAGGTTTATATGCATTGTTAACGGTTTCTGCTATCGCCTTTGTTTCAGCGTTAGTTATTTTAACCGGCTTGTGGTCGGGGCCTGAACTGAATAAAACAGCAGAAAAAAGCTCATGGGTGACCATGCTAAAAGAAAGTATGCAGGCGGCTGTGGATAATCCCAGAGTGGCACTGGCCTATGGTTGCGCTTTTGTTGCCCGTGGTGATTTGATTGTAATAGGTGTGTTTTTTAGCCTTTGGTTAAATCAGGTGGGAGTTAGTCAGGGCTTATCTGCGGGGGACGCCTTAAAACAGGCAGGCATTTTCTTTTTAGTGGTGCAATTTACCGCGCTGCTATGGGCGCCGGTTTCAGGTTTGGTGATAGATCGCTTAAACCGGGTTGTTGCAATGGCTATCTCATTATTGCTGGCCGCTATTGGCTATGGTTCGATGGGTTTTATTGTTGACCCATTGGGGGTGTGGATGTACCCGGCGGCGGTGTTATTGGGTATTGGCCAAATGAGTGTGATGTCTGCCAGCCAAACATTAATCGGGCAAGAAGCGCCGGAGAGAATTCGTGGTTCGGTGATGGGTATGTTTTCCATTGCCGGTGCGGTCGGCATTTTATTTATTACCAAGGTAGGTGGGATAGTCTTCGATCAGTGGAAGCCTGGTCCTTTTGTGATTGTTGCGGTGATTAACCTACTGCTTTGTCTGGTGGCTATTGGTATTGTTCGCCAGGGCAATGCGGAGAGTTCTCAGCCATTGTCAGAATAAGGCGGTGAAAGGGCTATTTATAATACGAGACCTGAAAGGCTTTACCAATTGTTTCAGGTTGATCCAGTGCTTCAAGCATAGCGGCAGTGGCATCAAAATTTGAAATTTTCCAACTCAGCTTTTGCGGCGGTTTATTCCCTTGCCAGCGGCAATAATCAGCGCTGTTATCATTATCCAGTAGCTGCGGTGGGCGAATAATTGTCCACTCAAGATCGCTGGCACGAATATAATTTTCCTGCTTTTCCTTGTCCTTAATCACATATTTTAAAACGAATGACGTTACGTATTTTACCGTCAGATTGCCTTGCCCTTTACTGTCATGAGCCCCTAGAGATGACATACAGATAAAGCGTTTGATACCGCTGGCTTGCATGGCGTCAATCAAATGTTGGGTGATATCGGCTAGAGGTGTATCCAGTGTTTTATGAAATATACCCACAGTTGATAATACGGCGGCGTAATTATTACTCAGTACTGACCTTAATAAAGCAGTGTTAGTCAGGTCGCCGATATATATCTTTAGTTTATCCTGAGCGGGTATAGCGAGCTTTTCTGGAGAGCGAATAATAATATCCACTTGATAACCTGCATTTAATGCATGTTGGCAGAGTCTTTTCCCTGCTCGGCCACTTGCTCCTAATATCAGTAATCGTTGCTCCTGCTTTGCGGGCATAAAATCTGTGTCTCTATCATCTGTTGGCTATTTGCAGATGAGTATAGCGCAAAATAATTCTTGTGACTACAGAGTCACATGTGGTAGTTTAGTCTAAACTATAAAATATGCAGAATGAATAGGTGGTGGTAAACAGCGGTTTTTGGGTTTGCGTACCAGCTTCTTGAGAGAAAAGGTTGGCAATGGGTCTAAAAAATATTATCGGTAAATTAGTCTTTGGCGAGCTTAGTGGCGAGTTATCCGAGTTTGGCCTGGCGGTAGAACAGCGCGTTGTGCGAGAGCTGAACGCACAGCCCCATAGCCAGTTTGCAGAGCTATTGGACTTAAAAAATCTGAAAGGGGAGAGCACGGGTTACGTCAGGGCTTTTAAAGCCGATAAGTTGGAAAAAATAGCCAGTCTGTCTATCGATATTATGCCGGGTATGCGCTACTTCAATATCCATATTATTCCTGAGCCGCACTATAATATTCCTCGCTATAATTTTGAAGGTATGGTGACGACGAAAGGTAGCCAGCTTTCAATGGACCTCTATCATGATATGGATATCGTGATGGACTTTGAATTTATCAACCAACATTATTCCGGTCTGGCAAAAACCTTTGCTAAAGCGAAAAAACACAAATCGATAAGGCTGGAACCCTCAAAGTTGCCGCATATGCGCGCCTTATGTTCCCCTTATTTCTTATTGGCCAATAAGGTGTCGTCAGAAGATATTTATACCATGCAGCACTATGCCATGAGTTATTTAGACGAATGGTTAAAGATTTATCGTCAGGCCGAGCTGTTGTCTGCCGAGGCTGCCGAGACAAGGCTGGATAGACGGCTGCATATTGCCCGCATGATTATAGACAATGACCCTGATCGCCATCAGGTGGTGAGTACTTATGGTGAAGAGCTGACTCAGTTAATTGAGCGGGCCGCCATGTTGCAATAAAGTCATTGTTCATAAAATACCGGCGCAGGTTTGTGCTGTAGTTTTTATTGGCCTATCATGTTACCAGTGGGTCACATAGGCTGTTATAAGAATAATCGAATAAGCGGAGGCTATATGAAAAAGTATTTTCCCTATATTGCAGTGGCTATCTCTGGCACGGCTGTTGTTCCTTCCATGGCACAAGAAGGTGCTTCGTTAGCCATCGAAGAAATTATTGTGACAGCGCGTAAAACGGAAGAGAATTTACAATCTATTCCTATCGCGCTGGATGCTATATCCCCCACTATGATTTCAGAGCGAGGTATTAGCAATGTGGAAGATGTTGCTCAATACTCAGCGGGTTTGGTGTTTGATAGTGGTTTATTGCCCAACGATACTCGCCCGGTTATTCGCGGCCTGTCTTCATCGCGTGGGCGCGCCAATGTGGCTACCCTGATTGATGATGTGGATGTGACCTCCGAGGCTATGACCACGGGCGGTGGCGGCATCACCGCCAATCTACGGCTGATGGATTTGGAGCGGGTAGAAGTGGTCAAGGGGCCGCAAAGTGTGCTCTATGGGCGCAGCGCTTTTAGTGGTGCGGTGAACTATGTCACCAAGCGTCCTGAGCAAGAGTTCTCTGGTAATGTGGATGTGATGTATGACGAACACGATTCTGCGGAATTGCGTTTAGGTGTTACTGGCGGTTTGACCGACACTCTGGCTGCAAGGGTCAATCTGGCAGCCTGGGATTCCGATGGTTGGTATGAACACCCACAAACCGGTGGCGAGCTAAACGGTGGTGAAAGTTTTGGTGGTTCCTTGGCCTTTGAATGGTTGCCAGATGATGTCTTTACCGCCTATACCAAACTGAGTTACAGCGATGAGGAATATACGCCTACCGCGAGGGTCTTTGATTTGTCGGCTACGGCTAATCGTGATGGCTTTTTAGGCCTGCTGCCTTCAGCAACCGACTCTGCAACGGTAGTCCCTATCGCTTTTGACGCTGCCAATGTGGCCGCCTGCGCGGCGCCAGATGCTGCACTGTATGCTGATTTATTTGGCGCCTCCCCGGCATGTAGGCCTATCTCATCTGGAAAGGCTCGGGGCAAAGAAAGCCAGATCGACTTATCAACTGACCCCCTTACCGGCAAAGACTTTGCGGGTACAGAAGTTGAAACCTTTCGTGCACACCTGGATTTACGCTGGGAGTTTGAAGAGATGGAGTTTCGCTCCATTACGGCTTTTACTGATAATGAGATTCAAACCGTAGAAGATATTGATTTTACTGATTACGACCTGATTGATCCTCGTCCTTTCTTCGGCCAGATTGGTTTTTCTACCCGGGCTGATATCAATCACCAGACCGAGCAACTTAGCCAGGAATTTCGGGTATTAGGTTATACCGATAATGTTGACTGGTTTATTAGTGCTCTGTACTGGAAAGAAGAAATGGATACTATCCAGGATGATCTTTTCTGGTGGCGCAATGGCGGAACATCCATACCTGTCGTGGTTCCCAATCCTTTGTTCGATCCAACCCTGGCCCCAAGTCTTGATCTACAGTCTTCCACTATTTCCCGTGAGACTGAGCACACCTCTATTGCCGCTTCGATCAGCTATGCCCTTAGTGATGACTTAAGTATCACTATCGAGGGACGCTATCTGGAAGAAGACCTGGATTATACTGGCAATAATATTTTCCGGGGTTTTTATACCGCCTCCAGTGGCACCATTTGTAATATCGGTATCGACTTCCCCTGCGGAACCAGTAAAAATTCCGTTAGCGAAAGCCAGTTTGTACCACGGGCCTCGATTGACTGGACTATTAACGATGATGCTCTGATGTACTTTACTTACTCTGAGGGCTTTAAGCCCGGAGGTATTACCACCGTGGATGCCGATTCCGATGTGAGTGAAGGGGAGTTTGAATCCGAGCAACTTAAAAGCTATGAGTTGGGGGCTAAAACCAGTTGGTTAGATAAGTCTGTGTTTTTAAACGGTGCGGTATTTTTCTATGACTACACCGACCAGCAAGTCCCTGTCTCTGCCAGCAATGGTGCCGTAGCAGTGTCCAAAGTGGTTAATGCTGGTGAAAGTGAATTATTCGGCGCGGAGTTTGATTTAACCTGGCAGGTGACTGAGGGGTTTAGTGCGCAACTGGGTTATGTGTATTCAGATACGGAGTATACCGAATATAATCTGCGAGAAATCACCGAGGAAAATATCTCCGGTATTGCTTCCGTGTCAAATCATAATATTGCTATTTCCGGCAATGAAGATGGCGATTTTTCCGGTAACCAATTTGCCTTGTCCGCCAAGCATGCGGCGACATTATCGCTGCGTTATGAGCAAATAATTGCTTCAGGAATGAATGGGATTATTGAGCTTAATGGTTCCTACTTATCCAAGCGTTATCTTTCCGATGGCAATAATGCCTATCTTCCCAGTCATGATATCTGGAGCTTTCAGACCGGTGTTGATACAGAGCAATGGCGGGTACTGTTGTTTGTTGATAACTTGCTGGATGATGACACTATTCGCAGTGCAACCAGCAATACCGACTTTGGTAACTTTATCGCGTCACCGGTACCTGGGGTCCAACCTGAACAGCCAAGGGCGATTAATGCCAGATTACCCCAGCCGCGTACTGTCGGTGCTCGTTTTACCTACCGCTTCTAGTGATTAACCCTGTCTCCCAGATGGCAGGGTTTTTACCTCCGCTTTAGGCGGAGGTTTTTTTGTCCTTCGGTCAACTAACTATCAACAATTGCCTGCCTTATCGGTATTAAGCGTAAACGTTAATCAGTCCTTCTGGTTGTACAAGCAGTTGTTGTGGTTGCTCCGGTATACTGATTGTATCGCGTGCTGATTCCACAAACTGTTGCGCAACAACGACTTTGGCATCTCTGATATTCTCCTGTTGCTCCTGAATATTTTGGTACATCTCATAAGGTTTTAAAGAAGGGCTGGAAGAGGCTGGTTCATTGTTGCTGGCAGCGACAATATACTGTTCCAGCATCGCTTTTTGATGCTGGCCATAGGCGGCAGAAAACATAAAAGAGCGGGCTTCCTGCTCTATTTGCTGACGATCAGCCTGACGTTGTGCGGAACTATCCAGTGCGTGATTTAATCCCTGGTTAATATCGTAAGGGTCCTTTAGTGATGGGTCATCGGCCTTGGCTACCACGTTGTCCTGAGTAGCTTCGCCCAGTCGCTGTTGTAAGCGGGCGGCAAAAGCAATAGGGTTGGTGACATTGTTGGGTTTTGCGTAGGTATCAATGTTAGTGTTATAGCTAATGGCGTTAATCATCACAGGCCTCCTTAGTCAGTGTTGAATTGACTATAGGTAGAAACAGATAATAATTAAAATGACTAGTTATTCTTCGTGGCATTACCTTTGGTAATGTCTTGAAAAAGGAGCAAGAATGAGTAACAAGCCTTGTATCTTGTCGATTGACCAAGGTACCACCAGCAGCCGTGCTATGGTGTTTGACGCCGATATTCAAGTGATTGCGTCGGCGCAGCAGGAGTTTCCACAGCTCTATCCCGCCGAAGGCTGGGTAGAACATGACCCGGCAGTGATTCTTGATTCTGTGATCAGTGTCTCACGTCAGGCTTTAGCCAGTGCTGAGCAGCAGGGCTATAGCATTGCCGGTATTGGTATTACCAACCAAAGAGAAACCACCGTTGTTTGGAATAGAAGTACCGGCAAGGCCCTCTATAACGCCATAGTCTGGCAAGACCGGCGCACCGCAGAGCAATGCGAACAGCTCAAGCAGCAAAAGCTGGAAACCCAAGTACAAGCCCGCACTGGCTTATTATTAGACCCTTATTTTTCCGCCACAAAAATTGCCTGGATACTCGATAATATTGACGGTGCAAGAGAGCAAGCCGAGCAGGGTGAGCTGGCCTTTGGCACCATTGATAGCTTTTTAATCTGGCATCTCACCGGAGGCAAGGTACACGCCACCGATGCCACCAATGCCAGCCGTACCAATCTTTATAATATTTATAGCGGCAAGTGGGACCCGTGGTTGCTGGATACCTTTAATGTGCCCAAACAACTTTTGCCCAAGGTAATGGATTGCTCCGCGCACTTTGGTGATACCGATAACAGCCTGTTTGGTCGAGCTATTCCTATTACCGGGGTGGCTGGTGATCAGCAGGCGGCCAGTATTGGGCAGTGTTGTTTTGCACCGGGTGCAATAAAAAGCACCTATGGCACCGGCTGTTTTGTGATGATTAACAGTGGTGATAAACCGGTTATCTCCAAACATCGTCTACTCACAACCGTGGCCTACCAGTTAGAGGGTAAGCCAAGCTATGCCATAGAAGGTTCAATCTTTGTGGCGGGTGCTGCCGTACAGTGGCTGCGAGATGGACTGGGGTTGATCGACAGCGCTGCAGAAACTGAATCACTTGCCGCTGGTTTAGAGGGTAATAGTGGTGTGTATATGGTGCCCGCTTTTACGGGTTTGGGAGCCCCTTATTGGCGGCCCGATGTTCGCGGCGCGATATTTGGTTTAACGCGCGCCACCAGCCCTGCGCACATGGTGCGGGCAACCCTGGAGTCCGTTGCCTATTTAACCCATGATCTTTTTACCGCAATGGCTAACGATGGTATTAAGCCAGCCTCGCTTAAAGTTGATGGCGGGATGGTGGCCAACGATTGGTTTTTGCAGTTTCTCGCTGATGTTTTAGCACTGCCGGTGTGCCGCCCCGTGGTGATGGAAACCACCGTATTAGGGGCCGCCTATCTCGCGGGTCGGCAGTTGGGTATCTATGGCGACTTTGACGCTTTTACGGCCTTATGGCGTGGAGCGGGGGAATTTGAACCACGTATGGAAGAGTGCCAGCGCAGTGATTTGCTTGAGGGTTGGCAAGACGCAGTAAGGCGCGCCACCTGATGACATTAAGGGAGGCTAACCTCAAGTTACTTCGCGAAGACAGCTTTGATGTATTAATTCTTGGTGGGGGTATTAATGGCGCGGTAGCAGCCGCCTCTCTGGCAGCCAAAGGCGTTAAGGTGGCTTTAATTGACCGCGGTGATTTTGCGGGTTGTACCAGTTCCAATTCCTCCAACCTCGCCTGGGGGGGTATTAAATATCTGGAAAGTTATGAATTTCTATTAGTTAACCAGCTCTGTAAAAGTCGCAACCATCTGATGCGCAGCTACCCCTCCACCGTCAAAGAAATTCGCTTTCTTACCAGTATTCAACAGGGTTTTCGTTTTCCGCCTTTTATGATTTATCTGGGGACATTGCTTTATTGGGCAATGGGTCGCTTCTTTACCCGCCGCCCCCATTATTTAAGCCGGCAACAACTTAAGGTTAGAGAAGCGGTGATTAATACCGAACAGGTCGCTGGTGGTTTTGAATATTCTGACTGTTATCTCTACGACAATGATGCGCGCTTTGTGTTTAATTTTATTCGCACGGCCTTAAGTGAGGGGTGCGTAGCGGCTAACTATATTGAGTCACAGGGGGCCAGCCGTAAAGACGGCCTCTGGTCTACACAGGTAAAGGATGGCATTAGTGGTGATAACTTTACCATTCGTTCAAAAGTACTGATTAATGCTTGTGGCCCCTATGTTGACCAGCATAATCAATTGACCGGCCAGCTTACGGAGCATCGGCATCTTTTTTCCAAGGGTGTTCATCTGATGGTTGATCGCATTGCGGGAAATAACCGGGTGCTGGCTTTTTTTGCCAGCGACGGGCGCTTATTTTTTGTTATCCCCATGGGCCCCAAAACCTGTATTGGCACAACCGATACGCCGCTGGACCATCCCGATGCCAGAGTAAGCGCTGAGGATAGGCGCTTTATTCTGGATAATGTTAATCGGCTATTAAAGCTGGAAAAACCGTTAACAGAGACAGATGTTATAGCCGAGCGCTGTGGTGTAAGACCGCTGGCAGTTAAGGGGGAAGAGGGTAAAGGTGATTGGCTAAGTCTATCTCGCAAGCATGCCATCGATATCTGCGCTAAAGACCAGCATATTAGTATTTTTGGCGGCAAGCTGACGGACTGTATTAATGTAGGGGATGAGGTTGCAGGCTATGTCGAGCAACTGGGCATAGCCATGCCCTCACCCGATAAGCGTTGGTATGGCGAGCCGGGTAATCAGATTAAAGCTGAATTTTTACAGCAAGCCAAAGCGATGGCCCTCGACGCTATGACCGCTGCTTCATCATCAGAGCCACTAACAGAGCGCTTATGGCGACGCTATGGTGCCAGTGCCCTGGATTTATTGGCATCGATCCGGCGTGACCCTGAAGGGGCGAAGCTACTGATTGAAAATGCTGAATATCTGCGCTGTGAAGTTGAGTTAGCGGCCGAGCGGGAAATGATTAGCAAGCTGGAAGACTTTTTGCGGCGACGTTCAAAAATTGAATTGGTTATTCCAAGGCAGGATCTTATGACTGCCCCCGGTCTAAAAAAAGCCTGCCAGATATTATTTGGTGATCAGGCTGACGCTAAGTTGCAAGAGTACTTAAGCGCCCAATAACAGGCACTGAAACAAAGCACAGCTAGGGGAGTGTGCACCACAAATAACAGTTAGAGACTATTGAGTGATTTTCTTCCCTCAAACCCTCTTCCTATGTTTTATCGATTTAAAAAAAATTTTTTCTTTAAAAATCAATACAGTAGTTATCGTTCTACTGTTTTTGGCTTCTTATGCATGAATGGTTCAAAAAAACTGGCACGCTAGCTGCAATAGACCCGTTAACTATTTAGCAACTATCTCGTCATTAGGAGTTAACAATGAAAAAACTACTATCAGCACTTGCCCTGTGTTCACTAGCCTCTTTCGCCCAAGCCGGTTGTTTGGATTGGAAAGACCAACCCCCAACTATCCCTGCCGGTGATACCGCGACCATAGAGCAAATGTTTAAAGCTCAGGAGGAGGTCAAATTTTACGTGAACGAGGGTATGGAAGAACTTGAATGCGCCACTAACAACTTTAAATATAATCATATTGTCTATCGCCTAAAGAAATTGGCTGACAACTATAATCAGGAATTACATAGCTTTAAGCATAAGGTGGCGCAGCGCTAATTTGGTCATTAAAGCGATCAAGAGGTGACTTGATAACAATAACAGCACCTTTTAATTACTTGCCCGTGTTATGGCACTGGATATACAGAGTATTAACATTGCCGCCGCCATCGACATTACCAAAGAAATCTGAGCTGCCAAAAATACCGGAGCGATGGTGTATCGACCAACCCATATAACACTCTTTTAAATCCGGTTTGTTAAAAACATCGCCAATACTGACATCCCAGCTCCAGTCAATATAATTAAGCATATGGGAGGTGGATCGATTTTTACCCTCAACATTTTCTTTTTCGACAATCGGTATTTTTTCAGCATAGGAAATACCTTCACCCAGACCAACCCGTGTTTTAACTGTATCTGACCAGGGGAATTGGGTGAAATAGGCCTTAAAGCCCAAGACATACTCATTAAAGTCACTTTGCTCACCGTTTTCCAGCCTGCGCACATAACCCCCTGTGACATAGCCTTCTAACGGCAGATGCATAAAGCGGTCAGTGATTTTTTTACCGACAAATAAACTGGCTAAGCCAGTATTTCTTTCGTCGTTATTAAAGAAATTGGAAAAACGCACCAGCTCATTAAACTTTGAGCGGGTGGTTAAACCTGCGGCTGCACGCCAATACCATTCGCCTTCACTTAAGTCGTCCAGAAAGCCGGAGTCTGGGTTATAACTTGCTTGAAAATCATTAAATTCATAGCGATAAGAGAACATACTTTCAAACACGCCAGATTCGTTAGTAATAGGGCTGTTTCTTTTACTGTCATCCAGTTCCGAGTATTGAAAGTTAAGGCCGATATAATGATGGGTAAAGAAGCGATAGCTCATATCGATACCGTAGGACATTTCTACCGTGCTATCGACTTCGTAGGCTGGGCGGTCTGCTTCCGCTTCTTCAGGCCTTACGCCATAGTAATAGTTGGCTAACTTTTCGTCCTCATAAGTCAGGCCAATCCATGGGCGAAAGCGGTAGTTGCCGCGCTCAAAAATTTCACCCCAGCGGATCTGTGCATCCCAGCCCTCGGACTTGCTATTAATATCGCCGCCGGTATCCAGCGTAAAGCGGCCATAAGGGGTGCGGCGGGTAATGGCCAGACGACCATCTACGCTATCGTCACGGTCCATGCCGTCCAGCTCGTCAGAATCCTCTTCATTAAAACCGCCATAGCGATAAGCGGCATAGCCGCTAATTAGCCAATCCTGATTATTTAATAAATGTATACCAGCGCGGGTGCCATCAATAAAATAGCGTTGGCCGTTATAGGTAATTAGGGGCACAAAGTCCGTCTCTTCATCAGTGCCGATATAGGGAAAAGTCGCATTGCGCAGGCCAAAGCCCAGTGACCAGTTGCCATCACCGGGTTCCAGATGCAATTGGCTGACATCACGAGCCAGCGAGGGCAGTGGGGCGAGTAATAGATAGCTGAATATAAAAACCAGCAGTGGGCGTATCGACATTAATCAGTGGCCTTAAGTACAGTCAAAGGCAAATAATAAATGAGATTGGCAAACTTTAGTACAGAATATGACGGATTTTAAAAAACCGTCAGCAGCGGGCTATAAGCTATGCTAATTTACAGGCAAACAGCAAGAATAATAATGGGTGACCTATGGGTAACGGAACGCTAGCATCGGATCAGCGTCTGCATGGCCTGGATTTTTTGCGGGCCTTGATGATGAGTCTCGGTGTTGTTTTACACTCTGCGCAAATGTATATGACGCTGGATATCACGGACTATTATATTGACCCTATGCGCTCTGTCAGTATGGATGCGGTGCTGATCTATATTAATACCTTTCGAATGCCCACCTTCTATCTACTCTCTGGCTTTTTTACTGCGCTGTTATTCTCCCGGCGTGGACTGGAGGGTATGCTGGCTAATCGCTATCAGCGCCTGGTGCTGCCTTTTATTATCTTTCTGCCACTGCTGGCTATTAACATGTCTGTCTTGCGGATTTATGCGGAAAATATTATGGCCAGCGGGCAGTGGGTTTTTGATATTAGCGCCGTTAAAAAACCGAGAATATTATGGGATAACACCCATAATCTCTGGTTTCTGTACTATCTGATTATCTTTGTCATTATCTTGGTTGGTTTGATCAAGCTTAAACCGGTTTTACCGTTAAAACTCCGATATGCCGTTAGCCGAGTACTGCAAACACCGATTTATTCACCCATAGTGATTTTGTTAGTAGCTGCCTGGTTGGCTGTGCTGGGAAGTGGCTCTTTTTCAGGCAGGCTATCGGGCGATCTGGGTTTGATGCCACAGCCGTCTATTATCGCTTATTTTGGCGTGGCCTTTCTGCTAGGTTGGATGCTCTATCAACGGCTTGAGAATCTTGCCCTGTTAGCAAAGCGAGCGTGGCTGTATTTTGCTCTGGCACATATTGCTTTGGTGGTTGGTCTGGTGGGTTTTGCTACACAGGGGGAGGCCGATAGCCCGAATTATTTTTGGCTGCATAGTCTATTATCAGCGGCCACCGGTTTTTCCATGATGTTTTTTATGTTGGCTTTTGTCGGTTTATTTAGCCGGTATTTTGTCAGCCACCATGCTTTGATCCGTTACTTCTCTGATAGTGCTTATTGGATATTTATTTTTCACTCCGTACCAATGGTGGCTATTGCCCTGCTAATGCATAGCTGGCAACTGGCGGCGGAGTGGAAGTTTTTAGTGGTATGCCTGAGCACTTTAGCTATTTGCCTGCTGACCTATCAACTCTGGGTAAGAGATACATGGATAGGTCAGTTGCTAAATGGTCGTCGTTATCCCAAACAATAAGATAGGATGATTATTTATCCGTAACTTCCTGCAAAACAGTACCTTGAGAGCCCGCAGGTGGTGATAACTTTAATAGTTTGGCCAGCGTTGGTGCTACATCAATAGGGTGAACCCGTCGGCTACTATTACCCGCTTTGATACCGGCACCGGCAAATATAATTGGCACATGGGTATCATAGCGCCAGGGCGAGCCATGCATGGCAGCAATAGGGCCTTTCTCAAACATAAACCAGTAGGGTGCCTGGGCAATATAAATATCACCGGAGCGCTGCGGGTGATTATTATTTTCAATTTGCTGGTAGATCGGTGTTTGCTGCATATCAGAAACACCGCCTCGGGGTACTGCCAGGGCAATACCTTTCTGCAGGGAAAGTTTTGCGGCTATGGTTTTTAATACGCTCGATTTATCCAATTTGGCGCTGGCAATTTTTTTATCATCAAGATAGAGATAGGGCCGGAAGAAAAAGCGACTGATAGCTTTAATACCATAGAGCTCTTCCCCCAATTGATTGGCCATTTCCTCCACTTGCTCTGAGTATAGCCTGCCGACTTGATACCCTTGTTCGGTCATATGCTCTGGCATATCTGCCATACCGTGGTCGGCGGATAAAACAATAACCGTATTTTTTAGTCCCACGGTTTTATCAATATAGCGAAACAGTTCCGCCAGCGTGCGATCCAGTTGCCGAACGATCTCTTCGTTCTCAAGACTGTTGGGGCCAAAAAAATGATTAACCGCATCGACTCCGGAAAAACTAAGGGATAAATAATCGGGAATACTGTCCTTGCCAATAGCTTCGTTTTCAATCAGTGCTTTGCTAAAGTCCAGTGTTAGCTGGTCACCGGCTGGGCTAACTAAAACCCTTGTGGGCAACAGTGGATGGTTTTTGGGGCCATAGGCATGGGGGAAGGTTTTACCATAGCCTTTAAGGTCAACCTCATAAGGGCGGTCATCCTTATCGATTAAACTATAGCTGGAAGGTTTGTCAGCTAAGTCCCAGTTTTTATCGGCGTAACTTTCCGACTGGCGTTGCAGGTTCCAATCTACAACCCATTGTGGGTATTGATCGTAATAATACTGGCTGGTAATAAAATCACCGGTATTGGTTGAAAACCAAAACGCTTTGCCGGTTTTTCCCGCCATTGCCACCGCACTTCGATCTTTTCCTGATACCGCAAAGTTTTTTGATTGCCCGCCATAGTAAGCAATCAGGGTGTCACTGATAGTGGGGACAAGAATAGCGGCAGGTGAGCGACCTTGGGTACGAGCCAGTTTTTGTGAGGGATCAACCTGCTCACCTTGTTGCTGAGTCTCTCTGGAAGGCAATAGTGGGGCGTTGGGGTCTTCAATATTATAAGCCAGTTGCTTGGCTTGATCGTCAAACCATACATTGCCTACCATGCCGTGAACGGAGGGTGTGGCTCCAGTGGCCAGGGTAGTGTGGCCAACAATGGTTTCGGTATTGGCATGTAGATAGTGGGCGTTGTTATAGCTATAGCCTTGGTTAAATAGGTAATTAAAGCCGCCTTTGCTAAATTGCTTTGGCGAGCGCTGTAGAAGATCGGGGCGCAGGCCGTCAATGGTGATTTGTAGTACCAGTTTAATCTCTTTAGCATTAATGGGAGTGCTGGCAGCAATAATCCATAAAAGAACAAGGATAGATTGTAGCGTCTTGCTGGGCCCGGATACTATCTTCATGATCTTGTTTCCTGTTATTTATACGAAGCTGTCCAGATAGTATAAAAGCGTTGTATGACTTGCAATGCATTGATGCATTGATGCATGGCTGATTGATGGCATAAGCTGTTTATTGATTGTGCTTAAAAATGTCGATTTATTGATGTTAAAAAAATTTGGGATAAGCTATAAGTAGGTTTTTAGCGTATAGACAGCTTAATTAAGAGAGTTCCTATGTTCACTTCCTTCTATTCTACTAGCCGACCAGCTCGGCTGTTTACAGCCATACTGCCACTTGTCGCTTTGCTGAGCTTTAATGCCGTGGCGCAAGAGCAAGCGGAGCCAGAAAATGCATCCAGCCCTCTTGCCAAGGTGCGCAATACCGACCTTAAGGCTCGCTTTGTCGATATTGATGGCGATGATCTGGATGATTATGCGCTGGAAGGCGCGCTGATGATTAACCCCAAGCTTAAATTCCGCTATGAGCTGCGCTACTGGGAGACGGATGCCACCGGTCAGCAGCGCTCCGGTCTGGATAGCGCCAGAGCCAAGGGTATTTACTTTCCGGGGGAGGGCAGCTGGAATGATATGCCTTATCGCCTGGCGGTAGGTCTTGAAGCCAAGGTGCATTTTGATAACCAGGACCGAGGTATAGGTCAGGACGCCCATACCCTGATCCCTTTTGCCGGTGTCGCTGTGACGGTAAGGCCAGGGACTATTGTTATCCCCTTAGTGCAACATGAATCTGAAATCGATGGTGTTGATGTGAGCGTTACCTCCCTGCGCTTGCTGGCTATTCAAAAGCTCCCTAACCGCTATTGGCTAAAGCTCGATGCTATTGCCTCGGCAGACTGGGAAAACGATAACGACTTGCCCGCATCCGCCGAGTTACAATTTGGCCGTCAATTTACGCCAGCCTTTGGTGTCTATGCCGAAGCATTAACGGGTATCGGGGGCTATAAGTCTTATGATTGGGGTTTTGGTTTAGGGCTTAGATTTAATTATTAATGACCGAGCCAGAGCTATCGGGGATATTCAGCCTTGTGGATATGTTTTACAATCGGCTCAGGCTTGATGCCTAAAGCATCTATAATTTGAGGATTTCCAGAATGATTAAAAGACTGTTAATAACCCTGTTACTGGTTGGCAATGTTGCCGCAGCCCCTGATTTTGAAGCGTTTGAGCAATTTCGTGACCAGCTTAGAGCCAAGAAAGAAGGTATTATGCTGGACTCGATGCAGCTAACCGCGGCCGACCAAGAGAAATTTACCCCCATCTATCGCGAATATAACACCAAAATTATGGCGATTCGTGACCAGCGCCTGGAATTGGTTAAAGAGTTTTCCAGCAAGTACAGTGAAATGGATGACAAGCGTGCAGCGGCTTTATCTAAAGATTTGTTTAAGCTAATGAGAAACCGCAATAAATTGCGTGAAGATTATCACAAGAAAGTCTCCAAGGCTTTATCACCAGTCCATGCTATCCGCTTTGTGCAGGTTGATAGCCAAATGGATACCTTACTTAATGTGATTCGTGTGCGTAATATCCCACTGATGAAAACGCCGGATGAAGTGACTACTGATTTTGGTATCAGTGTAAGCGCAGGTGTTATCGATGATGCGGATAAGAAAATTAACAACAATATGGCGCTGCCCGAATAAAGGGTGGTTGCTCTAACGAAAACGTTTGGCGGTTGCGCTCGGTAATTCGCCAAACGTTTTTTTATAGTCCGCAGCAAATTTCCCCATATGCCAAAAGCCCCAGCGGTTGGCTATCTCAGTAATACTGTCTTCTTTATTGTTAATCAGCTCTTTCTGTACGGCATTAAGCTTTTTAAGCAGCAGATAACTTTTTGGGCTGACCCCAAGATACTCTTTAAACACTCTATCTAATGTTCGGCTGCTGGTATGGGCGACTTTGCTTAAGGTGGCTACTTGTATGATTTCGTAGGGGTTCTCTGCGATAAAGCTGCGTGCTTTATCCAGTGTTTGTTTTCTGGCGGGTGTTTTTAAGGGACGTTGATGGTGGCCGCCGATTAGTGTTTCAAGAATAAGGCGGGGTAGGTCATGGTCCATTAATTGACACACGCTCTCCTGATTGAGCGCTGACTGCTCCCGGGTGGCTTGCATCAATAATTGCCGAATATGGCGGGTGTGTTCAGGGTTTATTTCAAAGACCCCCTGACTATTGGCCAGCTGATCAATATTGATAGCCAGTTGTTCCTGCTCGGCAATAGCTTCCAGTTGCTCACGGCTGATACTAATGGTGTAGGCATCAAACCCAGTTGGAGTAACCACCTCAAAATCACTATAACTGGGGAAAACTTCCAGTGTGTCAGTGGTTATCGCCCGCTGATGCCAAAGAGCTTCAGCCCCAGAGGATGCTCTAAGGCCAAAAGTAATAAAGTTGGCAGGGGCAATACCCCGCTGCAGTAGCCTGCGGTTAAAGTGCACCCGCAGTGCCAGACTATGCTGGCTATAAACCAGTGTTTGCTGACTGTAAAATTGGCCGCGTTCAAGCTGGGTAAATTCCAACTCCCAGCTGTCAATCGATTGGTTAAACTCTTCGACAGAGTGGCTTGCCAAAATATGTTGTACAGCGCTGCTGCTGTATTCCATAGGTTGTTACCAGGTGATTATTCTATAAAGCCCGGTTTTGTAAGGGCTAATTATTTTTGTGTCACAGTAAATTGGCGCATTTGTGATGTTGCACAGAGCCAAAACTATATAACCTGACCAGTAAAATCAAGCCCGGTGGCGTTGCGGCATAAAGGTTTATATATAAGAAGGTGTTCAAATGGGAACATTAGATAATAAATTACAGCGCGGCAGACCAGCAGGCCCTACTGAGCTGGTGCGTTCTCACCGTCTGGTCACCTTTGTGACTGAAGCCGAGTTTGACCGTATGTCGCAACTGGCTAGTGCGGATAATAAATCACTCTCCGCCACGGCTTATGATCTTTTAATGCACGGCCTTCGTACTACCTCAAAAATAGATAATAATTAGCAACTTAAACAGCAGATAATATCTCTAAACTGGAGCCAACTATGAACAAACCCTTTAAAAAGCTATTACTGGCAGCGGTATCTGGTCTTATCGCTGTGCAGGTGAGCGCCAAAGATATTATTCACGATGGTGAATACTATTTTGTTGAAGCGCAATATAAAGATGCCTGGCAGAAAGAAGACAAGCAGGTTGAGTCCAAGCTGGCTGAAATCCGCAAAAAGAATGGTGGCAAGCGCCCTAATATTCTCTATGTCTTGATTGATGATGTTAGCTTCGGCCAAATGGGTAAGCCTGCATTAAATGATGTGATGGGTATCAAAACCCCCAATATCAATGAGTTTGCCAGGCAGGGTATGTCGCTTAACCGTATGTATACCGAACCTTCCTGTACGCCAACTCGTGCGGCCTTTTTGACTGGCCGTCATCCGGTGCGCACCGGTATTAAAGAAGTAAAAGTGGCATTGGTGGGTGAGGGCTTGGGTAAAAATGAAGTGACTATCGCCGAGGTGTTGTCTAAAGCCGGTTATAACACGGCTCATATCGGTAAGTGGCATCAGGGTGATATTGAGGAATCCTATCCTCATAACCAGGGCTTTGATTATGCCGCTTTCCCGCTGCACCAGCAGGTGCAATTAGCGTTAATGAGCCCTGAATCAGCCCGGGCCAATAACTTGCTGGGCTGGTACAACGGTACTCAGTCTAACGATATGGCGCTGGATAAAAAGTTTAAACCGAATGGTTTGGTGACGGGTGTTGAAGCGAAAAAAGGCGGCAAGGCTCGCGAGATTGATTTAAAGGCTGGAGAAACCTGGACTCAGGCTCATTACGAGCGCATGAATGAGCGTTACCAGCGTCAGACCATTGAGCAGTTACAGAAACTGGCTAAAGATGATGAGCCTTTCTTCTTGCAGTACTGGCCGCTATACCCACTGAATTTTGTCCATCCTGAACAGGCCCGTTCGCGCAATGGCGGTTTTATGGCTGATAAACTGGAAGTGTTAGATGACTGGTTTGGTGAGATTATTGCCGAAGTTGATCGTCTAGGTATTGCTGACAATACGCTGGTGGTATTTATGGCGGATAACGGTTTGATGTATCACTACGAAGGCACCTCAGGTATGAGCCAGCTGATTTACCGCGGTGGTAAAACTGACCATTTAGAAGGCGGTGTGCGGGTTGATGCTTATGTGCGCTGGCCCGGTGCTGTTGAAGGCGGAAGCTCGGCGGCAGATATTGTGCATGTGTCTGACTTGTTCACTACCTTTGCCAATATTGCTCAGGCAGAGAAGTATATTCCCCGTGATCGGGTAATCGATGGTATCGACCAAACAGCGTTATTGCTGAATGGTGAGAAACGCGGTCGTCGTGATTGGGTCTATATCTATGAGAATGAAGTGTTGAAATCCATTGTGAAGCAGGAATGGAAAATGCACCTGCCTGGGCCGGGTATGCCTGCAGCAGCAGCCGGTGTTTATAATATCCTCCGAGACCCCCGTGAACAGCACAAGCAAATTGGTCACTCGCTATGGACCGGTGCCAGCTTTCAGGATATGGCCAAGCGCCATATGATGGCGATTATGAAAAACCCGCATAACAAATTAGGTAAAGGAAAGCCTTATGTAGGTATTGAGAACCTGCGACCTGAAACCCAGGAAACCATCGATACCTTTATGTCCTGGCACTAGTATGGATTGAACGACAAAGCCCTCAACCCTGAGGGCTTTTTTATAACTTTCATACCGTCATTTTCGTAGGGTGGATTGCAATCCACCAAAACCAGTCCAGAATATTAAAAGCAGGTGGATTATAATCCACCCTACCTGTTTAGGCGGTAGCGGAAATGATAATGTTTAAGAGGAATCCCTATGCTGGATATTTTTGCAATGATTGTCTTACTGATACTCGTGGCCGCTGGCATTGCGCTGGTCGTAGTCATCGGTAATATTCCAGGCAATATCGCCCGAGAGCGCGGTCATCCGCAGGTTGATGCCATAGCAACCCTGGCCTGGATTGGCTTACTGACTCTGGGCATAGGCTGGTTTGTAGCGCTGGTCTGGGCCAAGACCAAGCCCTTGGCACAAGCGGAGGTACAGCAATGATTGCCTTTATTATTATCTGCTATTCAGCCTTATATATTGTTATTTTTAATAAAATGGCATGGCTTAAAAAAACTACCGGCAATATTTCTGCCTTTGCTGGTGTTGGTGTGGTGTTAATTTCTGCGATTGTTTTTAGTTGGTATACCTTTTCGCCGATTAGCGCTGATGCCCGAGTCTTTCGTTATATTATTCCCATTGTACCTAACGTTAAAGGTCAGCTAGTTGAAGTGCCGGTGCAGTCGATGCAGGCTATGCAAGAGGGAGACCTGTTATACCGTATAGACCCAACCCCCTTTGAGTTTAATGTTCGCCAATTGCAGTCACAGTTGGAGCAGCAGGGTGCGCAGCTGCGTTTGGCGCAAATCAATGTTGATCGTGCAGAAAACCTGGTGGCTAGAAAGGCGGCCTCACAACTTGATTTGGATATCTGGATTGCTGAACGCGATGCTGCTGCGGCTGCTATTGAGGCCACTCAGGCACAGTTAGATAATGCGCAATGGCAGTTGGCAGAAACCGAGGTTAGGGCGCCTTCCAATGGCTATGCGGCCAATGTACAAGTGCGTGAAGGTTCTTTTGTTACCACTGTTCCGGCCGGTTCATCGCTGGCTTTTATCTCTAATGAAAGCACCGAACTTATAGCCAGCTTTAGTCAGAGTGCTATTAGGCGAATTGAGCCGGGCAATGAAGTTGAAGTGGTTTTTAGCTCAATCCCCGGTCAGGTGTTTGGTGGCAAAATCAGCCGGTTAGGCAAGGCTGGTGGTCAGGCTCAGGCTTCGGCCAGTAGCCAGTTACCGACATTGACAGGTACACCAATCACCGATCGCTGGGCTGTTTGGGTGAGTCTGGATGACAGTGCGTTTGCCAGCCAATTACCCCAGGGTGCCGGAGCAACAATGGCGGTGTATACCGATGCGGGTAAGCCAGTACATGTGATTAGTAAGGTGGCTTTAAGAATGAGTGCCTGGTTGGCTTATTTAACATCGCCTTAGTAAAACCTAACTCCGCGTAGGGTGGATTATAATCCACCAGTTTGGAAGGCAGGGTTTGGTGGATTATAATCCACCCTACAACAAAGGCTCCGGTGGGGCCTTT
Organism: Oceanicoccus sagamiensis; assembly: GCF_002117105.1. Taxonomy (GTDB): domain Bacteria; phylum Pseudomonadota; class Gammaproteobacteria; order Pseudomonadales; family Dasaniaceae; genus Oceanicoccus; species Oceanicoccus sagamiensis. The sequence continues at coordinate 706,180 of NZ_CP019343.1, read as the reverse complement.
GTTATTTACAGGGCACTTAAATAGGCTTTATAAGATTTTAGCCGAACGGTAGCCGCACCAATAATATCCATAAACCCCAACAGCGGATGCGGTTTATTAGCGGATATCCAAGCCGAGCCCGTAGCCCCTATCGGCAAGTTATAACCTTCCGGTTCAATAAACTCGATAATCACAGTACGCCCCTGGCTACCGGTATTTCTACCCACATGCTGGCGCACCTGCTGATCAGCGGCACGGGGTGATACCATCGCTTCACCGGTCCCTGTTCTCAGGCTATGCACTCTGCCTCTGAAAATTTCACCGGGATGTGTGGCAAGAAAAAATTCCGCAAATTGGCCTTTCTCAATATAGCGATAAGACTGCTCAGGGATACGCATCTCCAAAAACTTTCGGCTGGTATCATAAATATGCATATTGCCAAGACGTGAACCAACGGCGATATTGGCAATAGATACCTGGCCATCAAAAGGGGCTACTAAAATAGTTTGAGATTCTTCAAAGGCAGCCTGTTTTAACTCGGCCTGTAATCGTTCTATTTCCAGTTTGGCATTGGCCTTTTCCGTTTTTATCCTCTCTTCATCGCGCTGAGTAAAGGTGTCAGGCGCTTTTAATATACGCTGAATATCTCGCTTGTATTGAGCGATTAAGGTTTCCTGTTGAGCAATTTCGGCTTTTAGGCTTTCAGTGGTGTTATCGGGTGTTGCACTTTCCAAGCGATAAATCAGATCGCCCTGTTTAACTTTTTGATTGTGAACCACATGAATACTTTTTATTTGCTCACCGACCAGAGGGCTAAGTACTGCATGGGGCGCTTTAATGGTAGAGCTGTCGGTTAAATCTGCTGGTGACCAGAAACGGTGGGAGGCAAATAAAGTAAATGATAAGAAGGCACCAATGCCGACAATAATAACGGCGTTGCGAAGATTCCATTGCACAATTCCCAGCTTCACCAATAACCAGACAATAAAAATATAGGGCAGCATAATCTCTTTCATGGCTGGTCTCCCTTAACGCCTCGCTGGATTATATTGCTCAGGCTGGTGCCAATAATCTCCCAGCTGGTAAATGAGAGAATCACGGCCAGTACCCACCAGGTTTTATCAATAAACAGGCCGCATAAAGACAGCGCAAAGATTAATTGCAAATGCGGGTTGGAGGTCTCTTCTGCGCGATGGACGGCGACTTCATGGAGTTCCCACAGCAGATATGCCACATAGACGAAAACAGCGATGGTGACCAAAAAGATTAAACCCATAAATATCTCAGAGTTTAATAAGCCAAGAATTGAAGGGTAACCACTGGAGAAATAGCTTTCAGGTATATCCTTGCCGTGGATTTCACCAAATAGAGATAGGCCATAGACCAGGGCAATAGCCGTTAAACCAAGCAGTATTTTTTTCGATCGACTCATTACCAGCGAGGGTGTTGCTTGCGAATCCTGTTCGTTACTCATATTTGCTACCCATGCCCTGCATTATTGTCAGGAAAGTATAGGCAAAGCAGCTAAATAAATCATCCGTTATTGGCAGCAGAAAAATAGTCTGTAGGGTGGATTACAATCCACCTCCACCCCGCTAAATTTGGTGGATTATAATCCACCCTACGGTGTTGTTAACGGGTTTAGGGGCTTTTCAGTGTTTGTTTGGGTAGTTCACCAAACAGGTTTTTATAATCACTGGCAAACTGGCCCATATGCCAAAAGCCATATAGATTGGCTATATCGGTAACTTTGGTGGTTTTGCTGTTGGCGCTTAATAAGGCATTTCTCACCAGGTTTAGCTGGGTATACTTAAGGTACTGCTTGGGGTTAACGCCAAAGTGTTTTTTAAAGCCGTGTTCCAATGAGCTTTGGCTAATAGCAACCCGTTTGGCCAGATCTTTAACCGGAATCGGGTCGTGGTTTTCCTGTTGGATAATATCAATAGATTGATTAATCGCTTGCTGGATTTTATGAGATGAATGGCCAGCGGCGGGCTGTTTGCAATTAAGCAGGCAATCAATAATATGGTTTGCAAACTGATGATCAAAATCCAGCATGGTGAGTAATTGTGCCAATAGCGCGGGCTTGCCCGCCAATAATTTTGCCTGTTTTATGGTGTTGCGAATAAATATTCTCAGGGCTTGAATGCTTTCGGGGGAGCCGGTAAAAACGCCGCCTTCTTTGGCTAGTAAATCCTCCGGTGCAAGCCCGGTTAAATTGGCTATCTGATGCTGTAAAAACCCCGTTTTTATCGATAGCGAATAAACATTAAAGCTGGCGGGAGACGCCGCAGCAATTTCGTTATCTTGCGGGAATATCATCAACGAATTTGGGTCAGCAGTTTGGTTGCGAAAGCTGATAGCCGGGGAGTCGGTTTCCAAAATCGCAAAGGTTCTAAAACCGGCCGGTGTATGACCATGTTGGTCAAAGATACAGCCTACATGTACATGGTTAATCACGCTTTCCAGGGTAGCCAGTTGGCTGAGAGAGGGGCGGGTGGTGGTTGCCGAAAGCTGGTGGAACTCCAGGTCCCAGTCTTTAACCACTTCGGCCAATTGTTCAAATTGATCAAAGCTGGCATCCAGAAATGAAAACTGATTCTGCATAGACGTTGTTGCCCAGGTTATGCCTAAGTTACTGACCTATAATGTATTACTTTATCAGTCGAGGCCTGTATTTAAGTGGCCAATAACTCAGAATTCTTATTTTTTGATGTTTTCAAAAGCCATCTTTGCAGATAATGCCAGCTTGCGCAATATGGGCTGAACGAGTCTATTTGCCTGAGCTATCCTTACCCCTGGATTATGCGTGTACCAAAGATAACAATATCAAGGAGCCAAACAATGACATTATTGAAAACCTTCGCTTCGGCAGTAGGCCTCGTTATGGCGGCATCGCCATTGGCCTTCTCAGAGACCAAGCTAAACCATGATGCTGAATACTATGTATTGCAGGCGCAACATGGCGAGCAATGGAAAAAAGACGACAAGGCCGTAGATGATAAGCTGGCCCAGTTTAAGAAAAAGAACGGCGGCAAGGCGCCAAATATTGTTTATATTTTGGTAGATGATATCGGCTATGGTGATATGGGTATCCCTGAGCTCAATGCCCTGCGTGGTTATGAAACCCCCAATGTGAATAAACTGGCGAATGAAGGGATGCGTATTTCCCGGATGTATACCGAGCCTTCCTGTACTCCCACCCGTGTCGCCATGATGACCGGGCGCCAGCCACACCGCAATGGTATGGGTGATACCGCCGTGGATATCGCCGGTTTTGGTTTGGCCGGTAAAGAAGTCACCATAGCGGAAGTGTTATCAGAAGCCGGCTATAACACCGTGCATATTGGTAAGTGGCATATGGGCGATATTGCCGAGTCCTGGCCCCATAACCAGGGTTTTGATTTTGCGGCGTTTCCTGTGCATCAACAGGGCCAGTTAACTATTTTTCATGACGACGCTGCCAATGAAGAAATCGCCTATGGTATCGGTGAAAACAATTACGACAGCCGCTTTACCAAAGATCGCTGGTTCCGCCCCGATGCTTCCGCCATGGTGACTGCGTTAGAAGCTAAAAAAGGCGGCAAGCCAAAAGAAGTGTATATGAAGCCCGGTGAGCGCTGGAACGAGAAAAAGTATGAAGAAATGAATTATCGCTATCAGGACCAGGCGATGGAGCATTTGAAAAAGCTGGCTGCTAAAGATGAGCCCTTTTTCTTACAGTACTGGCCTCTATACCCATTAACCGGTGCCCGTGTTCCTTATGACCAGTACACAACGCCCAATGGTGGTACCTATGTTGAAAAGCTTAAGCTACTGGATAAGTGGGTTGGCGATATTATGGCTGAAATGGAAAAGCTGGGCGTTGCTGACAATACGATTTTAGTATTGATGGGTGACAACGGCCACTTTACCAAGTACTCACCAGGTAGTGGTTTTACACCCTTGGTTTTCCGTGGCGGTAAAGCGGATACTACTGAAGGTGGTGTGCGGGTAGATGCCTTTGTTAAATGGCCGGGTATGATTGAAGCGGATTCTATCGTCTCGGATATTTTTCAGGTGAGTGATTTATTTACTACCCTGGCTCGTCTGGCCAGTGCAGAAGATAATATTCCTACCGACCGTTTGATTGATGGTGTTGACCAAAGTGCCTTGCTGCTATTAGGTGAAACCAAGGGCCGTCGTGACCATGTGATGATTTATACCGGTAATAAACTGGCTGCCGTGGTTAAGGAACACCTGAAGCTGGAAGTGCCTCCGCCGGGTAAAAATCCGATTGGTGCCAACTTCTATGATCTACACCGTGATACCCGTGAGGAATGGCCAGTATCGACAGAAGTCGGTGCATGGGGTGGTGCTGAGTTTGTGCGTGTTATTCAGCGCCATATGATGCGTAAGCAAAAATTCCCTGACGAGGGACCTGCTCGCGGTATTCCCTATGACGGTATTACCAATTTACGTCCTGAGTCGCAGGCGGCAGTTAAAGCCTTCCTGACTAAACAAAAGGCGCCAATGATGTAAGTTGTCACTAAAAAAAGGGCTGGTTATCCAGCTCTTTTTTTTGCCCTTCTTTATATTTTTTGTATGGCTTAGCAATATGATTTTTTTGTCAAAGACGTTATTAGTGGCTGCTATTGTTGCGCTATCTTGTTCTACGCCCTTACAGGCAGCGTCTGATAATGGCGAATTTAAACACCATACGCCGGGTATTATTTTCGGCGTAACCCATAGTGATGGCGATAATAACTTATCCATTGGTCTGGAATATGAATACCGTATCAATAACAGCTGGGGGGCGGGTGCAACCTATGAGCGAACCCCGCAGGCCCATGACGGTGATGGTGTGTCCGTCTATTATCTGGCCGGTTACTGGCACCCTAATGATCATTGGCGTTTTGGCCTTGGTGCAGGCAAAGAGCGTATCCATGGCTCCCATGGCCATACTGAAGATCTGGTCAGGGTGAGTGCATCCTATGATTTTCATATTGGCGAATACGGCGTAGCACCTACTCTCGATCTGGATGAAGTGGATGGTGAAGTTATTGAAGTGTTTGGTATTGCTATCAGCCGTCGTTTTTAACTAGACTTATCTTTTAATTGATTGCGCGATAATTTCAGCCCATGAAAAAAACACTGTTTAATCTGTATGCCGCCGTACTGGCTGTTGTAGCGATCTACTTTGCTGTGCTAATGACCGAAATAGGGCAGATGATTAATGTGCCCCGTGATTGGTTATTAAATTACTACGATAATGTGGCGCTTTATATCAGCTTGCAAATATTGGCTTTGCTGGGGCTGTGGGTGCTCAGTATTCAATGGCAGCAGTGGAACAGGAAGTTAATGACACTGGCATCGCTGGGTGTTTTTACCACCTTCTTTATCGAAATCTATATGATGCAGTCGGTATTCCCAACCCAGCAAAAAGACGCGCAGTTTTTTTCCGTAGCTGAAGCCGATGCGGTGATTAGCGATGATACCGTAGTCTATGCCGTAGAAATTAAAGGCGATGCAGTGCGTATATTTCCACGGGAACATTTACAAATTCCCCATATCGCCGGTTGGCAGGTGGACGGCAAAGAGATTGTAATGACCTTTTGCGGTTTATCGAATTTGCCGATGGTAGTGGAGGGGGATTATGGTTTGGGTGAGTCTGACTTAAATGTATTATCTCAAACCCATAATAATTTACTGTTTAAAGATAACAACCACGGTACCGCCTTGCAGCAAATTACCATGCAGTCGGAATTTACCGATCATGCTCCCGATATTATCCCTAACACGATGATGCTATGGGGGCAGGCTAAAGCTCGTTACCCTGAAGCACAGGTATTTCTCTACCCCTTTGATCGGCTGGTAGATGAGCTGGCTTTAAAAGCGTTTGAACAGCCATTAAAAGATCAGTTTGATCCAGAGAAGGGGTTTATCTTCCCCACCTTAAGCCTGGCAGATAATCGCATGAACCATAAGGCAATGATCTACGGTTATGATAATGGTACAGAAGCTGTGGCCATCCACCCGGATTTTGCCAAAGCCAATAATGGCTATCAGTTTGAGCTGGGGCCAGACAGCTTAATGATAAGTGCCGATGACGACGGCGTGGTGCGTTTACTCAATGCGCAAACCGGTGAGCAGCTTGCCACCCATAACGGGATATTTTTTGGCATTTGGTCTCACTGGTTTCCGCATACGCAGGTGATTATGTAACTAGCAGCTAGGCGCCCCTGTAACACTGCTGCCGCAAACAACAACAGTACCATCGGTAGAATCGTAGAGAATACCCAGCAGAGCGCTGGTGCGATCATTTACATCACCGTTTTTACGGTATACAAAGCTGCACGACTGGCCATTAGTATGGCGATCAATTTGATAGTCTGAGCCATCAATCGTGCGCGAAGTCGATGGTGGGTTAGTTAAAAGCGCTGTCCAAATATCGCTACAGCCAAAATCATTATTGCCGCTATTGGTGGCAATAACTTCGTTATTAAGCTGCCCGTTAGACAAGCTGGTCCCCAAGGGGAAACCACGACTATTGACTTCCACATCGTCATTAAAACTGCCGGGGACATCCCGTTGTGCTTGTGTGACACCGGTAACCTGAGAGAGCGCTTCAATGTTCTTAACCCCAATCTGTAAGGCGCCGGCAGTGCCTTGTACTACCGCCAGATGGGCATCGTCAGATAGATTGATAAATTTAGGTAGCGCGATCACCGCAAGGATGCCGAGTAAAACAATAACGGCAACCAACTCAATCAGGGTAAAACCCTGCTGTTTTGAGTGGGAGGGGGATAAAGCAATAAGGTTGTTTAGTCGCATAAATCTGTCCATCAATAGGTGGCTGGCTAGTCTATGTTATTGTAGTTGATGTGTATAAATTTGGTAAGTTTGAGGCCTATGATCTTTAGCTGGCTACGAAATAGGGCCAAGCCCGTATATTTGCTGCTACTTTGCGGTTATTTTTCAGCCACTGCGTCGGCTATTGAACAGCCCGCCATCAGTACGCTGCTTAAACAACTGGATACGATCCGTAAGGAGCAGGCTACCCCCGCCTATAGTCTGGTGATCACGGACTCACAACAAACCCTGCTTAGCACCGTGCGCGGTGTAGAGTTGGCGGGGCAGCCCCAGCCGGTTAATCCCTCCCATTGGTTTAGGGTGGGTTCAATTACCAAGTCCTTTGTTGCCCTCGCCAGCCTGATTGCCGAAGAAAAACAGCTGCTTGCTTTAGATAAGCCCATTATCGATACCCTGGGGCCAGCCTATTACCAGAACCCATGGTCTGCTACTCAACCCCTGACCTTAGAGCAATTACTGGAGCAAACCAGTGGTTTGCCGGATATGTCACAGGCAGAGTGGGATCATAATATCCCTATCCCATTGGATACGGCGTTAAAAAAATTTGCCGATCAACACACCCTGCAATGGCCCGCCGGTGAGTTTTATAGTTATAGCAATACCAATTACGGGCTTGCCGGTTTGGTGCTGGAAAAAAGCACCCGGCAAAGCTTTGACGACTTTATCGCCGAAGAAATTTTTAAACCGTTGGGTATCGTCAAAGCCAGTTTAAGTTTTCAGGCTCCGTTACAGCAAAACCTGATTACCGGTTATAACCGTGATGGTAAAACCCCATTCCCTATTGGCATACGGTTTATCGACCGCTGGGTGAGCTGGCTATTGCGCCGGATGAAATGGCGAAATTTTTGCGCGTCTTTTTAAATCAGGGGGCGCCGGTTTTATCGGCTAAGCAATTAGCCCGAATGGAAACGCCGCGTACCTCCTTTGCCGCTCAGGCTGGCCTGGACTATGGCTATGGTCTCGGCTTATATGACTGGTTTGTCAGCGGTCATCGATTCTATGGTCACGGGGGTGATGGCGATGGCTATCTGGCTCACTTCGCTTATTCCAAAGAGGCGGGGTTGGGTTATTTTCTGGTGATTAATGCCTTTCAGCCGCAGTCCCTAAGTGCCATGCGCAGCGTGGTTGAGAAGGCGCTTATTCAGGGCTTGGCCGAGCCGGTTAAAGCACCTGCTGTGCCCTTAAAAAATCCTCAGCAGTATATTGGCAGCTATCGACCTGTGACCTGGCGTTTTGGCGGCAAGCCTGCCGACCGAGAGTTAACCATCAGCCTTAATCAGCAGCAGCTAATGGCGCAGTTCTCAGGGGAGAGGGCCTACCCATTAATCGCTGTGGGGCCGGGCTTATTTCGCTGGCCGGTGCAGAGTTCCGCTACTATGGCATTGGTGATGACCCGCAAAGGTATGATATTTAGTGGTGATGAAGGTAATTTTCTGCGAATCAACGATCAGCACTGATTTAACTGTTACTATAGCGCTTCGATTACACCCCTGTATTTTCCCTACCTGAGATACCCCATGACATTTTCCACACTGGGATTAAGTGCCCCTATTACCCAAGCGGTTAACGAAAAGGGCTATAGCTCCCCAACCGCGATACAGCAAAAGGCTATTCCTGCGGTATTGGCAGGCAGAGATCTATTGGCCACCGCCCAGACCGGTAGCGGTAAAACTGCCAGTTTTGTGTTGCCGATATTGGAGCTGCTAAGTGGCGAGCGCAAACTGCGTGGCAAGCGTATTCGGGCATTAATCCTGGTGCCTACCCGTGAACTGGCGATGCAGGTAGAGGCCAATATTAGCGACTACGGCAAGCATTTAAATCTTAGGTCGATGGTGATGGTTGGCGGTGTGGATGCAGAGCCACAAAAGCATGGGCTTATTTACGGTGTCGATATTCTGGTTGCCACCCCGGGCCGGCTATTAGATATGGCCCATCAACGGGCTTTGTACTTTGATGAGTTAGAGCTGCTGGTACTGGATGAAGCCGATAGAATGCTGGATATGGGTTTTATCGCCGATATCAACAAGATTATTGAGCGCCTGCCAGAGCAACGGCAAAACCTGCTGTTTTCTGCCACCTTATCCCGCCAGGTGCGCTCTCTGGCCAAGACCGCGATTAATAAACCGGTGGAAGTATCCATTGTCGCCGATCAAAACGATGCCAATGCCATTGATCAGTGGTTAATTACTGTGGATAAAGATACCAAGTCGGCGCTACTAAGCCATTTGATTCAAAACCGTCAATGGACGCAGGCATTAATTTTTATTCGCACCAAACACGGTGCTGCCAAACTGGTCAGCCAATTAGAAAAACGCGGTATTAAAGCCGAGTCTATTCACGGCGGCCGCAGTCAGGCGGTGCGCACGCAAATACTGGCGGATTTTAAATCTGGCAAAATAGGCATGTTAGTGGCCACCGGTATTGCCGCGCGCGGTATTGATATCGATAATCTTGATCGGGTGGTTAATTATGACTTGCCCGATGATGCCGATGACTATATTCACCGTATCGGCCGTACCGGTAGAGCCGGGGCCAGTGGCGAGGCGGTGTCGTTAGTTTCTAAAGATGACTTCAAACGCCTGTGTGCCATAGAGCGCCGTTTGGAACATCTGATTGAGCGAAGAGAGATAGAAGGCTTTGAAGCTAAAAAAGTGGTGCCTATTTCTATTTTGAATTATGTAAAAAAAACCAGATCCCAGTAGGGTGGATTGCAATCCACCAATCCCTGCTCGGCAGTATTCAAACCGGTGGATTATAATCCACCCTGCGGGCAGCGAGATTATGGGAAAAGGGCTAGAAGCTAACACCCATCTAATAATCAGCTAGACTAGAGATAATTATTAGTAAAAGTCTGGAAACGTGTGATTATCAATAAACTAAAAGCGCCCTCATTAACCATGATTATATTAATAGCCATGGTACTAGGGCTGTTGGCAGGTTATTACAGCGAGCAAGCCTTTTACGGCACGGAAATGATGGCCAAGGCTTTTGTGACCTTATTGCAAATGACCGCGCTGCCCTATATTTCACTGTCGCTGATTGCGGGCATTGGTGGCTTGCAGCCCACCCAGGGTCTAACACTAATGCGTAAAGGTTTGCTGGTACTGATACCTTTAATGGCCTTGTGCCTATTGGTGGTGCTGACCGGGCCTGCCGCTTTTCCCGATTGGCCCAATGCATCCTTCTACAGTGCTAATACCGTTAAAGAAATCGAGCAAGTGGGTTTGGTTGATTTGTTTATACCCTCTAATCCCTTTACCGCCTTTGCCGATGCCTTAATCCCGGCGATTGTCTTGTTTAGTATTTTAATGGGGGTTGGCCTTATAGGGGTTAAAGATAATAAGGCGACGCTGCATTATCTTGGTCAGTTGCAATCTGCTATTGCCAATATCAATAGCCTGACTATGAAGCTGGCACCTTTGGCCGTTTTTTGCATTGCCCAAAGTGCTTTGGCCACATTGCAAACACAGCAGATCGATGGCTTATTTGTCTATATCACCACCGCTGCGGCTATTATGTTTTTGTTATCGTTTATTGTGCTGCCAGCGATTGTTGCCATTCTTACACCGTTTTATTATCGGGAAGTGATATTGGTTTGCCGTGAAGGCTTAATTACCGCCTTTGCCACCGGCAGTTTTTTTGTGGTGATACCTTTAGTCGCAGAAAAAATAAAAGCCTTATTACAGCTGCGCCACTGCACCCATCAGTCCGCCGATCAGCTGCCGAATATTATTGTGCCCATCAGCTTTAGCCTGCCGGTTGGCGGTAAACTGTTTGCACTGCTATTTATTATTTTCTCAGCCTGGTTTTCCGGTGAGCGAATCATTATTGGTGATTATCAAAACCTGGTGTTACAAGGTTTGCCGCAGTTATTTGGTTCCATCTTTCTCGCTGTTCCCGTGTTATTAGATATTTTTAATATCAGCGGCAGTATGTTTGATCTTTTTGTGGTCTCCGAAAATTTAATTGTTAGCCGTCTGGGGGCGGTGTTCTCGGTGATGTTTGCCGTGTCGCTGTCCTTGTTAATTGCTACCACCGTGAGTGGTCAGTTAAGAATGGTCTGGAAACGCCTGCTGCGTTTTCTGGTCTTTGTACCGCCAGTAGCCCTCGGCATATTACTAATGATTAGTGAGGTGTTTGACAGCATTAGTCACCAATACCAAGGTTATGAAAAATTTATCAATAGAGATTTTACGACCTACAAGGTGAAGTCGACGTATTTAAAAGAGCCAGCGGCCAATAGCCTGAACCAGACGCTAACGGGTAATACCCTGACCCGTATTGCCATGCGTGGAAAATTACGTGTGGGTTATTTTAGGGATGACTTGCCCTATGCCTTTCATAATAAGCAAGGCAAGCTGGTGGGCTTTGATATTGAAATTATGAATATGCTGGCGGCCGACCTTGGGGTTGATGTGGAGTTTGTGCGGATTTATCGCAAAGACACCGCGCCCTTATTAGAGTCCGGCTATATCGATATTGCCTCGGGTATGCCGTTGATTCCCGAGAATATGAAAGACTACACATTAACCGCCCCTTATAGCGAGCAGACTATCGCGCTATTGGTTAAAACCGACCGTCGATCTTCCTTCAATACCTGGCAAAAAATTGTTGATCAGAAAGATGACTTACTGCTCGGTGTGCCGGAGGCGTTTTTCTACCGCAATGGTATACGAACACATCTTGGCCATAATAATATTTGGGAGCTGGCCTCACCCAGATTGTTGTTTAATGAGAAGTACCAAAATATAGATGCTTTACTCTTTGGTGCTGCCTCGGCCTCTGCCTGGAGCCTGTTATACCCTAACTATAGTGTTGTGGTGCCCAAGCCAGCCCTGCCGCCTCTGTTGCTGGCCTTTCCTATTACGCGGCACGATTATGACTTTGAACACTTTATGACAAACTGGATAGCCAGCAAAAAACGCAATCGCTCCATTGATCAATTATTTGATTATTGGATTAAAGGCCAATAAGTGTATGGCTTGCTTAACCAAGAATAACTGCCAAAAATAACCATGATTAAAACCTTGCTTTATCGTACTGCTGTTAATCTATTGACCAGCTTGTCTGTGCTAGCAGTTGCCATTCTGGTTATCGCCTACTTCTTTGCGAAAACATTGCCTGCCTTATCCTATTGGCATTTGGATGAAGTGGTCAAAGACTATCAACTCATTCTGGATATCAAAGAAATAAACAGTTTTGAACAATACCTGGAACAGGAAGAGCAACTATTTACACGGCTTGATAGATTGATAGCAGATAAGGCCGACCCAGCGTTAGTAAGCTGGAACCGCTATCAACCTGGCAGCGCACTCAATGCCCAAGGCCATGCTATTAACTGGAATAAAAGCTTTGTACTAAAACCTCAGGCGCCAAAGGCAGCGGTGATTATGGTACATGGCCTTTCTGATAGCCCCTATAGTGTAAGGGCCTTAGCAGAATCACTCTATGCTAACAATCTATTGGTTGTCGGTTTAAGGATGCCGGGGCATGGCACTATCCCGGCGGCACTGCGTGATACCCGCTGGCAAGATTTTCGGCATAGTGTCACCCTGGCATCGCAGTGGTTACATAAAACTACCGGCGGGGATTTGCCGTTTTATATGCTGGGTTATTCCAATGGTGCAGCTATTATTACTGACTATAGTTTGCTGGCGATGGAGAATAAAAAACTGCCAGTGCCCGATGGTTTGGTGATGCTATCCCCAGCTTTAAAAGTTGATGCTATTGCCGTATTTGCCAGTGCTCAACGTCTGTTGTCAGATTTACCCACACTGGATAAGTTGGCATGGTTGGATGTAGTGCCGGAGTATGACCCCTATAAATATAATTCTTTTCCAGTGGCCGCTGGAGAACAAATTTATAAGCTAACCAGTTCTTTGCAAGAGCGTTTACAGCAAAGGAAAAATAATGGTGGATTCAATGCATTTCCACCGGTGCTGGCCTTTCAATCTATTGTTGATGCCACGATTCCAGCGGATGCGGTGATAAGCGGTTTGCTGGACTATCTGGATGCGGGTGATAATCAACTGATTCTGTTTGATGTTAATCGCTCAGCCAGTATTGCTCCTATGTTGCGTACCGGCCATGAGCAGTGGCTGGAAAACTTAAAGAGCCGGCCTACCACGCCCTTTGATATTAAGGTGATACGTAATCAATCCGAGAACTCGCTGACCGTAGAGGAATTAGTTCGGGCTCACGATCAGCAGCAGTGGCAGCAACAAGCCCTGACGCTGGCTTGGCCCTCGGGCGTTTATTCGCTCTCCCATGTGGCCCTGCCTTTTGCCGCGAATGATCCATGGTATGGCGCAGAAGAGCGGCAGCAGGGTGGGGATATTTTGCATCTTGGCTCCATGGAGAAAAGAGGCGAGCGGGGCGTATTTGGTGTGTCTATGGATCAGCTCTCAAGGCTACGCTATAACCCATTCTACGATTATCTTGAAGACAGCATTATTGGCTTTATTGATAGCCCTTAGAATTATTGACTATAGCTACTGTTTATTCTAATTTAGATCGATATAATTTGCTGTAATGTAACGATATGATATCCAAGGACCGCTATGTTAATTTCACCCGACAAACTGTCTCGTATTGATCTCAACCTGCTGGTGACTTTGCAAGTACTGCTGGAGGAGCGCAACGTTACCCGCGCCGCTGAGCGCCTGTTTATAACCCAGCCTGCCATGAGTCGAACACTGTCCCGCCTGCGCGACTTATTTGATGACCCCTTATTTACCCGCGCTGCCCGTGGCCTGATACCAACCCCTCGCGCCGAGGAATTACAAGAACATCTTCCTGACCTGCTAAATGCCGTTGGCAATCTGGTGTCATTAACCGAGTTTGATCCCGCCACCTACGAGCATACCTTTCGCATTGCCGTAGTTGAGCAATTTGGCCAGAGCTTGTTTGGCCCCTTAATGGCCGAGTTACAAAAAGAAGCCCCCAATATTGTCGTGCAGGCCATTGAATATACCGAAGGTACGGAAGATATGCTGGCCAAAGGCAGTATCGACTTTGCTATCGATTTAGAAAAAACCGATGAAGTGGATATTGATTTTTTACCGCTGCTGTCAAACCAGCCAGTGATTATTGCCGGTAGCAAACACCCATTGGCCTCAAAAAAGAAACCTAAACTGCAAGATTTGTTGGCCTACAACTATGTGCGTTGTTTCCCGGTCGATGCCATCAAGTCGGTGCCTGTGTTTGATAGCATGCTGGAGGAATTGGGTGAACAGCGCCATTGTTTTTTCCATACCAGTAATTTATTAACGGCCCTGCAAGTGGTGCAGAATTCCGATGCCCTGATGGCGGGCCCGGCCTTTATCTTAAATAGTGAGCTGTTAGATAAAAAGCTGGTAAAAATAGAATTGCCGAAAGAGCTTAAGGGTATGGAAAAAGTGATTGGCCTGGCCCAGCATCGCCGCACACTTACCAGCCAGGCCCATCAGTGGCTAACCGAAAAAATCGCCACTATTACCGCCAAACACTGGGTAGTTAAACGCAAGTGATGCACTTTCGCTCTGTCAGCCATCGTCTTGTAGTATGGATACTGGGTGCCAGTGCGAGCTTGTTTATACTGCTTTCCTATTACGAATATTCCACCGCAGAAAATTTTCTACGCCAACAAATTAAAACCAAAACTCATTTAGCCAAATCAGAAATGATTAACCGGGTAGATAACCTGGTGCACAATGTTAGCGATAGTGTGCATACATTGGCCGCGGTGGTGTCCATTGAAGAAGTGGATAAAGAAAAAATACAATCAATGCTTGAGCGTATTGTTGCTGAACACCAGGATATTTACGGTATGGCGATAGCGCTGGAGCCCCTAAGCGATGCCAGCAATGATCAGGGCTTTGCCCCCTATTATTATCATCAGGGCGATACCGTGGCCTATGAAGATCTTAGCAAGGCCTCCTACGATTTTCGCAGCAAAGACTGGTATACCCGGCCGGTATCGACAGGCAAAGATGTGTGGTCTGAACCTTATACCGATATTGGCGGTGGCAATATTGATATGGTGACTTTTTCCGTGCCTGTTTATAGTGCGCCACCCAAATCGCGGCAGCTACTAGGTGTAGTTACCGCCGATATCAGTTTGCAGCGTCTTGGCAAATTGGTATCCAAATTGGGTGTGGGTGAAAACGGTTATGCCTATATTGTCAGTGATCAGGGCAATATGATTACGCATTCAAATCCGGAAAGGGTAATGACTAATGTCAGTGATATTCCGGTACTACCTGAAAACCGAGAAAAAATGCAGCAACTATTTACCAATATGTTAGCGGGCAACACAGATACCTTGCGGGCTCCCTGCCGTGCCAAAACCAATAGCACAAACAATGTTGCCCAGTGTTGGATAAGCTATCAGCCCATTAGTGCAACCGGTTGGTCTATTGCCATTATTGTGCCGCTGGATGAACTGAATAAAACCCTGCTGCAATACCGTGATAACAGCATACTAATCACCATAACAGGTCTGTTACTGCTAACCGTGATTGTGATTTTAATTTCTCGCCGCCTGACTATTCCCTTGTTATCTTTAACACAATCCAGTCGCGCTTTAGCGCGGGGCGAACTTGATACAGAAATCCCCGAGTTTGATTTACAAGATGAAGTGGGCTCGCTGGCGCGGCAATTTAAAAGTATGCAGATTTCCTTAAAGGATTATATCGAGCAGCTTAATCAGGAAACCGCGCAGCGAGAGCGGTTGCAAGGTGAGCTGGGTGCCGCCCATGATATCCAAATGCAAATGCTACCGGATTATGGCAAGTCCAGTGTTCGTCAGGGCTGCTGGCATCTCAGCGCGTTATTAGAACCGGCAAAATCGGTGGGCGGTGATTTTTATCACTATCAGATGCTGGATCATAAAACATTATTTTTTGCGGTAGGTGATGTGTCAGATAAAGGGGTTGCGGCGGCCCTGTTTATGGCAAAGACCCAAACCATGTTGCGCCAGCTCTGTGTTATTACCCCCCAACTTAATGATTTGCTGGCCCTGATTAACCAGCAGCTTTGCCAGGATAACGATAGTTGTATGTTTGTTACCGTACTTTGCGGCAAATTGGATACTGAGACGGGTGAGATGGAATTGGCCAGTGCTGGCCATAGCCCGCCGCTGAAGAAAGCGGAGGATTGCGACTTTGTTGCCATGGAGACCGGCCCCGCATTGGGTTTTTACGACGACGCTGCATTTGCAGTGACCACCACGACACTGGCCTTAAACAACACTCTGGTGCTAACCACCGATGGTATTGACGAGGCGGCCAATCCGGCAGATGAGCACTATGGGGAAGAGCGTCTACAGCAACTTATTCGCACAGCACATAGTTCCGATAACGATGAATTATTAGCGCTGATTCTTAATGATGTCGTAAAATTTCGGGCAGATGCTGAACCGTCAGATGATTTGACGATTATGACTATTACTCGCCACTGAAGGCTGCCACTGTGCATAACGATCACCAATTCCAGATAAGCAATACACTGAGTGAGCTAACGACACTGCAGGCCACCTTGCAGCAGTATTTTGATCATAACCATATTGATAAGGATGCCGCCGGAGAATTGCTGTTGGTGACAGAAGAATTGGTCGTCAATATTATTAACTATGGCTACCAGGATCAGGCACCGCATAAGATTGCAATCAACCTCAGCCTAACGGCACAGCAACTCTCTATTACCTTTACCGATGATGCCAGGCCCTTTAATCCATTGGCGCAAAACGCCCCTGAGCTGGGTCTGCCCTCTGAAGAAGCTGCGATTGGCGGCTTGGGTATTCCGCTGATTACCAAGCTGAGTGATCAGCAGCATTATGAATATAAAGACGGTCATAATATCTTTACCGTCTGTAAAAACTGTCGCTAACCGTGTTAGCCAAACAATCGCTGGCATATAGCCAAAAATCAATTAGACTGTTTAAAAAACAGATCTGGAAATAAAGGATTGATTATGTCATTAAATATCAAAATTACTGCCGAACAGGGTGCCTCAAAACGCGTTAGCTTGAATGGTCGTCTGGATACCATCACGGCCCCTGAGCTTGAAGTTGAGCTGGATAGTCTGGTGGCGGAAGCGGTGCAGCTTATTGTCTTTGATATGACCGACCTTGAATATATTAGCAGTGCCGGTTTGCGGGTTATTTTTAAAGCCACTAAATCCATGAAGGCCAAGGGCGGTAAAACCGGTATTTTAAAAATGCAGCCCCAGATTAAGAAAGTCTTTGATATCGTCAAGGCCCTGCCAGATGTACCCATCTTCAAAAACGACGAAGAAATGGACGAGTACCTCAGCCATATGCAGCAGCAAGTCATAGACGACCAATAAGCCTCTGTCGTCTATGTAGGGTGGATTATAATCCACCAAGCCCCTACCCGAAGCAGCCTAAGCGGTGGATTATAATCCACCCTACGGGCTAAAGTGTTTATCCCGCCCAGCCTATATTTTCAAATCATAATACATAAGTTTAATTTCTTAGCTTAACTGAAAAGAGCGACTGATAATTTTTCTATCTTTTAATATTTCTTAAAATATCATTTAAATCAATGTCTTATGATTTTTTCTGAGATCTATGTAGGGTACTTATTGCTAATAAAAAACTATATCAATATATATTGATATTGAAATATATTGATGTTATCGTGTCACCACTTCGCAGCACTCAGAACCAATAAGGCGCTACTGGCCAACGAGTGATTGCCTAAAACGTACCAAAGACCAAGAGGCTTCTTAACATGTCAGAATATTCAGTTTTCACTTCAGAGTCAGTGTCTGAAGGCCACCCCGATAAAATGGCTGACCAGGTGTCTGATGCCGTATTGGATGCCATTATCTGTCGCGACCCGGTTGCCCGTGTTGCCGTTGAGACATTAGTTAAAACCGGTATGACCATTGTCGCAGGCGAGCTAACCACCTCTTGCTATGTGGATCTGGAAGATATTATCCGTGATGTAATCACCGGCATCGGCTACGACAGCTCTGAAGTAGGCTTTGACGGCGCCAGCTGTGCCGTACTGAATGCCATTGGTAAACAGTCTGTCGATATCAATATGGGAGTTGACCGCGCCAAGCCTGAAGATCAGGGTGCCGGTGACCAGGGTTTGATGTTTGGCTATGCCACTAACGAAACCGATACACTGATGCCTGCGGCGGTTTACTACTCGCACCGCCTGGTAGAGCGCCAGGCCCACCTGCGCAAAGACAAGGTCTTGCCCTGGTTGCGCCCTGACGCCAAATCACAGGTTAGCCTGCGCTATGAAGAGGGCAAGCCTGTGGCCATCGATGCCGTGGTTCTTTCTACCCAGCACGATCCCGATATTTCTTTAGATGACCTGCGTGAAGCCGTGCTGGAAAATATCATCCTGCCCGTCCTGCCGGCCGAGTGGTTGCACGAAGGCACGGAATACCATATTAACCCCACCGGTAACTTTGTGATTGGTGGCCCTGTGGGCGACTGTGGTCTGACTGGCCGTAAAATTATCGTAGACACCTACGGCGGTATGGCCCGTCACGGTGGTGGTGCATTCTCCGGTAAAGACCCCTCTAAAGTTGACCGCTCAGCCGCGTATGCAGGCCGTTATGTGGCGAAGAATGTAGTTGCGGCAGGTCTTGCCGACCGCTGTGAAATTCAAGTGTCTTACGCGATTGGTGTCGCCGAGCCGACGTCGATAGCCGTCAACACCTTTGGCACCGGTACGGTATCTGACGATGAGCTGATTAAAGCCATCCGCAAGACCTTTGACCTGCGCCCTTATGCCATTACCACGATGCTGGACCTACAGCACCCGATGTATCAATTAACTGCTGCCTACGGTCACTTTGGTCGTGAGCCTTTTGAGCACACCTACAGCTGGACCGACGAGCAGGGCAATGAACAGTCAGACACGTTTACTGCCTTTACCTGGGAAAAGACTGACCGTGCCGATGCCCTGAAAGCTGCCCTGAACGCCTAAGCCCTATTTACCTATACAGAGAAAAACGAAGGAAAAGACCATGACTGATTATAAAGTTGCCGATATCTCATTAGCCGAATGGGGCCGTAAAGAACTGAATATTGCTGAGACAGAAATGCCGGCGTTAATGGCCCTGCGTGCGAAGTACAGTGCCAGCCAGCCATTGGCGGGCGCCAAGATCCTGGGTTGTATCCATATGACCATCCAGACCGGTGTATTGATTGAAACCCTGACCGCACTGGGTGCAGAAGTGCGCTGGTCCTCGTGTAATATCTTCTCGACCCAGGACCACGCGGCGGCGGCGATTGCGGCGGCGGGTGTACCGGTATTTGCCTGGAAGGGTGAGACAGAAGAAGAGTATGAGTGGTGTCTTGAGCAGACGATTTTAAAAGATGGCCAGCCCTGGGATGCCAATATGGTATTGGATGACGGTGGTGATTTAACCTTAATGCTGCACGAGAAGTACGGCACGATGTTAGACGCTATCCACGGTATTACCGAAGAGACCACCACCGGTGTACACCGTCTGCAAGAGATGCTGGATAAAGGCAGCTTAAAAGTCCCGGCGATCAATGTTAACGATTCTGTGACCAAGTCCAAGAACGATAACAAATACGGTTGTCGTCACTCATTAAGCGATGCGATCAAGCGTGGTACTGACCACCTGTTGTCGGGTAAGAAAGCGCTGGTGATTGGCTATGGTGATGTGGGTAAAGGTTCTGCTCAGTCATTAAGTCAGGAAGGTATGATTGTTAAGGTGACCGAAGTTGACCCGATCTGTGCGATGCAGGCGTGTATGGACGGCTTTGAGGTAGTCTCGCCGTATAACGACGGTATTAACACTGGCAAGGTAGAAGATATCAACGTTGCTCTGTTACAGAATACTGATCTGGTTGTCACCACAACGGGTAACTTCAATGTGTGTGATTCAGCGATCTTGCAGAGTCTGAAGAACGGTGCGGTGGTTTGTAATATTGGTCACTTCGACAATGAGATTGATACGGCCTATATGCGTAAGAACTGGAGATGGGACGAGGTGAAGCCTCAGGTTCACAAGGTTTACCGTGATGAGGCCAGCAACGACCATTTAATCCTGTTGTCAGAAGGTCGATTGGTGAATTTGGGTAACGCTACGGGTCACCCCTCGCGTATTATGGACGGCTCGTTCTCCAACCAGGTATTGGCACAGATTTACTTGTATGAGCGCAAATTTGCGGATCTGGAAGCCAATATGAAGGCGAATGCGATTACGCTGGAAGTATTACCGAAGAAGCTGGACGAAGAAGTGGCAGCGGATATGGTGAAGGGCTTTAACGGCGTGATTACTCAGCTGACACAGGAACAGGCCGATTATATCAATGTACCGGTTGATGGGCCTTATAAGGTTGAGAGTTATAAGTATTAAGCACTGTAAAGTTCCCCCTGCTGTGTAGAGGCAGGGGGCACAAGTGTTTACAATGAATAATTTAAACTACACCCTTAGGATGCAAACACTATGTATATCAATTTCTGGTATCCCATTGTCTTAGATAAAGACCTGACCGCTGAAGAATCTCAAAGAGTTGAGGTCCTTGGCGTTAAATTAGCCGTGTTCCGCGATAGCGAAGGCAAGCCTGCTGTTATAGCAGACACATGTGTTCACCGTGGCGGTTCACTCGGTAAAGGTACAGTAGAAAACGGTAACGTTGTCTGTCCTTACCACGGCTGGGCTTTTAACAATGGCGGTGAATGTGTCGATATCCCAACACTGAATGAAGGTGACTACCAAATCCCCAATCGCGCCAAAGTCGACGCTTATCCGACTGAAGTGAAGTACGGTATCGTGTTTGCTTTCCTGGGTGACTTGCCAGAAGCAGAGCGTCCCCCGATTGCTTGGGAAGCTGAAGAGTTTGACGACCCGGAGTGGGGTAAGTGTGATATTCATGTATTTGACGTGGATTATTATTATGAGCGTTCTATCGAGAACGGTCTTGATCCTGCCCACAACGAATATGTACACCCTAACCAGGGCGCGCCTACCCCAACCCGTGATTGGAAAAAAGAGCCGATCGACATCGAGAAAGAAGATTTTGCCAGCCACTTTACCCTGCGTTTTATTCGTCATAAACAAGGTTTGTTGGGTGGTGATGCTGCCGGTGTTGAAGCGGAAGGTGGCGGTGAGTTGATTGTTGCTGGTTCTGGTCATATGGGCCCCAATTCCGTTGTAACCTGGATTCAGCCACAGGAAAATACCAAGTACCGTCAGTACTTTTTTGAAGCACCGATCAATGCAGAAAAAACCCGAATTTTCTTTTTAACAACACGCAGCACCATGATCGATGAAGATTTCGATGAAGATATTATGGAAATCAACCTGGCGATTGCTCAGGAAGATGTGGACGTAGTTAAAGAAATTAATCCAATCCGTACGCCCAATAGCAATATCAAAGAAGTATTAGTTCCTACCGATGCGCCAATTATTAGTTACCGCGAATATCTTAAGCAGTGGGAAAATAATGGTTGGAAGATCGACTGGAAGAAGGCACAGAGCATGAAAGGCGATATCGCTTTTGCTATACCTTCTCCCGGTCGCAGAGACAGCAAAGGTTGGGTTCTCGATGCTATCCCATTAGTTAGCCCAGAAAGCTAACAGGCAATCCCTCCAGGGGTTGTCATTCCCGCGAAGGCGGGGATCCAGGTTCCCGCTTTTGCGGGAACGACAATGTTTAATTATGCTGGAGACAAAAGCATGTGGAAAACAGAATTATTTCCGACTCAGTTAGTAGGTAGTTATGTAAAGCCAAAATGGTTGGCTGATCATAATAAAGTCTATGCCAAAGAAGGTACCTGGTGGAATGTTGGCCAGGATAACTTGCAAGATGCCATCGATGACGGTGTACGTCTTGCCGTTTATGATCAAAACCTTGCCGGTATTACTTTTGCTACTGATGGAGAAGTGCGGCGTCAAACCTTTAGTGGTCACTTCTATAATCTGAAAGGTATTGATCAGGAGAACCCTGCTGAATTTACTAACTTTCATAATGATGTGACTGAGTATCTGAAAATGAAAAGAAAGGCGACCAATGTCGGCGCCGATCTTGAAAAAGAAGAAACCCCTAAAGAGTCAATGAAAGTTCTGTTTCCCGCAGTGCGCGAAAAAATCGAATGGCCGGGCCCAATGGTGGTTAGCGATATTCCGTTTCTAAAGCGTTATTCAGCTAACCGCACCAAGATTACCGTGATTGGACCGGTGACGCTGTCCTACCGTTTGGTGGATATGGGGGTTTACCCTGACCATGCTCAGTTGTGCTTTGCGATTGCCGATGCACTGAATCAGGAATTAAAAGCATTGGCCGCCGCCGGTGTTGACCTGATCCAGATCGATGAGCCAGAAGTACATTTCCGTTATAGTCAGTGTAAAGACTTTACCGTTGAAGCGGTTAACCGCATGATTAAAGACGTGGACTGCCTGACTTCAGTACATGTCTGTTACGGTTATTCAAAGAATGTTGATTTAAAAGAGCCAAGCCCAATCTACCCCAAAGCGGTTGAGCTGATTTCCCATACCGATGTAGATGCCATTCATACCGAATATGCACAGCCCGGACACACCCCCGATTTCTTAAAATCAGTGGGTGATAAAGATGTCGCTATAGGTGTTCTTAACCTTGACCCTGATGGTGAAGTTGAAGACGTAGAAAGCATTCGTCGGATGATTATTGATGCGATGGACGTTATTCCTAAAGAGCGTATCAGCCTGGCACCCGATTGCGGTATGTGGTTCCTTGACCGTGACTTTGCTTTCCGTAAAATGAAAGCCATGTGTTTAGCGGCCGAGTCTTTAAGAAACCAGTTTAGCTAGTCCTACGCGTAGGGTGGATTATAATCCACCCTCTTTCTATGCATGCTATGCATGCTAATTGGTGGATTATAATCCACCCTACATGACTCTATAGTAGAGAATAAGAGAGCAATAAAATGGCGAAATACCATGTATACGGTCTGGGTGCGGCGCTGGTCGATACCGAGATAGATGTTAGCGATAATGATTTGCAAAGCTTTCACATTGAAAAAGGGTTAATGACCCTGGTTGATGAAGCCCGTCAGCATGAGTTGATTGAAAACCTGGAAGGCCATTTGGTTCACTCCAAGCGTACCAGCGGCGGTTCTGCCTGTAACAGTGTGGTAGCTGCCAGTAGCTTCGGTGCCAGCGCTTACTACTCTTGCAAAGTAGCCAATGATGAAAACGGTGACTTTTACCTGAATGATTTAAAAAACACCGGTGTTGATACTGATTTTGATGGTGAAAAAGTTGACGGTATTACCGGTAAGTGTTTGGTAATGATTACCCCGGATGCCGAGCGCACCATGAATACTTACCTGGGTGTTAGTGAAACTTTTTCAGCCATTGACCTTAATGAAGCGGCATTGGCCGATTCAGAGTATGTTTACTTTGAAGGTTATTTGGTGACCTCTGATACTGGCCGTGCGGCGGCTATTAAAGCCCGTCAGTTGGCTGAGCAGAACAATGTTAAAACTTCAATCAGCTTGTCTGATCCGGGTATGGTGCAATTCTTTAAGCCCGGTTTGCAGGAAATGATTGGCGACGGTGTTGATCTGTTATTCTGTAATAAAGACGAAGCTCTGGGTTTTGCCGATACTCAGAACCTTGATGAAGCGATTGCTGCTATTAAGAAAGTGGCAAAAACCTTTGCGATTACTTTGGGTGCAGAAGGTGCGGTGGTGTTTGATGGCAATGAGCTTATCGATATCCAGCCCTATGCGGTTAAAGCGGTTGATACCAATGGTGCAGGTGATATGTTTGCCGGTGCCTTTATATATGGTATTACCCACGGTATGTCATTTGCCCAAGCGGGTGATCTGGCTAGTAAAGCGGCATCACAGGTAGTGGCCGATTATGGTCCTCGCCTAACCGTTGAAGCCCATCAGGCTTTACTGGCTTAATATTGTAGATATTTTATTCAGGTCTCTTTTTTTCGCCCTGTTTTGCAGGGCTTTTTTTTTATCTCAAGTAGGGTGGATTGCAATCCACCAAACCATGATCGTAAAAACAGGTGGATTATAATCCACCCTACACAGTGAAAGCTTAATGACAACATCTATTTTATTAGCCATGGCTGCAATTATTGTCGGCTTTATCGTGCTGCTATGGAGTGCCGATCGCTTTGTATTGGGTGCTTCGGTGATGGCCAAAGTTTTTAATGTCTCTCCCTTAATTATTGGTATTTTAATTGTGGGTTTCGGCACCTCGGCACCTGAAATGCTTGTGTCTGCCATCGCGGCACTCGAAGGTAATTCAGGTATTTCGATTGGTAATGCGATTGGTTCAAATATTATTAATGTAGGCTTGGTGCTGGCGATAACGGCACTCTTTTATCCGCTGCAAATTAAAAGCCGCTTGGTAAAACGTGAGATGCCGATTCTGTTATTGGCCATGGCAGTAGCCGCAGCGCTGTTATATGACCTGCATTTAAGTTTTATGGATGGCGCCATTTTAATTGCTGGCATGGTGGGTATGCTGCTATTTACTCTCTGGGATGTACGCCAAAATAGCGAGGGCGATGCCTTAACCGCAGAGTGGGAAGAAGAAATGCCAGAAGATTCTGGTTTAGGCTTTGCTGTTACCTGGTTATTAGTCGGCTTGGGTTTATTGTTAGCCTCTTCCAAGCTATTAGTCTGGGGCGCCGTAGAAATTGCCACTATTATGGGCATTGATGATTTAATTATTGGCCTGACCATTGTGGCTATTGGTACCAGCTTGCCGGAGCTGGCAGCCACTATAGCAGCGGCGCGACGCTCTGAAGATGATATTGCTGTGGGTAATATCGTTGGCTCAAATATTTTTAATATTGTTGGCGTTATGGCGCTGCCGGGTTTGTTAAATCCCAGTGCTGTTGCCCCAGAGGTGATGAGCCGTGACTTTCCGATGATGGTTGTGATGACGGTGGTATTACTTATTTTTGCGTGGAACTTTAGAGCATCTCGTGAAGTCGGCGTTATTTCTCGCTTTAAAGGTGTATGTTTGCTGGCGCTGTATATAGCCCATTCAGTGATGCTATATCAGGCAGTCGCTGGATAAATAAAGGAACGATAATGGATATTCAATCACAGGCTTTAGCAGCTCAACTGTGTCTGGCGGATAAATCTCTCAGCGCTGAGCAAATTAAAGTGACGGCGTATAGCGATTATTTTCAACTATCCGTTTTGTCGCAGCTGGATCAGCATTTTTCCACCGGCCAGGCTTTGCCCAAGTATCAGGCTGATAGCTTTATGGCTTTTGTCTTAAGTAAGCCCACCGTCGAGCAGGATATTATTCATATTCATGTGTTTCAGCCGCTGGATAATGATGGTCGACCCACGGGTGAGTTATGGATAAAAATGAAATCCAAAGCGGCTCTACCCAGTCGTGCTTATAGTGATACCGGTGTTGATGATGCGGCATATATCCAGACATTCCTGATGAAAGAGGATGGTCTATCGGCAGAGGCTATCCACATAAACGGCGCCAAAGTTGAGGGCGGCCCCGCTTGGTTAAAAACTTCCCTCAGTATCAATAAGACAGGTGAATCACTTAACATAACTTTACCCATGTTAGAGACGCCGCTGGATGTTCCCGAGCGTTTTGCAGGCCATTTTTATTTGAAACTGTTATCATTGCAGCATCCTGCCATTCAGGCACTACAGTAAGCATTGATTAAATAACCGATAAATAGTTAACGGAGACAAGATGGATACCCTGGCGAGTAAACTGAGTAATAAAACCCTGGATCAAATTGTTGAGCACTTTGATTTAAATGAGGTCAAAGGCACAGCGGGCGGAGATTTTCTTCCCTTGGTCGCGGAAAGTTTTGGTGGCCTACCTGTTGGTGGTTTACGTGTTTGGGATGGTGGTGACGGCCCCATTAAAAAAATGGTTTACATCGGTGTAGCGGTTGACCCCATCGGTATGGACTCCCATATGATCTTCGCCTTTACCCAGCCTGATTCATTGGTACCCAATTTCACGTTAGATTCTGTATTTTCAACCCTGCCTCCTGGTATGGACCCCATCATGCCTGAAGGGGGTGAGACCTATGCCTTCCACCTGGATTTATTGCCGGCAGTAGACTTGGGCGTTAACCTCCCTTATATGGAAAAGTGTTTTATTCCGCTGACTGACACACAGAGCAAGTGTAAAGAGTTTGATGGCATTATTCCTGCGCTATTATCTTCTGCGCAAAATGCGATTATGTCACCCTGGATGCTGGCCCAGCGTTCTGATACTGACGCTTATAATGGCATCGTATTTGAAAGTGCTCAGACCTATCTTGATCACTGGATTTCTCTGGTGGATAACGGTCTTGATGATATTGCCGATAAAGTGGTTAGCACTGACCCTGCCACCCGTGAGCAGCAAAACCGTGCCTTGATCTTCTCTCGTGAGTTAGATCCCGTATGGCAAAAAATCGATATGATG
Organism: Oceanicoccus sagamiensis; assembly: GCF_002117105.1. GTDB lineage: Bacteria > Pseudomonadota > Gammaproteobacteria > Pseudomonadales > Dasaniaceae > Oceanicoccus > Oceanicoccus sagamiensis. The sequence continues at coordinate 679,942 of NZ_CP019343.1, read as the reverse complement.
GTGGGTGCGGAAACTTCCGATTATATGATTACAGTTTTACGTAATCAGGAAATTGAGCAGCCTCGATAAAACTTATTGTTAACGGCAAAGCGAAGGCGTGGAAATAAATCCAGCCTTCGTTTTTTTTTGCTCAAATTTCTTGGCCCGTAGGGTGGATTATAATCCACCAAATCCAGCCAGAAGCCATCAACATCGGTGGATTATAATCCACCCTACAACAAGGTCGTTGGGGATCAGGCCGTTTTAATAAACTGCCGGATTTGAATTCTAAAACCATTACGCTGGGTCAGGTAAATACTATCACCCACACTAAAACCCGCTTCCTTCGCCCACTGGCTAATATCATCCGGGTCAAATCCCATCCATAAATCCCCAACCGATTCTTTCACCCAATCCTGATTGTGATTGCATAACTCAGAGATAAAAAACTGGCCATTGACCGGTAGGTGTTTGGCGACATCGACAAAGGTCTTGGCAGGGGAGGGGATATGGTGCAGCACCATATTGGTTACTGCCACATCAACCTCAACCTCTTCAAGCTGTTTGCTTTGGGTATCACCTTCAATAAAGTGAATATTGGAGAGCTTATGTTCGGCGACCGTGCTTTGTGCAGCCTCCAGCATCGGTTTGGCGTTATCAAGGGCGTAGACTTCTTTGAATAAAGGGGATAGTTTTGTCAGGAAGTCGCCATCACCAGGGCCTATTTCCAGGACCTTGGCTCCGGCAGCAAAACTATGGGTATATTTTTCAATAAGCTCCAGCGTACTCTGGCTATATAAATCATAGGAGGCGACATGGGCTTGCTGCTGGCTGATTTTTTCAAAGTTTTCTGTAAAGAAGCGACGGGAGTCCTCGGCTCTATCCTGTTTGATGAGCTCAATTCTGGCCGCCTGTGGTGGTGGTACCGGTAACTTATCAATCGCAGCAAAGATAGACTGTTGCAACTGCTCAAATTCATCGTCAGCGGGGCGTCTGACCCGTTGGTAATAAATACTACTGCCTTCCCGGCGGCTGGATACCAGACCTGCCTTGGACAGGGTTTTTAAATGGTGGCTCATGGTGGGCTGCTTGCAATCAAACAGATTACAGAGCTCTAACACACCGTAGGAGTCCTTATTCAGTAGGTGGAGTACCTTAACCCGCATTTGGTCGCTGCTGGCTTTGAATAGAGAGAGCAGTGCTTCAAAGCTTTCCGTAGACTTGGGTAGGGGGGTCTCTGTTTTATCAGTCTTGCTCATAGTGCGGCAGTCTATCAGCTTGGTGGGTGGCCTTCAAAAAAGTACCGTCCATATACTAGCGAATAATCGGGTTTATCTAGATAAAAGCAGGCTTATAATGGGGTAAATGCAGGTCTTTTATGGCCTTTAAGTTGATTTATGCAGTTAAATATCTTGATTTATTTAATGTTGGCAAATATCCATATATTTTTATATCAATATATATTGATATGTAGTCTTATCGGTGTATAGTGGGTTGCATATTACTGCGCTCAAGCGCGCATAAGTGTTTATCTAGCAGATCAGTACAGCTGACTAATGAGGGTAATGATGAGTAAAGCTTATAACGAAATGTCCTACGTAGAGATCGCAGCGATCTATAACGATATCAACAATATCCCTCTGGATGCCGCTGAGCAGTTGGGCCGCTCTGTTGCGGATATGGTCGGCGAAGGTGCCACCATACTGGATTTAGGGGGTGGTGCCGGCCGTATCTCCGTACCTATTGCAGCGCACACTAAAATGATTGCTCTGGATATTGAACACCATATGCAAAAGGCCAGTAAAAAATTAGGCGCTGACCGCAATATCCCCATTAAAAATTCCGTGGGTACTATTTTAAAGCTGCCTTTTGCTGACAACACCTTTGATGCAGTTATTACCACTAACGTTTTTCATCAGGTGGATTGCTGGCGCTGTGCCATTCGTGAAACTGCTCGCGTACTAAAGCCGGGCGGTACCTTTATTATTGGTCGTGATATTCTTGACCCCGAAACCAACGCCAGCAAACTGCGTACCGCTGCCAGAATTATGACCGCCGGTATCGATTCCGATATGATCCCCACTGATGCAGCAGGCCCAGCGCTTTATGAGTTTATCGGTAAATTGGGTGGCAAGCTGGGTGAAGAAGTGGATGGTTGTCACTGGGAAGAGACCATTTCCGGTCGTACTATTCTTGAGCGAATGGCTAATCGCACCAATAACGAAACCTGGAGTCTTAGTGACGCTACCTTAAGTGAACTGATGGAAGAAATTACCGAGTTTGCTGAAGATGAACTGGAAGATATTGATCAGGAAGAAACCTTACTCTGGAAGTTTGGTTTACAGCCCATCAAAGGCTTAGCTTAATTGTTAGTTTTCAGTTTAGTCAGATAAAAGCGACCAGATAACGGGACAATAATACCTATGGCAAACGATTCTAAAGCAATGTTATGGCTACGTGCATTCCAGCTAACCCTTCCCAGAGCGGCGGCGGGTTGGTTGTTTGCCCTTTTAACCAGTAACTTTAATCGCATTGCGATTTATGAGTTAGGCATTGCGGCGGTTGTTGTTACCAGTATGTTGGGTCTATACCACTTTCTGTCACCGTTTCAGGTGATCTATGGTCGCATCTCTGATCGGGTGCCGATGTTTGGCTATCACCGTACGCCTTATGTCGTGATCGGTATGATGTTATCGGCGTGTGCTGTTGCGGCTTTGCCCTATATCGTGGTGCCGATGTCAGTCAATCCCGATGTGATTGGCTTTCTTGCTTTTCCCTATGCGGCCTATGTGGTTGGCTTTGTGATTCTGATTATTTTTGGTTTAGGCTTTGCCATGGCGGGTGCTAACCACTTAGCGCTGGTGGCAGAAGTTATTCCCGAGCGCAGCCGCGGTATTGTAACGGCGTTTATCTGGACCATGTTGATTATTGGGATGATTGCTTCGCTGCAATTTATTCGTAGCTATATGCCTGACTATGATATTGATACGATGAAGTCTTTGTATCTGCTGTCGATCCCCGTGGTAGGCGTAGTCACCATACTCGGTGTGATCGGCGTTGAGAAAAAAGTTAGCTCGCCACTGGAGCATGCTCATATGAGCGATGATAAGGGTGAGGAGCATGCGACGATGAAAGACTTTTTGGTTGCAGTTATTAGCAATCCTGCGGTGCGTAACTTCTTCCTGTTTATCTTTTTATTCCAAATCGGCTATAGCCTGCAAGACAATATTTTAGAAGTCTTTGGCGCTGAAGTATTAAAGATGACCGTTGGCGAAACCGGGCGCTTCCAGCAAATCTGGGGTGGCGGTGCGATTGTCGGTATGTTTGTAATGGGCTTTTTGGTTTTCCGCGGTGCGCTATCCAAGCGTATAGCCATTACCATTGGTATTGCCGGTATTGTGTTTAGCTTATTGCTGTTGGCTTATGGCGCTTATCAGGTTGACGGGTCTATCGTGAATACCTCGCTGGTCATTATGGGTTTCTTTAACGGCTTTGCCTTAGTGGGCACCTTAACCGCGATGATGGAATTTACCACCGATGCTGAGCGCGGTGCTTATATCGGTCTATGGGGCTTGGCGATTGCCTTTGCCAACGGTATTGCTTCGATTGCTGCTGGTCAGCTGGTTACTTCATGGATTGAGAGCGGCTTATTTACAGCGGTACTGGGTTTTACGTATATCTTTACCATCGAAGCGCTGATTACATTGACCAGCCTATGGTTCCTGTGGCGAGTAAATCACTCCAGCTTAAGTAAAAAAATTAATCGTGATGGCATGAGTAAGGCTATGGAAGCCGACTTGGGCTAGTGGTCGGGTTGATTTATTAAAATCAAAGAATAGTGAAAAGGTTGAGTTATGATTGTTAGTGAAGGGCGTGCAAAATTACAATTTACCTTACAAAAAATTGCCATAGCCTGGAGTTTTTGTATGGTAGTGACTTCGGTAAACCGGGTGGCTATTTCTGACCTGGGCTTGCCGGCGGCATTGATGGCAGTGATTATTGGTGTCTATACCTTGTTTGGCCCTATCCAGCCAGTGATCGGTCGTATGTGTGAGCGCTGGCCGATTATGGGTTACCGCAGAACACCTTATATGCTGATTGGTACTTTATTAGGCAGTCTGGCTTTTCCGTTAATGCCGCCAGTGATGCTGTATATGGTAGAAGGTAGCTTACTCGGTTACCTGGCTTTCCTATTATTATTCTGTGCCTTTGGTTTGTGTATTGCCATGCAGGCCAATGTATTTTTGGATTTGCTCAATGATGTAACCACTGACGAAACTCGCTCACGCGTTGTTACCATGACCTGGACGATTCAGGCCCTGTCTATGGCTGCCTGGGCTTATGTATTCGGTCTGTTAATGCCGGAATATACGCCTGAAGGTATGCAGTTTATGTATAACCTGTCACCGCTGGTGATGATGAGTATTACTATTCTTGGTCTCTGGGGTTTGGAAACCAAGCTGACCCCCGAGCAGTTGGCTGAAATAAAACGCAATCCACCCAAACCGGTAAAATTGTTAGAGCCGATGAAAGAATCCATCAATGTGATTCAGTACAACCGCCATGCTGCGCTGTTTTTTGTGTTTATTATTTTCTCGCTATTATCGGTTTTTCTACAGGATATGATTCAGGAAGTATGGGCAGCGGATTTATTTGAGATGGAAGCCGGTGAGTCAACGATCTTCCAAACCTTATATAACGGTTTGCAAACAGTGGGTATGGCGGCCTGCGGTATCTTTGTGGGTGTTACTGCCAGTAAGCGCAAGCAGAAAGTGATTGATGCGGGCGGCAATGGTGATGAGGTTAAAACCCTGCCGATGGACTTTGGTAAGAAATTGCTAAAAATTGGCGCCAGCTTATCCATTCTTGGTTTTGCTTTATTAGCCTGGGCCTCTTACGAAAAAAATCTTGATTTGTTTTATGCCTTCTACTGTTTAAGTGCCTTTTCTCTGGGTTTATATGTTTTTCCGTCCATCAGCTTTATGGCGGATATGACGGTCAAAGGACAGGAGAGTAAATACCTTGGCCTATGGAGCCTGGCCCAGGTTATTGGTCTGTTTTTATCGTTTACTGTTAGCGGCTTGCTCTATTCCGTATTAGTAGAGTCAGGCTGGTTACAGGGCAATATGGCTTTCTCGATTATCTTTATCTTGCAGGCATTAATGGTAGTACTTTGTTATATCGCGGTCCGTAATGTAACCATCGAAGGTTTACAGGCAGGCGCCAGAACCGAATAAACCGTAGGGTGGATTACAATCCACCACACACTGTCGAATTTTAATGATCAGTTACAGAGAGTTGAATTATGAATATTGCAGAATATACAGAAATCCTAAGATGCCCAGCTTGTGCCGGTAAAGGCCGCGGTGAATTAACACCGCTTAAAGCAGATTGGTTGGCTTGTGACTGTGGCCGCCAGTACCCTATCGTTGAAGGTATTCCTGTCATGTTGCCCGATGAAGGTGAGAAGTGGTTTAAGGTCCCTGCGGACGAGCTGCCAGAAATTACTGAGCACGACCGTTTTGTAAACGCTTAGCCTGCTTTCGCGATCCCTGCTGATACGGATGGCTGTCCGTGACCAATGCCTAAAATAAAACCAGGCGTATTGTGGTATCAGTGTTTTAAGCCAATAAGCGGTTTAAAGGCACAGCTAACAGCCGACGTTGGGTGGATAGTAATCCACCAAGCCCAGCCAGAAACCGTCATAGGGGGTGGATTATAATCCACCCTGGGCGTAGACCTTATCTAAAGTATTTAGCGATCGGCCGGGGCGGGGATGGCAGTAGTACACGCGTTTTATTTAAGGGCCTGAATCTCGGCCGGGGACAGTCCAGTAATTTTTTGTACAAAGGCAATTTCAGCCCCTTCGTTGAGTAGCTTGATGGCCACTTCGTTCATGCTTTCTTGTTTGCCTTCCCGCTTGCCTTCGAGCTTGCCTTTCTCTATGCCTTTTCGCATACCTTGTGCTTCCAATTGCTCGGCTGTTGTCATTACATCTCTCCTTACTGAATGAGTAATTCGTTGAGTTTTGGCCCTGATAGCCACGTCTTTGACGTTGATATTACCTCCACGAAAAATGTAGTTCAATAGCAGCTTAAGTAACGGCTTTTCATCGTGCTTCTCAGTATTCCACAGCAGTGACGCCAGTATATCCATTACATTATTCGTCATATCCTTTTGTCGAATATATTTCATTGCTGTCAGCATAGGCCCAATCCAGCGTTGCTGCTTCAGTTCTTTATCGGAAAGCTGATTAGCGTCAATCAGAGGAAGCGGCTTATATAATACTTTATGCATAATCCCCAGAGGGTCATCAAAGCCATCAAGCAGCGATAATGAATAAGGGTAGGGCGTTTGCCTGCCATGATAAAATACCAGCGTATAAACTGCAGGCAGTTTTTTCTTTGGGTGCTGCTTGTGGTGGTTATATAACAAGCCAAATAAATAATGATGAACCCGAAACGGCAGCATCTTATCGGGGCTGGACTGATGTTCAATCAATAGATTGATATAAGCAGGCTTATTGGCAATCTTGCAGCTAAATACCAAATCACTGGTCGTTTCCTGTAAGTCATCCGCAATATAATTATTGGGCAACAGCTTTAGGGTTTGGCTGTCCAGGGCCAAAGCAATCTCTTTAGGACAATGATGGCGAATAAAGTCCAGCGCAACCCGCTGGTGCTTCATCGCTGCACGAAAGAAGGTATCGTGGATATTCGGGGGTTGGGAATTGCTCATAGCTGATATCCTTATCAACGGTGGGTGAAATCCTCTCAAAACCTCTTCCTGAGGCTGCGGACCATCATAAACTATTTCTATCTACACACAAACACAGCTCGTGGGGTGGATTATAATCCACCAAACCCACCTGGCTGATTGGCGGTGGTGAAAGGTGGATTATAATCCACCCTACAGATTGACCAATCGATTATTTTGATAATCGTCAATGGCCTTCCGGATCTCGCTCTCAGTATTCATAACAAACGGACCGTACTGCACAATAGGTTCATCAATAGGCGTGCCACTTAATAAAAGAGCCTTAAGCCCCTCGTTGTTGGCCTCCAATCTCAGGCTTTCACCGCTGGAATAAACGCCAAGCTGGCCTTGCTGTAGATCATGGCTTGCGCCTTGATACAGATAAACCAGCAGTGGGTTTTTCGGATTACTCTCCAGCTTAATCGTCGCGTTAGCCGTCAATTCAATATCAACAAATAATGGCTCGGTAGACCGCTGGGGTAATATGCCGTTAAGTACCTGGCCATTAACTTTGATATCACCTGCAATACTATTCACTGTGCTATCGGCTAATGCTAGTGAAGGGATGTTGTGGCTGCGAATATCACTATAAGCCGCAGGCTTCATCTTTTCTGCTGCGGGTAAATTTAGCCAAATCTGGAAACCGTGCAGTCGTCCATCCTCCTGTTCAGGCATCTCTGAATGCAAAACGCCTGCCCCGGCGGTCATCCATTGTACATCGCCTGCGCCAATCACACCTTCATTACCCATATGGTCGCGGTGGCGCATGCGCCCAGCTTTGATATAGCTAATTGTCTCAAAGCCGCGATGGGGGTGCTCTGGAAAACCGCCGATAAAATCGCTGTTACTGTCTGAGTTAATTTCATCAATCATTAAATACGGATTTAATACTGCCTGCAGCTTTGTGCCAGCAAGGCGATGGATTTTTACGCCATCACCGTCACTGGCAGGGCTGGCACTAAATACCTGCTGTAATGTTCTCATGGTCGCTTCCTCTCTACAGTTTGCTGGCTAGTTGCTGGTCGGCACTCAGGCTACCAGCGCCGCGAACTGCCAGCCCCAAAGTGATCACCAGTAAGGCAAGGCCAAACTCATAACCGTTATTACTGATAAACAGCCCATTACTCAGGTGAACAGAGACAATGGCAACGGCCATGGTAAACGCTAACACCAACGCTGTTGGGCGAACCAGCAAGCCCAGAATTAACAACAGTCCACCGAAAAATTCAGCACTGCCTGCCAGTGTAGCCATCAACATGCCGGGACCCAGGCCAATGGAATCCATCCAGCCTGCGGTACCTTCAAGGCCATAACCACCAAACCATCCGAACAGTTTCTGGGCGCCGTGGGCAGCAAAAATTACGCCTGCGCCGATACGTACGGGTAGGGTGTCAAAGCCAGATTTAGTGGAAATTGCAGTGTCTAATAATGCTTTCATGGTATTGCTCCTGGGTATTTGTTGAGTTGATGGTGCTATTGTAACGACAGGGGAAAATCAAATAAGGGGTATAATTTGTCCAGAATGTTCTAAAATATAGAACAATAGCTTGTGGTGGCAGATGGTTGGGACTGATTAGTGGGATAGTGTGGTTATGAGCAAGAAAAATCCGATTAGCATCGAAGTACTGGAAACTCTGGATAGCATTGATCGGCGCGGAAGCTTTGCCAAAGCGGCAGAAGAGCTGAACAAAGCAACCTCGGCAGTTTCCTATAGTGTGCAAAAGCTGGAAGAGCAGCTGGATATCGCCCTGTTCCAGCGGCAGGGAAGGCGCTCAGTATTAACTCCTGCCGGTAAGCTAATACTCGAAGAGGGCAGGCATATCCTCGACCATGCTGCCCAGCTGGCCAACAGGGCTAAAGAGGTGGCTACAGGCTGGGAGACCCATATCCGTATTGCCGTGGAATTTATGTTGCCTGCTCCCACCTTCTTTGCGGTGGTCCAGCAGTTTCTGGAAAATCATCCCACGATTGAAATCGATATTACTGAGTCGGTGCTTAATGGTGGCTGGGAGGCGCTGGAAGAGGAGCGGGTAGATCTAATTGTGGGTGCGCCGGGCCCTGTGCCCCAACAAAAAGGCTATCGGGCCATCGCTTTGCCCAGTACTGAACTGGTGCCAGTGATTGCCGCCAAGCACCCCAAAGCCCAGTGGGCCAATAATAAAAAGGCGTTACAGGCAGAGCTGCCAAAACTGCGCCGTGTTGTCACCCATGATACCTCCACCAGCGGTATTACCCGCAGTGGTGGTCTTGGCAGTGAGGGCAAAATACTTTATGTACAAACCCTTGAGCAAAAAGTTGAGGCAATTGTTGCGGGTATCGGCATCGGGCATTTACCGCTACAAAAAATACAGCCTTATCTCGATCAGGGAGTTTTGTTAACCTTGGTGCTGCCGGAGGTGCATCCGGTAAAGGAATATATGGCCTGGAAGCTCGCCAATAAAGGCAGGGGCCTGCGTGCTTTAACCGAGCAGCTGGCAGCGGCGGATTGGCAATAGCTTTAATCATGGCCCAGCTGTGCTATCGTAAAACCATAATAAAACTGACCTGTGTTCAATAACAAACATAATGAGGGAATCGAGTATGTTTACCTTGCTTCAAAAACTGGCTGTTTTCATCCTGATACTTATCGCATCCCTGCCTACTCTGGCGGCGGGCGCTGGCAGTGGGGGAGTGGCAAATTTTACCCCGGTACCAGGCACGACCTTATTTACCGATGTAAACGTCTTTAACGGCACCGATAACAAACTCTATAAAGGTATGAGTGTGCTCGTCGAAGGCACAACAATTACTCGTATCTCCGACAAGGCTATCGATGCGCCTGAAGGTGCTATGGTGATTGCGGGTAACGGCAAGACGCTGATGCCGGGCCTGATCGATGGCCATGTGCATTATATGATTAATGCCAATTTTGATACCGTCGAAAAAGAAATGGATCTGACCGATATAGCCATCCGCTCAACGCTGGTGGCTGAGCGGGCGTTAATGGATGGTTTTACGTCAGCAAGAGATATGGGCGGCCCTGCTTTTGGTCTTATGCGTAATATCAATAACGGCGTTATTATTGGCCCCCGCATTTTCCCCTCTGGCGCCTTTGTCTCTCAGACCTCCGGTCATGGTGATTTTCGAGATAGAGCCGATGCTGGTTTTGGCCCGCTAACAGCCTGGGATAAATCCAATTTTGAACAGTTTGGTATTGGTGCGGTAGCCGACGGCGAGACTGAGGTTTTAAAAGCGGTGCGGACCAACTTAAGAAATGGCGCTACCCAAATAAAAATTATGGCCGGTGGCGGTGGCTCTTCTCGCTTTGATCCTATCGACACCACCCAATACTCCAAAAAAGAAGTTTGCGCAGCGGTTGAGGCGGCTGCCGATTGGGGCACCTATGTTAGCTCCCATGTGTTTAATGATCGGGCTATGAACCGCTTAATGGACTGCGGTGTAAAAGCCTTTGACCACGGCTTCTTTATGACCGAAAAAGTCATGAAGCGTATCGCTAAAGAGGGGGTTTATGTGGTGCCTCAAATGTGGGGGCTATCACCTGATCTGGCCAAAAACCCACTGATGCCCGCCGAAAAATTACCCATGGTGGCCCAGCTGCAAGAAGTTTACGGTGACTTCGGTAAAAAACTGTTAAAGCACAAGGTGAAAGTGGTATTTGCTTCAGACTATGTGGGTGTTTATGCCGATGCCGAGCGCGCCCGTCGCTATGAGCTATGGTGGCGCACCCAGGCATTTGGTAGTAATTTTGAAGTGTTAAAGCAGTTAACCTCAAACGCCGGTGAGTTGTTAGAGCTCTCTGGTCCCCGCAACCCTTATGCGGCTTCCGGCAAGCTGGGCGTGATTGAAAAGGGTGCCGCAGCGGATATTCTATTAGTGGACGGTAATCCGCTAGAAGATATATCGGTGCTGGGGGCTACCGACAAATGGTTTGATGCCGACCCTGAATATAAGCAAATTGAAACGCTAAAAATCATTATGAAAGACGGCGTGATCTATAAAAACAGCCTTTAACCACTGCTTCCCTTAGAGTGGGGAGGGCATTATGTAAAGGCAGGTAAAGGAGATAGCCGACCTGCCTTACCCGGTGTAATGTACTTCCCTATCAAGATAACAACCAGTAAGGATTTAAACGTGAGCACACTAACATCGAATGTCGGTTCCGACTTTATTGATGGCTTATTTGAAAAAACCATCGCTACTCTGGGGCTAAGCTGTACCGAAGCCTCAACCATCAAAGAATATGCCCATCCGGCCTTTGGCAATCTGGGTTACCTGCAAGTGGTTGATGGTGGAGACCACCCGGATATTTTAAAAGTATTACATCTGCGCCTTAACTTCGCCCCGGTGGGGATGGAAGCCAATGCATTGCATGTGATTACCAAACCCGACAGCCTGGTACCCCATGCGGTGACTGAGTGTGTATTTTATGACCCTGAAGTTGATGCGCCGTTTGACCCCAAACACGATGGCCCACCAAATCTGGGTTTTTTCTGTAACGTAGTAGGTAAGGCCGACCCTGCGGTTAACCTCAAGTACCAGCAGAATGTATTTTTGCCGCTGGAAGAAATTAATAATGATGTGCGTGCTCTAACAGATGTGCGTATGGGCGCAATCCCTCGCCTGCAGATGTCTATTCTCCAGCCTTGGGCATTAGCGGTAACAACGCCGTTTTCTAACTTTGAGTTATTGCAGCAAGCCTCTGAGATGTATATCGCCCGCACACTGGATTTAGTAAAAGAAGGTGTTCCGGCGGATTGGCTGGAAGCTGGTGAGGCAGAGAGAAGCGCCATGCGTGACGCCCTGACCCGTACCAACTATTTATCGCCGGAAGTCGATCATATCTGGCCGCGTATGGAACAAATGGTTGGCAAGGAAGACAGTGATCGCCTGCGCGCCATTATGACCAGTCAGGAAGTGGAAACCAGTTACTGATACTGAGTGAGTCAATACTGTATGCTAAAGGGAGCGATAATAAGCTCCCTTTTTTTTACTGACCGTTTAGGGTGAGATCGATCATGACAACAAAGACCGGCAATCACGAGCTCAATATTAATCTGTTCGACCCTGAAACACAGCACTGCCCCTATGATGCCTATAAAGTATTGCGTGACGAAGCTCCTGTCTATCGAATGCCTGGTACCGATATCTATGTTGTTAGTCGCTATGATGATGTGCGCCAGGTACTGCTGGATACGCAAAGCTTTCCCAGCAGCGCAGAAGACACACCTTACCGGGCCAATACCGACAATATAGAACGTATCCAAAAAGTAGCGGCCCGTTTTCAGGAAAAAGGTTGGCTACCAGCACCTACACTGGGTGGCCGCGATGATCCCAATCACAAGCAAATGCGCGCCATGTTTAACGAGGCCTTTAAGCCCAGCCGGATACAAGAAATAGACCCGCTGGTTGAAAACCTGGCCTATGAATTGATAGATCAGTTTATTGACGATGGACGGTGTGACTTTGTTAAACAATTTGCGGTGCCTTTGCCCTTGTTTATTATCGGTGAGCAAATGGGTGCAAAGCGCGAAGATATGTGGCAGATCAAACGCTGGACCGATGCTTTTTTTCAGCGTATTTCAATGATGCTGAACGAAGAGCAGGAAATGGAAATGGTTGATCGCGAGATTGAAGCCCAGCATTATTTCCAACCTGTTTTTGAGCGGCTACGGGCAAACCCGAATGATTCTTTGATCAGCGTTTTAGTTAATACCGTGATTGAAGATTGGGGGCGGCCGCTTAATGATAATGAGCTGCATGCCGAGATGATGGCAGATACTTTTGTTGGCGGCAGCGAGACCACCACCAATGCGCTGGCGGCGGGGATTAAACTGCTGATAGAAAATAAAGATATCTGGCAGCAACTAAAAAGTGACCCCGAACAGTATATGAAAACTTTTGTCGAAGAGGTGTTGCGGTTGGAGTCGCCGGTACAGAGTTTAATGCGTTTTTGTGCGCGGGATACCGAGCTCCCCTCTGGCGGGGTAATACCCGCAGGTGGTTTGGTGAATATCCGCTATGCAGCGGCTAATCGCGATGAACGTGTGTTTGAATGCCCTGAGAAAATTGATTTGCAGCGGCCTAAAGCAGGTGCACATATGGGCTTTGGTTCAGGCAAGCATCATTGTCTTGGAGCCCCCTTGGCACGACGCGAGCTTATCTGGGGATTTACTGCTGTAGTCGATCGCTTTGAAGATATGTGGTTTGCACCGGGCAAGAGTGATTTTAGCTATCACCCTCATTTTTTACTGCGCTCTTTAAAAGAATTGCATATTGAATTTGAGCCAAGAAAAAAGTAAACAAGCGGCTTGTTCTGCACCATTATGTAGGGTGGATTGCAATCCACCAAACCCAACCATGAGTCTTAATAACCGGTGGATTATAATCCACCCTACGATACTGGTTTCAGAAAATTTCCCAGACAGGAAGACAGCCAGGTAGAAAGCGAGAAAATTTTAATATTGGGAGATTGCCAGATTCCCGCCTGCGCGGGAATGACAAGTGCGCAGCATTTACTAATTCGGGCCGTTATAAGGGGGTGATCACCGGCGTCACTGTAGTTGCACTGTTGCCTTGCCGATTAGCAGAGAACCTCTCTCTGCATGTTCCAGCCAGATATCACAATCAGCCAGTTGCAGATTGTTCTCTTCCCTTAAAGCAGTAATCGTGCCCTTGGCAATAACCCGGTCTTCATCCAGAACGACTTGCGGAAAAGTCATATAAAAACGCTTAATACACTCTGGCCCCATCCATTCGTGCAGCATATTAATCATATAACTTAAACCCAGAGGACCCTGATTAATTGTGCGTTTTCCCAAGCTGGCAGGCAGAGTAGCAGAGCCGACATTAAGATTGGCCACCGCCTCTCTATCCCAGTGCAGAGGATTTGGATCACGCAAAATAGCAGCCATAGTACGCATACGTTCTGCTGAAACACTTTCCATAACCCATTCGGGAATACTGTCACCTACCTTATAGTTGTTGCTCACAGTAAATTCCTCGTAAATTGCCAGGCCATCGTTACGCGGGCGGATAATGTATTGTCAGGGGTTCTCATTTCAAAACAAAATTGTAGCCAATCATAGGTTTGGCCAAGGTCGTTTTGGCGGCGTTCTGCGGTAACAATTTTCCCCGTAATATCATAAGTTACCTCTTCAATCAGCGGCTCAAACATTTCCCAATCATAGTACTCGGGAATAATAGAGAGGTCCGACTCCGCCTGGCCCAATTCAAACATTTCCGCAATGCTGGTATTGGCACCTCGAATAGGCACATGAAACATAGCCACCGGGTGTACCATATTATTAGGCAGCACTTCTCCGCCAGTACAACCGGTTAATAAATAATTTTCCCAGTGTTCAATTTTATAACGACCGCCGGGGAATTGATGGCCGGCGAGGGCGGTGATTTCTTCCAGGGGCGGCATGGCTTTCATCGGCACGATGGTCCTTTTATCACTTTGCCTGACTATGCTGGTACAGGCTGTATTATTGTTATTACTAAGGCATGGCACTGTAACAAGCCTGTTTAGTAAAATCTACTTTCGCTGGTTCTGGCAAGGGGTATAATCCATAGCCCCGGATTGCAATAAAACAATAATGAAGGCTAATCGATTATGGACAATAAAACCGTTACCGTCTTTGGTGCCAGTGGCCGGCAGGGCCTGGCGCAAATCCGCCAGCTTCGCGCCCAGGGCTATTGGGTCAGGGCTGTTAGCCGATCTCCCGAGCGTTTCTATACCCGAGAATTTGAAGGGGTTGCGGTGGTGCAGGCCGACTACAATGACCTTAATAGTCTGGTCAAAGCCTGCGACAATGCCGATGCGGTATTCTTTACCCACCCGATGTTTGAAGATGCTCTTCATGTTAATGACCATATTGCCCGTGTAGGTGAGGCGGCGAAGATAGTGGGTGTTAAGCGCCTGGTCTATAACACCAGTTCCTGGGTGCCAGACACTCCCTGTGGCGAACCCAACTACGATGGCAACCTTATCCGCGAAAATATTTTTGCTGCCTGCGGTGTGCCATTAACCGTTATTCGTCCGGTATTGTTTATGGACAATTTACTAACGAATTGGGTAAAGCCGGCATTGGTCAACGAAGGTGTTTATCGTTACCCCCATCAACCTACCATGCGGGCTAACTGGATCTGTCTGGATGACGTGGCTAAATTTATGATTGCTGCCATACAGCGTGAAGACCTGATTGGTGAGCGAATTATTATTGGCGGGCCAGACGCCTTATTGCCCGATGAAGTTGCCAGCCATTTATCACAGGCTTTTGGTAAAACGATCAGCTTTGAATATATCACGCCACGGCATTATGGTGAGTTTATGCATGATGTATTTGGTGATGTGTCGCCACTGGATCGCGAGAGCTATGCGGCGGCGCTGGATGACTTTTATCAATACAATAATAAAACCAATGGCCGTGCCTTTCTGGTTGATATGCAGCCGGTGCTTAAGCGTATTCCGATTAAACTGACATCAATGGCAGAGTGGGCTAAACAGCAGGATTGGGTATTGCGGGATAATGGGCCTTCCGGAGGTTAGCTAAAGCCAGTGCCATTCTAGAAGGGGTGGCCAACATTTAAATAAAAGCCGTCGTTATTATCCTTGCCCACCGCATATTGGGCGCGCAATACAATCTTATCCACTGGCTTAATGGTATAGATTAGCCCCACCGAGGCCGATGGGTACCAGTTATCGTAGTTGCCACAATCTCCAGTATTGTTATACAGGCAGGCCATCCCCGCCGAGGCACTATAGCCCCAGGTTTTATTAATCTGGAAGCGGCCATCGACTTCGGCAACCGTCATATGTTCCGCCAGATATTCGCCGCCTACATACCCCCGTAAATCCAGAGAGCTTAAACCGCCGGTTTCAGCATTATTTGAAAAGCGCCCGCTAAGTCTGGCCGCTAAAACATGCTTGTCGAAGATAGTGGTATAACGATGATACTTAACGGTATAGCTATCAAAGGAGCTTTCGCCACCGAAGCTTTGCCGGTAGGCAAAGTTATTAATGTCGAAAGTGGTGCCGGTTGCAGGTGAATTCTGGTTATCTCTGGTGTCGTATAAAATAGCTAGCCCCATTCCCACCGCTTTGGTGTCGGTTAAACCCACCAGTTGGGCGACGATACTGGAATAGGCATTATCGCCACTGACGCCGATATCGGAGGCGGCAGCTTGACCACCGATAAACCAGTTCTCCCAGAGTTGGTATTGGTAGCGCAGCATATAAATATCGAAGGTATTACTAGTTTGCAGGGGAATGCCTGCGTTGGCAAAATCATCAAAGTCATTGCGCAGTTTGCCGTCAATATATAAGCCAAAGAGGCGGTGCTTATCTTCGCCAAAATAGGTATTGGCAAAAAACACGGAGTACCATGAATCGGTTTCGCTATAGGTACTGGCATTGCCAAAGGTGGATACCGGCGATTGCTTATCAAAATGTGTCAGATAGCCAGCCACAAACCCTGCCGAGGTGCCAACTTTGGGGTCACTGGTGGCCACGGGTGCAAATAGCCAAGGGGATTGTTCAGCTTTCTCCGGGTTAGGCGAATCAGTGGTTTGTGCTGTCAAACTGGTGGTAAAAGAAAGCAGGCTAAAACCCAGAGCCCTATAAAGTATTGTTTTTATCATGGCTTGCACGTTTATTTAATAGTTGAGATTGGCAATATATAGCCAGCATAATAAACGTCTGCTTATGCTGGCACTAGATCACTGTACGGATAAAAAGCCTAAGCGGATTGAGCAATGCTGCTGTAGGGTGGATTGCAATCCACCAAACCCAGCCATGAGTACCCTATACCGGTGGATTATAATCCACCCTACCCAGTGCAGTTGGTTCCCATCGTATAAAGAACTATGAGACAGGCTAGACCACTGTAGGGATAAAAAGCCTAAGCGGATTGAGCGATACTGCTGTAGGGTGGATTGCAATCCACCAAACCCAGCCATGAGTACCCTATACCGGTGGATTATAATCCACCCTACCCAGTGCAGTTGGTTCCCATCGTATAAAGAACTATGAGACAGGCTAGACCACTGTAGGGATAAAAAGCCTAAGCGGATTGAGCAATGCTGCTGTAGGGTGGATTGCAATCCACCAAACCCAGCCATGAGTACCCTATACCGGTGGATTATAATCCACCCTACCCAGTGCAGTTGGTTCCCAGCGTATAAAGAACTATGAGACAGACTAGACCACTGTGGGGATAAAAAGCCTAAGCGGACTGAGCGATGCTGCTGTAGGGTGGATTGCAATCCACCAAACCCAGTCATGAGTACCCTATACCGGTGGATTATAATCCACCCTACCCAGTGCAGTTGGTTCCCAGCGTATAAAGAACTATGAGACAGACTAGACCACTGTGGGGATAAAAAGCCTAAGCGGACTGAGCGATGCTGCTGTAGGGTGGATTGCAATCCACCAAACCCAGTCATGAGTACCCTATACCGGTGGATTATAATCCACCCTACCCAGTGCAGTTGGTTCCCAGCGTATAAAGAACTATGAGACAGACTAGACCACTGTGGGGATAAAAAGCCTAAGCGGACTGAGCGATGCTGCTGTAGGGTGGATTGCAATCCACCAAACCCAGCCATGAGTACCCTATACCGGTGGATTATAATCCACCCTACCCAGTGCAGTTGGTTCACGGCCTATAAAGAACTATGAGGCGGTTCACCCTCTCTATAAAAACATCCAATAAAAAAGCAGCCGAGAGGCTGCTTCTTTGTACTGCGTGTTCTAGCTTATGCCGCTGGAGGCGCCTGGGGGCTTTCCTCTTCAATATTGGCTACGCCACGCTGGCTAAAGGCCCAGCCCAGATACACCAGACATAAAGCCAGGGCCACCAACCATGCTGCTGAGAAACCATAAAAGTGCAATACCACGCCGCCTAACAGCGGCCCGGTCACACGTCCCCATGCTGACATAGAAGAGGTAGTCCCCATCATCTGACCGCGGAAACGGAAAGGAGTACGCTTGGAAGTAATCGAGTTCAGAATGGGCAGACACAGCGTTGACCCTGTTACCGTCATACAGAAGGCCAGAATCATAAAGGGTGTAGTCTCAGCCATCGAGGCGGCGATAAAGCCGACACAGGTTAGACCGATACCCATCATTAGGAAATTAACTTCACCCATTTTGGTTGAGAGTGGCCCA
The DNA here is from genome assembly GCF_002117105.1 of Oceanicoccus sagamiensis. Classification (GTDB taxonomy): domain Bacteria; phylum Pseudomonadota; class Gammaproteobacteria; order Pseudomonadales; family Dasaniaceae; genus Oceanicoccus; species Oceanicoccus sagamiensis. The sequence goes on along the minus strand of NZ_CP019343.1, from coordinate 662,037 downwards.
ATCAACTTAATCTGAATAAAGGCCATAGCCAGACCTTGCACACCAAACACAATACCTACATCACGAGGGCCCCAATCTAATAGGGTGGCAACCCATAGCGGGAACAGGAAGCTGATCACACTAACGCAAGTGTTGTGGAGGGTAAAAATCGACGCCAAGACCGTGTTGTGTGTTTCCTTCAGCATTTTCAGCAAAGAAACTTTCTGGTGTTGGGCCTGCTCTGCGGCATGCTCTTCCCGCTTCTCCGGTGTCATGGTTTCTTCCAGCAAGAAAAAACCTGCCACAATCGCCAAGGTAGAAAGACCCGCAGCGACAAAGAAGGGCAGAGTATAAGACTCGCCGTTACCGCTGAGTACACCACCTAAGGTTGGTCCGATAACCATACCCAAGCCAAAGGCTGCACCAATCATGCCCATACCTTTGGCGCGATTTTCGGGCGTCGTCATATCGGCAATCATCGCCGAGGCTACACCAAAGTTACCGGCCATCCAGCCACCAAAAGCGCGCCAGAAGTAAATCGCGGTAAGCGTGGTAGCGAAAGCCAGGCCAATATAGGAAATGGCTGCACCGGCCAGACAGATCAGGATAATTGGCTTGCGGCCAAAGCGATCACTTAAGCGACCCCAGAACGGACCACATAAGCCGTTAAAAATGGAATAGGTAGCGATAATCAGGCCGATCTCAAGATTGGAGGCCCCCATATCCGGTGCCAGAAATGGCAAAATCGGGATAACAATACCAAAGCCAATCAGATCGATCAGCACAGTTGCAAAGAGAAATTTCATGGAATAACTTCTTAATAAAGAACGAGGTGCGTACTTTACTGATTTCCCTACATTAAGTAAGTAAATATTTGCAAAGTTGGCTGAAAAAGTGAGTTATCAGGGAGGGCGGCCTGCGCTTGTACGCAGGCCAATAGTAACTAACGCTCAACTGCAATGGCGACACCCTGGCCACCACCAATACATAGCGTAGCCAGCCCTTTATTGGCCTTGCGACGCTTCATCTCATGCAGCAGGGTAACTAACACTCTGGCGCCGGAGGCGCCAATCGGGTGCCCCAGAGCAATAGCTCCGCCATTAACATTAATAATACTGGTATCCCATTCCAGCTCAGCGTTAACCCCTAATGACTGTGCAGAAAAAGCTTCATTGGATTCCACCAGATCAAGGTCGCCAATAGCCCAGCCCGCTTTCTCCAGACATTTTTTTGAGGCAGGTACAGGGCCTGTGCCCATAATCGTCGGGTCGACACCGGCACTTGCATAGGCGGCAATGGTTGCCAGAGGCTCCAGCCCAAGTTCTTTGGCTTTGCTTTCGCTCATAATCAATAGTGCTGCAGCACCGTCATTAATCCCCGAGGCATTACCTGCGGTGACACTGCCGTCTTTTTTAAAGGCGGGGCGTAATTTACCCAGACTTTCTGCGGTGGTTCCTGCGCGAGGAAATTCATCGGTGGCAAAAACCACTGGGTCCCCGCGGCGTTGCGGAATATCGACCGGAATAATTTCATCATCAAATTTGTTTTGCTCAATGGCTGCCTGTGCCTTGGCTTGAGAGGCGGCGGCAAACTCATCCTGTTGTTCGCGGCTGATGGCATATTTACTGGCGATATTTTCCGCGGTAATGCCCATATGATAATCATTAAAGGCATCCCATAAACCATCAACAATCATCGAGTCTTTTAAGGCCCAGTCACCCATGGTTTGGCCATTGCGTGATTTGGGTAAGAGGTGTGGTGAGAGGCTCATATTTTCCTGGCCACCAGCAATAATAATATCGGCATCGCCGCAGAGAATGGCCTGTGCCGCCAGGTGAACGGTTTTTAAACCACTGCCGCAGACTTTATTAATCGTCATTGCCGGGCAGGTATCAGGCAGACCCGCTTCGATAACAGCTTGCCTGGCAGGGTTTTGGCCCGCGCCAGCGGTTAGCACTTGGCCTAAAATCACTTCATCAATTTGCTCGGCAGCTACTCCTGAGCGATCAAGCAGAGCGATAATGACTTTGGCTCCCAGTGTATGGGCGGGGACAGTTGCTAAAGAGCCATTAAAATTTCCCAGTGCAGTGCGCACTGCATCGACAATTACCACCTTGCGGTCGGCGTCTATATGCATGGTGTTTCTCCAGTGTTTTTAAGTATTTGTTTTATTAAAAGCTCATCTCGGGGACAGTTTCCGGCACCACTAATTCGCCCGCCGTTTTTTGGATGATTTCATCGACCGAAACACCCGGTGCTCGTTCTTTAAGCCAGAATTTACCGTCGGCTATTTCGATATAGGCTAAATCGGTCACGACTTTTTTAATACAGGCTGCACCGGTCAGTGGCAAGGTACATTGTGGCAGTAATTTTGAGTCGCCATGTTTGGAGGCATGGGTCATAGTCACCACAATATTATCTGCCCCGGCTACCAGGTCCATAGCGCCGCCCATGCCCTTAATTAATTTGCCGGGAATCATATAGGAGGCGATATTGCCCATAACATCCACCTCAAAGGCGCCGAGTACAGTCAGGTCAACATGGCCGCCGCGAATCATGGCAAAAGACTCGGCTGAAGAAAAAATTGAAGCACCCGTTACAGCAGTGACGGTTTGCTTACCCGCATTAATCATATCCGCATCAATGTCATCTTCGGTGGGGAAGGGGCCCATACCGAGTAAGCCGTTTTCCGATTGCAGCATCACTTCCATCCCCTTAGGGACATAGTTAGCTACCAGAGTAGGAATGCCAATACCCAGATTGACATAAAAACCATCGCTTAATTCCTGGGCCACGCGCATGGCCAATTGTTCTCTATTTAAAGCCATTTGCTTACTCCTGGTCCTTGCGAACAGTGCGTTGTTCAATGCGTTTTTCAAAGCTGCCTAAAATCAGACGGTCCACATAAATGCCGGGGGTGTGAATATGGGTGGGGTCCAATTCCCCTGGCTCAACAATCTCTTCAACTTCCACCACGGTGATTTTTCCCGCAGTAGCGGCCATGGGGTTAAAGTTTTGTGCGGTGTGGCGATAGATTAAATTGCCATAGCGGTCAGCCTTCCAGGCTTTAACGATAGCAAAATCACCAGTGATGGACTCTTCCAGAATATAGTGGCGGTCATTAAAGATTTTAACTTCTTTGCCTTGGCCCACTTCGGTGCCGTAGCCGGTGGCGGTATAAAAGGCGGGAATACCTGCACCACCTGCGCGCATTTTTTCTGCCAGTGTGCCCTGTGGTGTTAACTCTACTTCCAGTGTGCTGTTTAATAGCTGTTGTTCAAACAGCTTATTTTCACCGACATAAGAAGACACCATTTTTTTAATTTGCTGGTCTTCAAGCAAGACCCCCAAACCAAAACCATCGATGCCACAATTATTGGAAACCACCGTCAGGTCGCGGGCGCCCCGGCGCTTGATTTCACTAATCAGATTCTCGGGAATACCACATAAACCAAAGCCACCGGCCAAAATGGTCATGCCATCGGCAAGCCCTTCCATTGCCTGCTCATAACTGTCCACTACTTTGTCAAAACCCGCCATTCGTCAAACTCCTCAAGCTACTTTGTTGCCAACCATGGCGCAGTCTATTATATTAATCAAATGAATAAATTGGATAAATTGATAGATTTAATCGAATAATGAGTCAGAGAGCCTCCACTGCCAATGTCACCTTAAAACAGGTTCGGGCCTTTGTGGCCGTGGTCCAGTCCAATAGCTTTGCTGAAGCTGCCGTGGCTATCCATTTATCGCAGCCGGCTTTAAGCAGCGCTATTAAAATGTTGGAGGTGGCTCTGGGTGGGCAATTATTAATACGCACCACCAGAACCTTTGCCATGACCCCGGAAGGGGAGAGCTTTTACCCGGTAGCCTTAAGGTTATTGGCAGACTGGGATGGCGCTTTAGATAATCTGCATAACCGCTTTGCTCTGCGCGAAGGTAAAATCAGCATCGCTGCCATGCCGTCTTTTGCCGGTAACCAGCTACCGATTGCCATTCGAGATTTTCGGGATAATTACCCCGCGGTAAAAATTGCCCTTAATGATGTGATTGCTGAAGAGGTGGTAGCGATGGTGCGTAGTGGGCGCGTAGAGCTGGGTATTAGTTTTGACCCCGGTGATAGCGATGACCTGATCTTTACCCCGCTATTTGAAGACCGTTTTGTTGCCGTGTTACCCAGCGGCCATGGTTTGCTACAACAGAAACGGGTCAGTGCGGGTAAATTATTGGCTACCGATTTTATTGCCCTGCAAGCGCCTTCCCGTGTACGTGAATTGATTGCTGATGAGTTTGCCAGCGAAGGTTTGTCGCTCTCACCCGCTTTTGAAACCCATCAGCTGGCTACTATCGGGCGCATGGTGGCCAATGGTTTAGGGGTTAGTGTGGTACCTTCTTTGTGCCAGCAACAGATGAATGAGTTGGGCGCACACTGCCTGCCTTTAATTAAACCCAGTATCCGCCAGCAGGTTGGCATTATTACCAGTCGCCGTTATCCTTTATCCGCTGCCTGTGAGGCCATGGCAGCCACCCTGCAACAAACCTTTGCCGGTGGCATCTAACTATCTTATTTAATCTGGAGCTTGTATGAGTATTGAAGATTTAACCATCGGTGAAGACATTCGCCGCAAAGTGATGGGGACTAAGCATGTCGATGCCTCTTTGGGTAATGCCACTGACTTTGATCGGCCACTGCAAGATGCTGCTATGGAGCATGTCTGGGGCGGTGTTTGGACGCGGGATGGTTTAGAGCATAAAACCCGCAGTATAGTTACCGTGTCGATGCTAATTGCCTTGCAGGCGCACGGTGAGTTAAAAGGGCATTTACGCGGGGCGCTAAATAATGGGGTTAGCCCCGAAGAAATTCGCGAAATTATTATGCACTCAGCAGCCTATTGCGGCTATCCGGCCGCTTTGGCAGCTATGCGGGTGGCAAGAGATGTTATTGATAGTTACCAGGAGTAGTTGGTTATGAAAATCATCCGAAGCTTGTTTTTGCTGTTCAGCGTTGCTGCCATACTTTGGGGATGCCAGGCCACTGGCAGCTATTATAAAGAGGAAAAATTGGCTCAGGGTACTGGGGCTATTTATATTTACCGGCCCAATATTGGCTTAAATGGCAAGGCGCTGGAATCGCCTGAGGTTTTTATTGATGGGGTTTCTTTAGGAATATTGGATGCTGATGGTTATCAGTTTGTGGTGCTACCGGCAGGCGAATACCCGATTCGTATTACCGGGCTAACGGAAAACGCAGACTGGTCATTTCGGGATATTAAACGCAGCTTAAAGGTAAAGCCGGGCACGCATAATTTCTATCGTTTGATGGTGCGTTATGATCCCAAAAGTAATGTCTTAGGTAAGCCGGGTATGGATCATCTCTTATTCTTAACCCCGGTAGAGCCCGATGATGCCATTTATGAAATCAAAGATTCGAGGCTCTCAATGAGCCAATAATCATAAGGCTTATCTAAGCTATTCTTCGTTGGGTGTTGGGTAGGCTTCGTTTTTATGGGCACCTGCCCCTTGCCGGTCCAGGGTGCCGATATCCAATACCGGGGAGGCATCCAGATGTTGGGCGTTCATCATCTGACCAACCCGTTGCAGTGACGCAATAATCATCATTTGTTCCCAGTCATGTAAATCTGAAAACTGTTTGGTAAATTGTTCTTGCAGCGGTGTGGGTGATGTTTTTAGCACCTCGGTGGCAGCATCGGTTAAGTAGGCATGAACTTTTCGCTTATCTTCCGTGGAGCGCTCGCGATAAACCAGTTCGCGTTTTTCAAGTCGGTCAAGAATGGTGGTAATAGTTGCCGCGCTAAGGCTCATCTCATTGGCAAGTTCACCAATGGTAACCTGGCCTTTATTGCGGATAGTTTGCAACAGTAAAACCTGCGGCGAGGTGAGGCCGGTAGTTTTGGCCAGATATTTTGAATGCATATCCGTGGCGCGAATAATACGACGCAGGGAAATAAGCACTTCATCAATGCGGTCCAAGGCGAGACTCCTGAGTGAATCGATTTTGCGCGATTATTCAATAAAAACCCGAGCTTTGCCAGTACTCAGTGGGTCTTGGGCAGGTGCGAGCGTTCCTTGCTTAAGCCAATAATCAAGCTACCGCACATGGTTAATAGCACTAGAGTAAAGGGTAGGCCGGTAGCAATAGCTCCCGCTTGCAGTGCGCTGAGTGCTGCTTTGCCGCCACCAAATAATAAAGTTCCAGCAATCAGTCCGCCCATCACCGCCCAAAAGATACGCTGCGGTATTGGTGCATCCAGTTTGCCGCCTGCGGTAATACTATCGATGACCAGAGAGCCAGAGTCAGAGGAGGTTACAAAAAATACCATCACTAACATAATTCCTAAGCCAGTGGTGAGTTGCGCCAGGGGAAGTTGTTGCAGCATTTGAAAGGTCGCAAGGCTTGGAGAGCTTAGGCCATTGGCCAGTTCACCAATACCATTTTGCGCTTGCACCAGTGCGCTAACACCAAAGGTGCTCATCCATAACAGCGTTACCACTACAGGGACTAGTAGTACGGCAATAATAAATTCCCGCAGGGTGCGGCCCTTTGAGATACGGGCGATAAACATACCGACAAATGGTGACCAACTAACCCACCAGGCCCAGTAAAATACTGTCCAGTCCTGCATCCATTGGGTGTCGGGGCGATCGCTCCAAAGACTTAAGGGGATTAGCTGAGCAATATAAGTCCCGGTTGTTGCCAGAATGCCGTTAACTATGGCTTGCGTTGGGCCTGCAAAAAAAACAAACAAAAACAGCAGGAAGGCCACCAGCATATTGATATTGCTAAGTACTTTGACCCCCCCCTCTAAACCACGGAACACAGAAATAACCGCGATAAAGGTGACGCCAATAACAATACCGATTTTGGTATTCAATTGGTCGGGAATACCAAATAGAAAATTTAGCCCGGCCGAGACTTGTGATGCGCCAAGCCCGAGAGAGGTGGCAAGGCCAAAAATAGTTGCCAGTACTGCCAGGATATCAATGCCATGGCCTAACCAGCCCCAGACCCGGTCACCAAATAAAGGATAAAACACCGAGCGAATGGTTAGGGGCATACCCTTGTTGTAATAGAAAAAGGCCAGCGCCAGGCCCACCACCGCATAAATAGACCAGGCGTGAAAGCCCCAGTGATAGAGCGTTGCCGGTATGGCCAGTGCCGCGGCATCATCACTAAAAGCCTCAACCGCAAAGGGGGTGCCGCCCCAGCCACTAAAATAGGCCATCGGTTCGGCCACGCCCCAAAACATCAGTCCTATACCCATACCGGCGGCAAATAACATAGAGAACCAGGACATCCGCGAGAAGTCCGGTTGAGCTTTGGCGCCACCCAGTCGAATACGACCAAAGGGGGAGGCAGCCAGACCAATACAAAACAGCAATAGAAAATTGGCGGAGCCCATTAAAAACCAGTCAAAGTTAGTCAGGCACCAGGCTTTAACATCATTGAGCAGGGTATTGGCCCCTTCCGGGTAAATAATCGTGCCGGTGACAAACAAAATAATCAGCAGCGAGCTAAGAAAGAACACCGGGTTATGGATATCCATGCCCATAATTTCCACATTATCCTGGCCCACTTCGTAATCGATGGGGTAGTGCTGAGTGCCGCTGTTTTTCTGCTGCATAATGCCTCGGTGGGGATATTATTTAGATGTCTATGGAATTTGGTGGCTTTAATAGCCCGTTAATGGGCTATTTGTTTAGAGTTCTTAATATATGTGGTGCTTGCTTCCGAATTAAAGTGCCTATTTTAGTGGCTTGGCCTTGTTATTAGTGTGCTTGTCGGAATAAAATAGTTAGTGTTCTAAATATTATAAGTGCTATAAAAATAATAAGCCAATGGCACACCGATACAATAATTAAATCTAATTAAATCTGGTGACAGACAAGGGGAGACAATGTTTCAACGTAAAGTACTGGCTGGCGCCATCGTTGCAGCCAGCATAAGCACGCCATCGATTGCGCAAATCGAAGAAGTGATGGTTACCGCTACCAAGCGTTCTGCCAGCACCCAGGATATCCCGGTGACAGTGACCGCCCTGGGGGAGGAATCCCTTGAGCAAATGGGGGTTGCCAACTTTTCTGACTACCTGATTCAGCTGCCCGGTGTTACCGCCGGTGGTGGTGGCCCAGGCCAAAATACGATCTATATTCGCGGTATCGCCTCTACTACACCCAACCTGACCACGGCGGGTGTAGCGGGTCTATCCCCTAACGTCGCGCTGTATCTGGATGAGCAGCCGCTGTCACAGCCCGGCCGTAACCTGGATGTCTACACCGCTGATATGGCGCGAGTAGAAGTATTAGCTGGCCCACAGGGTACGCTCTATGGTGCCAGTTCTCAGGCCGGTACTATCCGCCTGATTACTAATAAGCCGGACCCTTCCGGTTTTGGCGGTAAATTAAAATTTGGCACCGCCTATACCAAAGGTGGCGAGCCCAGCAATAATGCCGAAGGTGTCGTTAACTTCCCGGTCACTGATAACCTCACCGTTCGCGCGGTAGGCTATGTCGATAACCAGGGCGGTTATATTGATAATGTGGCGGGTACCGTTGATGCTTCGTCCAGTGCACGCTTTAGACCTGAAGGTACTGTTAGAGCCAATGGCGTTCCCGTCAGTGGTTTACGTGCTGGCTTTCAATCTACAGCTGACTTGAGCAATGTTAACTTTCTGAAGGCCGATAACGGTGCTCGCACAGAAGATGATTTTAACGAAGCGACCTATGCCGGTAGCCGCTTTAGCGCCCTGTGGGATATTAATGAAGATTGGAATTTACTCGTCGGTGCAGCGCAGCAGACTCTGGATGCAGAAGGCGTATTCTTTGTTGACCCTGATCTTGATGATTATGAAATCCAGCGCTATGAAAGAGATAGCATGGAAGATTCTTTCGAGAACTTTAGCTGGACCTTGCAGGGCCGGATTGCGGAACTGGAAGCGGTTTATACCGGTGCCTTTACCGACCGTGATACCGACCAGTTTGTCGATTACACCGACTACTTATTTGTTGGCCAGTATATCCCTTATTATATTTGTGATTACTCGGTCTCTTACCCTGGTGGTGCAGATCCGTCGGGCACCTGTCAGGCACCTAATCTGTTTGTAAAAAGTGAAACAGAAACCGAAGTGCAAACCCACGAGATTCGTTTCTCTACCGACTCAAGTGCACGACTGCGCGCTACCTTTGGTGCCTTCTACAGTGACCTTGAGCTAAGGGAAGTTAACTCCTTTACTTACCCCGGTTCTAACAGTGCTATTGCCGCTGATGGTGTTTCCGTAGGCTTTGGCCCTAATTTTTCCGCGCAGGGAGCGTCGACCAAATATAAAGGCCAGTGGCCAGAAGGTGTGGTGTTCCGCAATGATGTACTGCGTACCGATGAGCAGTTGGCCGCATTTGGTGAGTTAAGCTTTGATATCTCCGATCAGTTTTCTACCACCATTGGTGCGCGCTGGTACGATGTTGAAGTCGACCTTAAAGGTAGTGCCGCCGGTTCCTTCGGTAACTTTGGTGCCACCGTTGATAATAATGCGGGTAATAACCTGGATGAGCTATTTACCGATACCGCAAATGATGAAGGCGTGATTGGCAAGGTTAGCTTTACCTGGACCCCAAGCGATGACCTGTTGTTCTACGTGCTGTGGTCTGAAGGTTTCCGCCCGGGCTTGCTTAACCGTCCCGGGGGTGCCAGCAATGGTGCCGGTTATACCGTACCGTTTACCATTGAAACCGATGAAGTTACCAACTATGAGTTTGGTTGGAAAACTGACCTGTTAGACGGCTCGCTGCGCTTTAACGGTAGCATCTTTATGGTTGAAATTGAGCGTATGCAAACGGGTATCTTTGATCCCAGTATTGCCAACCTGTTCTTCACGGAAAATGCCGCGGATGCAGAAGTGGTCGGTATGGAAGGTGACGTTACCTGGCAGCCGCAATCCATTGAAGGTCTTATCGTCAGTGGTGGCTTCTCGATTCTGGATACCGAAATTACCGATGTGTTAATTCCTACCGGTGATGTGAATAAAGGGGATGAACTGGCTTTTGCCCCTGAATTACAGGCTAACCTCCAGGCTCGTTATGAGTGGACTCTGGCTAATGGCAATACGGCACATGTGATGCCGCATCTGTCTTACTCCGATGAGTCTTATACCGATATTATCACCATCAACCGCATGCAGTTAGATAGCTGGGTGATGGTAGGTGTGACTGCCGGTGTTTCTAACGACCAATGGACCGCGGAGTTATATATCGATAACCTGACCGACGAGCAGGCTGAAGTGTCTGGCAACTTCAACTATGACCGCGAACGTATTACCGTCTCGCGGCCTATGACCGGTGGTGTCAGGTTCTCTTATAACTTCTAATCCGTTTACCGTTTACGGTAAACTACATTAGTGCTAACTAAAACGCTCCGCATGGGGCGTTTTTCATTTCAGAGAGAGCAGCGTGACAGAGCAAGAAAAAACAAGCCCGCCAGCATCAATTGATGGGGCGGCCATCCAGCAGTTAATGGCGAGTCAGCAATTTGATCAGGCGCTGGCCCAGCTATTAGCGCATCTTGACAAGCAGCCAAAGGATATTGATGCCTTATATATGGCGGCGGTGTGTTATCGCTATCAAAAACACTATGAGCAGGCGGCAGCGACATTAAGCCAGCTGATTCAGCTTGCCCCTGACCATGGCCGTGCCCATCAGGAGCAGGGGCACTTGCTTATGGCCCGGCAGCAGCCAGAGCAAGCGGTGCAGGCCTTTGTGCGAGCCTGCAAAAATAACCCGGCACTGATTGCCAGTTGGCAGGCGCAGGTTGATCTTTTTACGGCTTTGGGCAAGCCTCAAGCCGCGTCTCAGGCTCAGGCGGAATTGGCGCAGTTGCAAGCCAGTCCCAAGCATTTGATTGCCGCAAAAGATTTGTTAGCCCAGGGGAAAATTCTTAAAGCTGAAAACCTTTGCCGCAAATTTTTACAGTCTGCGCCCCGTCATGTTGAGGCTATGCGCCTGTTAGCGGATATCGGTCAGCGTTTAGGGGCGATGGATGAAGCAGAATTTTTATTGGAAAGCGCTGTGCTATTCGAGCCGGCCAATGCCAAAGTTCGCACTGATTATATTCAGGTGCTAAGAAAACGACAGCGTTTTGGCAAGGCTCTGGAAGAAGCCAGTACCTTATTACAGCAAGCCCCTGAAAACCCCCAGTTCCAATCGATCTACGCGATCGAATTAATGCAAACCGGTGACTATGATCAGGCGCTGACCTATTTTGATCGCGTCTTGGCCAAGCTACCCAATGACCCCATTACCCTGACCTCAAAAGGGCATGCCTTAAAAACCATGGGACGCTATCAGCAGGCGGTTGATGCTTATAACACGGCTATTACTACCCGGCCCCAGCATGGTGAAGCCTATTACTCTTTAGCCAATTTAAAAACTTATCAATTTACTGAGCAAGAAATCAGCCGGATGCTGGCGCAAGAAGGGAATCCAGAGCACTCTCTGATGGAACGGGCTTATTTATATTTTGCCTTGGGCAAAGCCTATGAAGACAATAAAGACTACCGTCAATCTTTTAAGTACTACCAATTGGGTAACGAGTTAAAGCGCAATAGTAGTGGTTACGATGCTGATAAAATGACTGAAGAATTAATGGCTCAGCGCGATGTTTGTAGCACGGATTTTTTTGCTGCCCATCAAGGGCAGGGCCATAATGCAGCAGACCCGATCTTTATTTTGGGTTTGCCCCGGTCCGGTTCCACCATGTTAGAACAAATACTTTCTTCCCATAGCCAAGTGGATGGCACGCTTGAACTACCCAATATTTTGGCGATGGCGCAAAAACTTCGTCGTCAGGGTAAGGGGGACGATAGCAAACCCTATCCGCAGATACTGGAAGACCTAACCGCGGATGAGCTGCACAGCATGGGCGAACAGTTTATTAAAGATACTGCGATTCACCGCAAAGGCGCACCGTTTTTTATCGATAAAATGCCGAATAACTTTCGCCATATTGGCCTAATCAAACTGATATTACCCAATGCCAAAATTATCGATACTCGCCGCCACCCCATGGCCTGTTGCTTTAGTAACTATAAGCAGCTATTTGCTGAGGGGCAGGAGTTTAGCTATAGCCTTGAGGATATGGCGCAATACTATAAAGACTATGTCGCTTTGATGGCGCATTGGGACCAGGTCTTGCCGGGGCAAGTATTACGTATGCAATATGAAGAGGTAGTGGAGGATTTGGAAGGGCAGGTTAGGCGTTTGCTGGATTTTTGCGGCCTGCCTTTTGAAGCGGCCTGTTTATCCTTTCACGAAACCAAACGTTCCGTTAGAACAGCCAGTTCAGAACAGGTCAGGCAGCCTGTGTATCGAAGTGGGCTTGAGCAGTGGCAGCACTTTTCTGCCGATCTTGAGCCGCTGAGTAATAAGCTGGCTGAGGCATTGGCTGATTACCCTTCGGGCTAAGACTTCGACGCCTTATTTTACCGGCGGCCGGTAACCTACTTTTAGGCGAACGGTAAGAGCGATTACCAGAATGATAGCGTTAATCATACCCACCACAATAAAAGGTGCGCCGGGGCGCCAAGCGTCATAGACATAACCACCCACCAGAGAAATACATAAAATACCAAACGAGCCACAGAAGTTAAATAAACCTACCACCGAGCCGCGAATTTCTTTAGGTGCTTCTTGCCCTACCAGAGTAATGCCTGCAAGGATGGCGCTAAATTCACCAATACCTAACATAATGGCTGCGGGGATAAAGGCAGCGACAATCGGGCTGGGGGAAAAGCCTACCCATAAATAACCAATCGTTGCCAAAAACATGGCGATCACAACCGCCGTTAGTCGATCCACCCTGTCCAGAATAATTCCCCAGATCGGTGCCCAGACCAAACTGGTTAACTGAATAATAATCAGAAAACTACCGGCGGTTTTAATCGCGGTTTCCAAATCCATACCCTGTGCTAAACCCGCCTGATTAGCCCAAAGACTAAAGAATACTGAGACGACCATCAGATCACCGCGGGCGATAAACGCTTCGATACAGGCGACGGCAATACGGGGATTTTTACGGGCTTCCTGTAAGCCTTCTTTTAATAACTGGCGAATATCTTCTTTATCTTTTTTACCATCAGAGGGCTTAAGTGTTGAGAGCCCCCGGAACACAATGATTGTGGTAACGACACAGAGGCAGGCTGCTATAGCATATGTAAAACGACCAGACATTAACGTGGAGTAGCCCATGGATTTAAACAGTGCGGGTAGTTGCGACATACCAATCACCAGTGTCACCGCACCGAGACCATTGGCAATACCCGACATCGCTACCATAAAGCCACGCGAGCGCTCCTGCGGATAATCGGCCAGTACAGTTGCCATCATACTGGTTACCGCCGCCGCACCGACGGCAAAAAACATACGTCCCATCACCAATTGGGTCATGGTTTCAGCCAGAGGAAAAATAACCAGTGAGACACCAACCCATAAAAAACCCAGACAATAAATTGGGCGGCGGCCAATTTTATCGGCCAGTGCGCCAAAGGGAGCGATTAATAACAGCATGACCAGTTCATAGGTAAAGGCCAGAATACTGGTGGAAGCGCCTTGCTCATCAGCGGGGATATTGAGATTTTCTGTCAGCACATAGGGCTGCATAAAACTCATAAAGCTAATAATACCCACGGTAAAAAATGACGCATAGAAGAACGTAAGGGCATTGCGCTTGGTAATGCCGTTATTCAGTGTGATGGGGCCAATGCGAACGCCGTCAGTCATAATTTTCATTCTTCTTTGTGGGTTAAAAAATTGCCGCCGTAGGGTGGATTATAATCCACCATTGTTAAACTATCGTGGATAGGTTTGGTGGATTGTAATCCACCCTACGGCGGGCGTGACGATATTTTTACGCTATGTTTACTTCTTAGGCATCGGTGCCGGTTGGCGGTCTCTTAAGAAATTGGTAAAAGAAGACTCATTCGGCTTGCCCCAGCTGGATGCCAGTGGTGCGACCAGATTTTCAGGATCTTCTTTTTCAATTTTATCACGCAACTGTTTGGGAATATCATCAATGCCATTACGCAGCTTAAGCGAGTGAGTTCTGAATACGATCTCTCCAGGAATCTCACCCATTAACATCCATGGGAACCAGGTAGAAACCCTTGACCATGAACCCATATTAGGGATGCTATCCAGCTTTGGATTGAGTAAATCAGCCGTATCAAACTGGCGCATAAACATCTCAGAGATTTTAGTTGTCGGTCCCGGGTATTCCCGTGGCCATTTTGCCTGATCTAAAATAGTAGGCAGTTCCATATGTAATTCAAAATTATTTACGCCCGTAGCGCCCATAAAATCCCATTTGGAAGGAAAGGGGACTTTAATCATATGGCCATCAAATTCCATTTCATTAATGGCTGCCAGTTTGGCATTCACCTGCATATTTTTAATATGATAGATTTCAATAGTGTCATCAATCAGCGGGTTGTGCCAGCTATCAATATATTTTCCGGTACGGATATCCGAGTAATAACCAATCTCACGGTGAAAAGCCTTAACTTCGCCATTGGGCTGAGTTTCAAGGCGGCTTACACCGACACCTTCAATTCCCAACAGAGGAATCATTTTTTTGCCATCGATCGAAGCAAATAAATGACCACCGTAGTATCCATAGGTTTCCACTTCAGGGTTCGTGCTGCCCATTAAGCGGGAAAACTGAGTAAGATTGGTTTGTGGGTCATTAAGGTTGATAGGGAAATCCGCTGGTAGGCGCGAATCGTTAAACCCTTTAAGTGTCATCATAGTGTTTTACCTGGCTATAAAAAATTAACTGTCGTAGGGTGGATTACAATCCACCTTTGCGTGGCAGTTTGGTGGATTATAATCCACCCTACTTGGCGGAAATATCGGCGGCTATGCTAAATTGGGCTGGCATTGCGGCACTGGCAAAAGGCAGCGCTGAGAGTCTGTCCAATTCAAGTTGGTTTGGGTGGGCTGCTGTGTTATTGGCGTTTGTGTTAAGAGCTAGGCCGCTGCCCACTACCGCAGTGGTGGTAGCGGAATAACTTAAAAAATCCCGGCGAGTTGTTTTCATAATAGTTTCCATTGTAGGTTAATGCTTCTTGCCATAGGTACTGCCTTCAGCAGTCCATTTTTTTAACAGGTTAATAACACGTTTACGGCGTTCAGGGTCGTCAATAAAAATCGGGCCGTGGAACATGCGGTTACCGGGTAAATATTTCTGTGGGTCAGTAATAAACTCATCAATGGTTTGTTCCGTCCAGTAGAGCTTATCCTCACCGGCTTGCAGGAAAACATCGGAGTAATAAAAACCGGGCACAGTTGCTGCGCGGCGGCCAAAGATTTTATACAGGCTTGGGCCGGGTTCATCCGGGTGGCCCGGTTGCATAACATGGCAGTAGCGGCACCAGCGGAATTCTTCCAGCAGCACATCTCGTTCCAGCTCATCTTCTGGCATGATTGGCGATAATGTGACATCAATATATTCTGTCTCTACCTGACGATCCGACTTAATCGGCACTACACCAAACCAGAAATAGGGCACCAGGCAGCAGCCTAGTAGTATCAGGCTGAAAAAGGCGACATGCAGTGTCTTGGCATTTTTTGAGTAATTTAAATGTTCCATGATATTCCCCCTAGGCCATTGAACCGGGAAGCCAACGGCGGAATCCCACTTTGTAACGCAGACTGTGATACAGATTGATCAGTACAAAACTCAGCATCATACAGTTATTAAAAAACAGAAAGGCACTATGGAAATAACCGGCAAAGCTAACGGTGGTGCCACCGATAATGGGCAGAGTAAACAAACCCAGAAAGCTCACTTCATAAGACATTGCCCAGCTATTCATAAAGCCGGTAATGGCCAGCCCTAAAATATCGATATAGAAAAACAGCACCAGGATTCTGGATAAACCAAACTCATTGTCTGGCATACCCTTGGGGGCTTTGGGAAAAGGGTTTTTGCACCACCAGATTAAGCGCAAGACAATCAGTATAGCGGTGACCACGCCACAGCTCATATGCAGCAGGCGGCGGTAATCGCGTACCGGGTCACTAACGTCCAGAGTAGGCCAGGACACAGATACTATAAATGTGGTGGTAAAACTGATTAGCACCAGCCACGACAGTACCACTGTGGTAGCGCTGTAACCGGCTGCATGATCTTTAGCTAACATCGAGTTTGCCTCTTGTTATATAAAAGTTTAAATCGTTGAAATAACGGTTTTTGTTTCTAAGTAATTCTCTACCGCCTGTACACCGCGGTCACGGCCAAAGCCGGATTGCTTATAGCCGCCGATGGGTAAGCTGGCATCAAAGATTAAATGGCTATTGATCCAGACGGTACCGGATTTAATCTGTTTAGAGAGTTTAATAGCGCTGGAGTGGCTTTCAGTCCAAACACTGGCGCCCAAACCATAAATAGAATCATTGGCCAGTTTGATCACTTCATCAATATCATCAAAGGGCATACAGCTTAGTACCGGGCCAAAAATTTCTTCCTGTACACAGCTCATATCATGATTGGTGTTGACCATTACAGTTGGTGGTACATAACAGCCACTGTCTGAACCGATTTTTTGCCCGCCGATATCAGCTTCGGCGCCATCCTCAAGTCCGGATTGCACATAAGACATAATACGATTTGCCTGAGTCGGGCTAACCATAGGACCAATAGCTGTTTCCGGATTCAGGCCGTTACCTATTGTCATAGAGCCCAATACATTGCTGATACCTTCAACCAATTGATCAAAAATATTTTTATGGGCATAGAGCCGCGAACCGGCTAAACAAATCTGCCCGTTATTCCAGCTGATGGCATTGGCAGCACCGGCGATGGCCTGTTCGATATTGCAGTCTTCCAGAAAAATCATTGGCGACTTTCCGCCCAATTCAAGACTGACTTTCTTTAGATTACTTTTGGCGCCATCCATTATCGCGCGACCCGTATTGGTTGAACCTGTGAAGGCCACTTTATCGATATCCGGGTGAGCGGCGATAGCGGCTCCGGCAGTATGGCCATAACCGGTAACGATATTGACGGCACCAGGTGGAAAACCTGCTTCTTTAATCAGTTCAGCCAGACGAATCGTTGTCAGTGAGGTGAGTTCGGCAGGTTTTAACACTACGCTACAACCTGCTGCCAAAGCGGGAGCTAATTTAAATGCCGCCATAATAAGTGGCGAATTCCAGGGCACAATGGCACCAACAACACCAACGGGTTCTTTGCTGGTATAAGAAAACACTTCTTTGCCTTCAGGCAGCCAGTCAATCGATGTGGTAAAAGTTTCACCTTCGATCTTGGTACACATGCCAGCATAAAAACGAAAGTCTTCCGAGATAATAGGCACTTCAGCCTGGCTAACATAGATGGGCTTGCCCTGATCAATGGTTTCCAGTTCTGCCAACTCTTGCCTATGTTTATCCACCAGATCAGCCAGCTTCCATAGTACGGCTTCTCTTTGGCGTGGTGTAAATCGTGACCATTCACCTTCTTCCAGCGCATGGCGCGCTGCTTTTACCGCGCGGTCAACATCGTCACTGTCACCGGCTGCAATTTTCCCCAGCAATTCACCGGTAGCAGGATTGAATGTTTCAATCTGTTCACCACTGGCAGCATCAACCCACTCATTATTAATAAACATCCTATGCTGCTGACGATCCAGAAATGCCTGTGCATCGGGGTCGCTGGGCTTTAAATACTCGGTTTCTATGTTCATTATATTTACCGTTATCAGGCAATAGCCGCTTGGGTTTCGTCAACAATTTCACGCAGTGAAGGCATCACTTCATTAGCAAATAACTGCATGCTTTTTTGGGTTAACTCTGCGGGCAGGGTGCCGAATTGCAGCATACTTAATAAGTGCTCAAAACGTAAATCCTTCCAGGCATCCGCTAATTGATCGCGCACTGTTTCCGGGCTGCCGCAGAAAAACATACCCATATCACAGGCTAGCTCCAAAGTAATATCACCGGCAATCTGTGCTTTGGATTTGGCAATATTTTTCATTGATGACAGCGAGGTATATCCCGGTGGTAATAGCATTTCAATCGGCATTTTCAGGAAGCGGTTACGGAAATTTTCAAAATGTTGTTTGGCTTCTCTGCGGGCCTGTTCGTCGGTTTCCGCGACATAAATCGGTACGGCCCAGCCCAGTTGATCATTGCTGGCTTCATAGCCATAGCTTTCACAGGTGTCACGATATTGTTGCAGATATTTATACACCGACTTAATCGGGCTAAAGGTTTGCAGATAGGTGTACTTACGGTCCGGGTGCGCCGCCCATTCAATGGTTTCTGCGGAACCCTGTGAAGGAATCCAAACCCGTGGGTGTGGCTGCTGATAAGGGCGAGGCCAGACATTTACATACTCATGTCGATAGTGTTTGCCAATCCAGCGAAACGGTTCGGTCTCAGTCCAGGCTTTGATAATTAAATCGTGTGCTTCGTGGAAACGCTCATGACTGAAGGTGGGGTTGGTGCCCCAAGTGTGATATTCCGCACCAATACCGCGGACAAACCCGGTAATTAATCGACCCTTGGAAATGGTATCAATCATGGCGTGTTCTTCTGCCAGTGTCAGGGGGTGATCCCGTAATGGAATAGCGCTACCTAGAATCGCGATATTGACCTGTTCGGTTCTGGCTGCCAAATAAGAGGCAGTCACAATGGGTGAGGGCATCATGCCATAGGCGGTTGAATGGTGTTCGTTTACAGCAATGCCGTCAAAACCAAGGGATTCGCCCTGAATTAATTCGTTCAGATAACGCTGGTATAAGGCGTGGCCCGCATCGCGGTCATAGTGTTTATTGGGCAGGCCTACCCATACCGTTTCGTGATCTTTAATGGCGTCAAGGTCGACTGCCCCATAGGGCATTAAATGGAATAGAGTAAATTTCACTGGGCAACCTCGCTTACAAATTGAAGGATTTGCTGATGCAACTCTTCGCGCTTTTCTACATGGGGCAGGTGGCCGCAGTCTTTAATCACGACATACTCCGCATGGGGTAGTTTGGCTTTCAGGTTCTGGCCATAGGCTTCAGGGAATAATTGATCCTGGTCACCCCAGACAATCAAGGTGGGTACCGTAATACGGTGGATCCACTTATCCAGGTCGGGGTTACAAAAGCGCGGTTCCCAGGACAATTTGGCAGTGGTAAAAAAGTTTTTATTCGTCAGTGCTTGCTGCTCTTCACTGACGGGTGCCGCTAATACTTTTTCCTGCAAGTCTTTGTTGAAAATCATATTGCGCACTTTGGCTTCATCACCCCAAAGAAACACATCACCCATGGCAACATCGGCAAGAGATAGACCGGCAGCGTTAGAAAGAATCAGTTGTTTAAAACGGGACTGGTCGCGTACGGCAATTTCCATGGCCATCCAGCCACCGAGGGAAGATCCCAGTACGGTAATTTCCTTTAAATCCAGCGCCTGCAAAAAATCCAGATAGTAATAGGCGGCATCATGAATGCTATCCAGCCACTCGGGATCATCGGACTGACCAAAGCCGGGGTGGTCAGGTATCACCACATCAAATTGCGTGGCAAGGCTTGCCATTAATGGCATGGCGTTGCCCGTGCCACCGGCGCCGTGCAAATACAGCAGGGTTGGCCCTTCGCCACCCCGTTGATAGGAAAAGCTGGCGCCTTTTATGGTAATGCTCTGTTGCTTAAATGACATGGTGATTTCCTATTGTGCTAAATCTGCCCATAACCGGGTATGAAATAATTCTTTTTCGTGAACATCACCTTCTGGGCCGCGAGGATCATGGCAGTCTCGCCGTTCGCAGCCAGGTGATAGTCGTGTCGCCTTGCCGGTACAGGTGCGTGTCGCTTCGCCATTGCTATAAAGCAGGGTGGTGCGTACTCGTTGACCGGGTGCGGTATAAACAATAAAGTCCGGCTCCTGATATAACTTACAGGCTTCATCAATATGGCGGCTGTTATAAATCAAAATGCCGGGGCCGCCAGAGACACCAATATTTTCAAAGGCTCCGGGCCCCAGCTCGTCAAATACCAAAACGCCGTCAATCAGTTCGGCGGCAAAGGTATTGGCATGGGCTTCGCGGCCACGGAAGGTGACATTGGTCTGCTTCATAAAACGACCGTCAAAGTCGATATAAATCAGCTGGTCATAGGGGGCAGGCCCCGCTGCACCACTGCCCGCTGCGGTATCATCATTTAGCGGTGTACCGTCCAGGTTGTAGAGTTCAACATGCTCATGCCAGGTGCCACGGGCCAGCATCATGTTGTAGCCCACGGAGCCCACTGGAAATGTTGGATACGGTTTATTGCTCATCGTATTGACCGCTATCAGGTTGAAAAAAGTGTTTCGCTTTGTTTGGAAATAATATCTTTGGCGGCATAAAGACGACCGGTTTCCGCTGGAAATGCCTGCACAAGCCCCATGGTTAGATCGCGGATACCGCGGGCAATAGGGCTGGTATTCATGGTGTTAGCGGTGCCACAGGCTTTAAGGGCATTGGTACCAACGGCAAAGCAGGCTTCGGAGATAGTGCCTTTGGCTAAGTGCCATTGACGCTCAACCGTAGCCTTAGGGCGGATTTCTATCTCGCTGGACTCCAAATCAATCTGGCGACGCATCCACGAATAGGCGGTTTCCAGTTCTACGGTCATGCGGCCAATTAATTCCTGCTGCATTGGACCTTCACCCACAGGGCGGCCGGTATCAGAAAAGGTTTTTTCGGTGAGGTGACGAATAGCGTAATCATAGAGACCCTGGGTAGCACCTAAATAACAGCAGGTTCCTGCGGGTTGATTGCCAACAAAAGTACCGCGGCTCATTTGCATCGATTTTACAAAAGCGCCGGGTACCCCAAGCGCATCGTCATCGGCGACAAACACATCGTCTAACACCAGGCCATCATTAGCGCAGGCGCGCATACCGATAGCATCCCATTTAACCCGCGGTGAAACGCCTTTGGCATCTCGCTTAACAAAGAAGGTGGCCAGACCTTCGGCGGTGTCATAACCTTCCAGCTTGGCGGTGACCAGATACTCATCTGCCACGCCAACAGCGCAGCCAAAAGATTTAACCCCGTTAATTTTCCAGCCGCCGTCCACTTTGCTGGCGGTGGTGGCAATAGCCAGCATAGCGCTGGCTTTTTTATTGGACTCGCTGGCAAAGTTTGCCAGCCACTTAGCATCACGGCCCATGGCATAGAGTACTTTCTCGGCAAAGGCTTTTACCGTTGCCGCTTCTTCACCTTCAAATAGCCCTGCATCCAGTGCTTTTAATTGCAGTGTGCCTCTTGAAGCGGCACTGCAGTGAAAGAAAAACGCCAGCGCTGTAGAGGGGCAGGCGGTGCCCATGGCAAAGGTGGCGCCAGATAAATCCCTAAGCCCGCCGCCTAAACCGCCATAGGCTTTCGGGACCATCAGGCCCAACAGGCCCGCTTCGCTTAATAATTGAACATGGGATAAAGGAAATTCGCCTTTAATATCAGCTTCTGATGCTTTTTCCCGTAGAGCTGGCAATATGGCATCCACCTTGGCGGCGATGGCTTTTTCCTTGTCGGTCATATGATCGATCAATAGGGCAGCGGTGGGCTCGTTAGAGGTATTGGTAGACATAAGATGCTCTCAGCGTAACGCGAAATTAGGTGGTATTCTGTAACGGTTGAGGCATTTTGGTATACCAAAGTAAAAAATACAATGGTTTTGTTGGTTAAATTCGTTAGATTGTGTAAATATTGTATACCAAAGTGGAGTGTGACAATAATGGCAGATACAATTTCAGACCAGGCTTATGCGGGGATTCGAGAGAGAATTGTCTCCGGTGAACTGGCACCGGGTACCTTTCTGGTAGAGCAGGAGCTGGCATCTACGCTGGGGGTCAGCCGCACACCGGTGAAAAGCGCCCTGCGCCGACTGGAGGTGGAGGGGCTGGTTGAGTCCGAGGGTTATAAGCGGGCCAGAGTAAAACAGTTTAATGAAGAAGAAACCCAGGAAATCCTGGAAATCCGGGCGCTACTGGAAAGCTATGCCAGTAAACGGGCAGCCCGGCATATTAATGATCAGCAGATACAGCGGCTTGAGGAGCTGGCAACCGCGATGGAAGCGATTGCCGAGATACCTCGAACCGAGCCGGAGAATTTAAAAGCATTCTCTCAGCTAAATGATGAGTTCCACCGGATTATTTTGCAGGCCTCGGGCAGTGCCCATCTGCAAAACCTGATGAAGCCGATTTTCCAGATGCATATATTGCTAATGGGCCGCTTCCAGCACCGGATTGAAAATAATTTAAAACGCAGTTGCTGGCACCACCGTGAAATTATCGCGGCGCTGGCCGACCACAATGAAGAATGGGCGATGATGCAAATGCAAACCCATTTATTTGCCGCAGGCTCCTGGAAGCCTGAAGACGATACAGCGGAGAGCAATGAAGACTGAATTACAAAATGCCATCAATCACTATCAAAGCCTGATTGACGATCAGGCCTATGACCAGGCCTGCGAGTATTTTCGTGAGCAGATTGAGGCGCCTACCTTATTGGGTATTGGCCAACCCTGCTTACGCCGTACCGGTTTGCTTGAGTGTTTATTTCCCGATGGCTGCGATAACGTGCCCCTTTGGAAAAAACTGAGAACCGTATTTTTGCACTACAGGCACTCTCCCATAGCTATAACATGATAGGCGGCTATCCCGGTAAAGCAGTACCGCTGTATAAGCTGCATGTTGAACAGTGTGAAGCGGTAGATGACCGTGAAAAAATGGCCGAAGGGCTGGCCAACTTTGGCAAAGGCTTACGCCAGTCTGGTAATTTCCGCGAAGCGGAAGCTATGGGGATGCGAGGGCTGGTGATGCAGCGTGAGGTGGGTAACCGCCTTAAAGAAGCGATTAATTTATATTGGGTTGGTATGGGTTTGGCGCACCGGGGTGTCGATGATGGCCGCCCTGAAATCGCTATGAACCGGGCTATTCGTATTTGTGAGTCCCTATTGGCCGATCGCTCCATTGCTATTGTCAATAGTTTTTTAGCGCAACATTATTTGTGGCTGGGCCAACCAGAGTCGGCCCTTGAGTATGCAGAAAAAGCCTGGG
Source organism: Oceanicoccus sagamiensis (assembly GCF_002117105.1). Lineage (GTDB taxonomy): Bacteria > Pseudomonadota > Gammaproteobacteria > Pseudomonadales > Dasaniaceae > Oceanicoccus > Oceanicoccus sagamiensis. The sequence goes on along the minus strand of NZ_CP019343.1, from coordinate 638,970 downwards.
ACTCCGCCGTGGCGCTGGAAAAATCCAATCACCATAATCTGAATGAAGTGGTTATGGTGCTCTGCGCCTCCGCCCGGATGTGTGCTGAAGTCGCTATGCATG